>DATFTB010000271.1:0-4472 GCA_035262325.1 Candidatus Acidiferrum sp.
ACGTCGCTACCGCAAGTGGCGCGCGCCGCAGTCAACGCTGGAATTGGCTGGGCGGTGCTCAATCGCGAAGCGAATTATATTTCCGAACTCCGGCGCACGAACAAAGCACCGATCTTCTGTGTGAGTTCCGACCATGTCGAAATCGGGAGGATTCAGGGACGCCAGTGCGCGGCTCTGCTTCCGGCAGGAGGTACGGTCCTTTATATTCAGGGACCTTCGGAGAATTCAGCCGCGAAAGAGCGCACGGCCGGCATGCAAGAAGCCAAGCCGGCGAATATCCACTTGATCATGCTGAAGGGCCAGTGGACCGAGGAGAGCTCGCAGCGAGCGGTGCGCTCGTGGCTCAAACTCTCGACATCGCAAAAAGCCAGGGTGGACCTCGTGGCGGCGCAGGATGATTCGATGGCCATCGGCGCGCGAAAGGCCTTCCAGGAAATGCTCTCCGAGACGGAACGCGAGCGATGGTTGAGTCTTCCGTTTCTTGGCTGCGATGGGCTCCCCAAGACGGGACAGGCCTGGGTTCGCACCGGCGTGCTGACAGCAACCGTCTACATCCCCCCGAATACCGGCCAGGCTATCGGGATGCTCGTGGACGCGCTTCAGAATGGTAAGAGCCAGCCCGAGCGGGCGCTGACCGAGGCCGTCTCTATCCCTCCAATCCAGAAGCTCCGGCCGCCGAAATGATCGCGAGTTTCGCTGCCCGTTGCGCGTCGGTGGGCGTATAATTTTTTTTGGTATTCTTGCTCCACCCTTTTTCCAACCAACTGGAGGCTCTCGAATGAGCTCACGACGTCCGAAGGATTCGGATTCTTCCGCAGGCCTTGGCCGCAGACAATTTCTTGCTGCTGGAGGCACAGGCCTTCTGGCCGCGGCAATACCCGGTGCGTCTAAACTGGCGGAGGCTGCGGGGACACTCGACACTCGACTTCCCGCCGCTTCTCTCGCCGCGCAGGCATCTCTCGGCGCCAAGAAGAAAATCCCGATTGGAGTCTTCGACCCCGTTTATGCCAAGCTCTCGCTGGACGAAATGCTCGATCGGGTGACCGCGCTTGGTCTCGAAGCGATGGAAATCGGCACGGGAGGCTATCCCGGCGCGAACCACTGCCCCCTGGATGAGATCTACAATGATTCCGGAAAAGCAAAGGCTTGGGTGAAGAAGTTCGAAGATCGCGGGGTTCGCGTTGCGACGCTAAGCTGCCACGGAAATCCCGTGCATCCGGATGCAAAGCACGCCGCGAAAGACGCTGACACCTTTCGAAAGACGGTGCAGCTGGCCGAGCGCATCGACGTGAAGGTAATTGTTGGATTCTCCGGATGCCCGGGGGGGTCGCCGACAGACACGCAACCCAACTGGGTCACCTACCGCTGGCCAGAAGAGTACGACCAGATGCTGCAATGGCAATGGAAGGAGAAGGTCATTCCTTACTGGAAAGAGGCCGCGAAATTCGCGCGCGATCACGGCATCCATCGCCTCGCATTTGAAATGCATCCAAATTTTGTCGTCTACAATCCCCGCACGCTCCTGCGGCTGCGAGAAGCCGTTGGCGAAGAGATCGGCGCGAACTGCGACTTAAGCCATCTTTTCTGGCAGGGTTGCGACCCGGTGGAGGTGATTCGTTTCCTCGGAAAACAGGGAATGATCTATCACGCGCACATGAAAGACACGGTTCTCTATCCCGAAAATGTCGCGAAATACGGCGTGCTGAATTTTGTTTTCGAAAAAGCTGACCTGCCCCACGCTTCCGCCGCTTTCCGCGCGGTGGGTTACGGCCACAGCGCTTCCACATGGAAGGCGGTGATGCAGGCCTACATGGACATCGACTACCAGGGCATTCTCAGCATCGAGAATGAAGACCCGATCCTATCCGGCGAAGTGGGCGTTGAACGGGCGGCCTACGTTCTGAAGAATGTCCGCGACGAGATTCTCGGTGCGTGAGGTGCGTCGCTCGGCGTTCTGCCATCGACGCGTCCCGCTCGTCGGGCAAGGCCGCACTACGCGTGTGCGGCTGTCTCGATTAATGAGAGGACCGTATGCTTCGGCGTGACCTATTGCGGGTTCTTTCCGCTACGGCAGTTGTGCCCGTGCTGCCGCCGGAGGTTACGCTTCTTCTCAAGCAGGCCCAGACCTCCGCGGGGTACGGGCTTCGCACCCTGACCCCGCATCAGAACGCCATCGTCGTGGCCATGATCGATCTGCTCATTCCAGCGACGGATACCCCGGGTGCCAAGGCCGCGCGCGTGAACGAATTCATGGACGTCATATTGACCGACTGGGCTACGGCGGAGGAAAGTGCGCGCTTCCTCGCCGGACTTGATGACGTAGACACTCAAGCCAATGCGCTATTTGGGAAGAGCTTCCTCGAGGCTTCGCCCACCCAGCAATCGGCCATGCTTCAGGTACTCGACGATTCCGTTGATTGGCTCCATAGCCCTCCGAGCCATCCTGCCGTTTCTCCCGACCGGGACTTCAATCAACTGCGTGGCGAGTTCTTCCGTTCCTTCAAGCTCATGACCATCCACGGCTATTACACCTCCGAAATCGGCCAGACCCAAGAGCTGAAACGCGAAATCATACCCGGTACGTTTCACGGGTGCGCTCCAGTGACTTCGCCGAAGAACGCATAGCAAAAAGATCTATGGCCAAGACCACCTACGACGCCCTTATTGTTGGCTCCGGAATCACCGGCGGCTGGGCAGCCAAAGAATTGACCGAAAAGGGCCTGAACGTACTCCTGCTCGAAGCCGGGCGCATGATTGTTCCCGAGCAGGACTACGACGAGCACGTGCCCATCTGGGAGATGAAGTTCCGGGACTGGGATGATCGCCGGGAGCTCTTGCGCACTCAGAATATCCAGCGCGCAGTGGAGGATTGCGATCAATTCTCCGGCAAGTTTTTTGTCAACGACCTCGAAAATCCGTATTCGTGGGAAGAGGGAAAACCGTTCACCTGGATTCGCGGGCGTCAGTTGGGCGGCAAATCCATCACCTGGGGACGCCAGACCTACCGGTGGAGTGACTTGGATTTCGAAGCCAACGCGAAAGAAGGTGTCGCGATCGATTGGCCGATCCGCTGTAAAGACATCGCCCCTTGGTACGACTACGTGGAGGAGTTTGCCGGAATTAGCGGCCAGGCTGAAGGTCTTCCGCATTTGCCGGACGGAAAATTCCTGCCGCCGATGGAAATGACCTGTGTCGAGCAGGACATCCGCGACGCCTTCAAGAAGCACTATGACGACCGCATCTTGACGATTGGGCGCTGTGCGGTTCTTACGCAGGTGCACAAGGGGCGCGCCGCCTGCCATTACTGCGGCGTGTGTCAGCGCGGTTGCATCACGCAATCGTATTTCAGCAGCCTAAATTCGACGTTGCCAGCTGCTCAGAAGACCGGCCGCCTCACCATTCGGCCCTACAGTGTGGTGCACAGCCTGATGTTCGACTCGAACACGCGGCGCGTCACCGGCGTTCGTGTCGTCGATGGGCAAACGAAAGAGGCCCTCGAGTTCAAGGCGCGCTTGGTGTTTTTGTGCGCGGGGTGTCTTGAGTCTACGCGCATCCTGCTAAACTCCGCCACGCGGGAATTTCCGAATGGGCTCGCGAACAGCAGCGGCGAACTGGGCCACAACCTCATGGATCATCACATGGGCAGTGGCGCCGAAGGCATCTTACCCGGTCACACCGATAAAATTCCGTTCGGCAACCGGCCAAACGGAATCTACATTCCGCGTTTCCGCAATGTCACGACCAAGCAGAAAGATTTCCTTCGCGGCTACGGCTACCAGGGCGGCAGCGGCCGCGACGATTGGGCGCGTGGCGGCGGGATGGCCGGTTTCGGTCCGAGTTTCAAGAAAACGCTAACAGCGCCGGGTCCTTGGCGTTTTGGTATTGGCGGATTCGGAGAATGCCTGCCGTATCACAGCAATTATGTCGAGATCGAGGCCGGAAAGGCCGATGCCTGGGGCATTCCGACGCTGAAGATTCATTGCCAGTGGGGCGAAAACGAGCTGGCGATGTCGCGGGACATCGCCTCCCAAGCCGCTGAAATGCTCGCTGTCGCCGGAGTGCGCGAAATCAACGTCTCTCAGAAAATCTCGATTCCGGGCCGAGCAATCCACGAAGTGGGCACTGCCCGGATGGGGCGGGACCCTAAGACTTCCGTGCTGAACGAGTTCAATCAGGCACACGACGTGAAGAATCTCTTCGTCACGGATGGCTCGTGCATGACCTCTTCCTCGTGCGTCAACCCTTCGATCACGTTCATGGCGCTTACCGCGCGCGCCTGCGATTACGCGGTGTCGCAACTCAAAAAACATGAATTGTAGGGAAGCCCTCCCGTCGGCGGGTGATTGTATCTGATTCTATTTGCATGACATTCTGACAGGCATTTGAGATCGCCGATGCGCGGGAGCAAGCTCTTGGTAGTCGCGTCGACGCGCCTTCAGTTCATCGTCCCTAAAGCTCGCACACGAGGAGAA
>DATFTB010000272.1:0-8002 GCA_035262325.1 Candidatus Acidiferrum sp.
CAAAGCCGAGACCCCGCACACCGGAAGTTCCCAAGCCGAGAAACCGAGCGAGCCGCCAAGTGCCGGTCAGGCGCTCGGGCGAAAAACGGATCAATTTCGATTGAGCAAGGAGGCATACAGAAAGGCGGTGGCGTACTCGAAGGCGTGGTACCGGCTGTACTTCGTCTCGGTGGGCTGGAGCATCCTCGTGCTGTGGCTGCTTTTGAGGCTGGGAGTGGTGGCGAGGTTGAGAGATTTCGCCGAACGGCGGACCGGGAGTCTCTTGGTGCAGGCCGTGATTTTTGTACCGGGTTTGCTTTTGTTGCTGGGAGTGTTGCGCTTACCGATCGGGGTTTACGGGCATGGGCTGTCGCTGCGGTACCAGCAATCGATACAGGGCTGGGGGTCGTGGTTTTGGGATTGGACGAAGGCGGAATTGCTGAACGTGGGACTCGGGCTCGTGGTGGCGCTGATTCTTTTTGCGGTGATGCGGTGGAAGCCGCGGACCTGGTGGCTGTACTTCTGGTTCGCGGCGGTTCCGCTCGCGACTTTTCTGGTGTTCGTCACTCCCTGGGTGATCGACCCGATGTTTAACAGGTTCGAGCCGCTCAAGGACAAAAATCCGGCGCTCGTCCGGTCGATTGAAAAACTCACCGAGAAGGCGGGAATGCCGATACCGGCCGAGCGCATGTATTTGATGCAGGCGAGCGCCAAGACAAATCAGATCAACGCCTACGTGACGGGGATCGGGGCGTCGAAGCGCGTTGTGATTTGGGACAATACGATCCGCAAGCTGACTTCCGGAGAGGTGCTGTCTGTTGTCGGGCACGAGATCGGGCACTACGCGTTGGGGCACGTGGTGAAAGGGTTCGCCTTCTTTCTGGCTGCTCTGCTGGTTGGGTTGTATGTGGCGTACCGGGCGCTCCAGTGGGTTTTGGGGCGATGGGGCGCGTCATGGGGAATTCGAGGTCAACAAGACTGGGCGGCGCTCGGGGCACTGCTGCTGATCGTCGAGGTGCTGGGATTTCTGGCCGAACCGGTCCGCAACGGATTCAGCCGCATGGTCGAGCATGCCGCCGACGTGTACGGGCTCGAACTGACGCATGGAATCGTGCCCGACTCCTCCGAAGAAGCGGCCAGGGCATTCCAGGTGATGGGCGAGAAAGATCTGGCGGATCCGAATCCCTCGGCGTTCATTACCTTCTGGCTCTATAGCCATCCGCCGATCGCAAAGAGGGTGGAGTTTGCGCACAATTACGATCCGTGGGGAAAAGGAGAGGAGCCGAAATACGTGAAATAGAGCGGACGGGTCGAGAGCCGGGTTCGCGACCGGGTCTCGACAAAAGAACAGGCAAAGAAGCAAGGAAACCGCGAAAGGCGAGCTAGGAACGCCGGCGGGAGGACTGGCGGCGGAGAAAAGAAGCCACTTTGTGGCGATTGCCGCAAGCCGACATAGAGCACCAGCGGCGGCGGTGCGTGCGAGAGTCGTCGTAGAAAAAGAGGCCGCAAGAGGGATTCGCACAGCGGCGAATCGGAGCCGCCGGGCCTTCGACCAGGAGTTCGGCAGCAGAACGGGCGATGGCGGCAAGCAACCACTCGAGGCCGCCCTCCCGAGCAACGAATTTGAGAGACCAGGCACTTTCGCGGAAGACAAGTTCATCGTGTCCTTCCGTGATGCGCAGGATTTCGTTCACGGGCTCGGCCCAGGAAGTTGGGAAGGGCTCGCGGTCCACAATACAAGCGAAGATAGCCCTGAGAGACTCGCGAAGGCGAAGGGTACGAAGGAGTACAGCGTCGACGGCGCGGGGTTCCGTCGTGAGGAAAGGGAGGAGGCGCGCGGCGCGGTCCTGCGAGACGAGGTGGGCGTCTATGAGGAAGGTGACAAAGTCCTCCCAGGAGAGATCGCCAGCCGAGGAGATGTTGGCGAAATCGAGGGCCAGACGGCCGGCGACGAGAGGTGATTTGGAACTGGGCGCAGCAACCATGAGAGGATGAAGGGGCACTAACCTTTACGCAGATGTTAGACGGTTATATCACAAGCTGCCGGTTTCGATCACGCATGGGGAAGCCGGCTGCCGCCGGGAGATGCGATGGAAGAGGAGCAGCCGAAGGCGGGTGAACAAGACAATGCGACTGCCGGGCAATTGCAGTTGCCCCAGCAACGTGTAGCGACAGACCGCCGAATGGAGCGGCTCCGCACGCTCTCGAAGCTGTTTCTGTTTTTGTTCCTTACCGTTGGCATTGGCCAACGCCTCGTGTACGCGCAGGCTACGCGGCTGTTCGGTCTCGAGCGGGGTATGACCTCGCCGCAATTTCTGCTGTTTTTCGAGGCCGGGAATTTTGCGCTTGTATTCGGGCTGACCTGGTTGCTTTCCTTGGCGGAGAAAACTCCGTTTGGCGAGTATGGTCTGCCCCTGAAGGAGGCGTTTAAAGCGAATTTCTCG
The DNA here is from genome assembly GCA_035262325.1 of Candidatus Acidiferrum sp. Taxonomy (GTDB): domain Bacteria; phylum Acidobacteriota; class Terriglobia; order Acidiferrales; family UBA7541; genus Acidiferrum. The sequence goes on from DATFTB010000272.1 coordinate 2,424, forward strand.
ATTGGCTTCCTGCTGGGACTGGCGGAAGCTTCGGTTTTGGTGGGGCTTGTGACGATTTTCGGAGCATATTCGTTTGGCCGACTGGCGCAGCACGGCGAAGACATTCTGAAGTGGGGTTTACTGCAACTGCTGGGGTTCATCTTCGTGGGGTTGTATGAAGAGTTTCTATTCCGCGGCTATTTGCAACACGGCCTGAGTAAGCTGGTCGGTTTCTGGCCGGCAGGCGTCTTGCTGTCCGTGGGTTTCGGGCTTGTGCACCTGAGTAATCGGGGGGAGGATTGGGTGGGCGCGGCGAGCATTGTCGTCGTCGGGCTCCTGTTTGTCTTCACATTGAAGAGAACTGGAAATCTCTGGTATGCCGTCGGGTTGCATGCCGGGTTCGATTGGGCCGAGAGCTTCCTGTATTCGGTGCCAGACAGCGGCGAGTTCGTTTTCGGGCACTTGTCAGATTCCCTGTTGCGCGGGCCGAAGTGGTTGACCGGAGGAAGCGTGGGGCCGGAGGCCAGCGTGTTCTGTTTTGTGACCATGGGGCTGCAATTTCTGGTGGTGATGTGGTTGTTTCCCGCAAAGAAGAGCGAGCGCGTGGCCGAGGCTCCCGCATTCGGAGGCTAGACCGTCAGTGGACGAGGTCGGAGGCGTAGACGAGATGCACGCCGCCGACTTCTACTTGCGGTAACAGCTCAGCTAGGGCTTGAAGAGTTTCGGGGTGCGGGTGGCCGATCGCGATGCCTTGACCCTTTTCCTTCGCGTCACGGATGGCCAGCGTGAGTTGCCTGCGAATCGCCGAGACCTCGCGAACATCATCGAGAAACGGAACGTTGCGGAACGACGAGCGGACGTGAGCCGTTTGCGCCGCCTTGTAGGCAACGGTGGCGGCAGAAGTGCGGCTGTCGATGAAGAAGAGGTTGCGCTCGCGAAGCTGGGGCATCAGGTCGGCCATCAGGCGGCCGTCGGAGGTGACGAGCGAGCCCTGATGGTTGTTGACGCCCGCCGCGTGAGGGACCGTTTCGAGCATCTCGGCAAGTGACCGGGAGACTTCGGCCGAAGACATGCCTTCGCGGAGCTCGTTAGGCTCGGGAGCCCGGTTACCGATGGATTGCATTGGCAGGTGCAGCATGACCTCGTATCCGCGGCGGCGAGCCTCCTCGGCGATCTCCGCCGAATGAACGTGGTTCGGGAGGATGGAAAGCGTGAGCGGGTAATGCAGGGATGAAAAAATGGCGTCGGCCGAAGCCGCATCAGCGCCGAGGTCGTCAATGATGATCGCGAGGCGAGGACCACGAACGGTCGGCATAACGGTTGGTGTAACGGTCGGCGGCTTTTCGGGAGGGGCGGGCTCGACTTTTCGAGGGCGCCGGGACTTAAAGATGGAATTGGCGGCGGATTTGATTTTGTCGCAGCCCGCGAGAGAGAAGCAAAGCGCGAGACAAGAGAGTGCCAAAGCAGCGGACGACGGGCGGGCCAACCGGGCAATAAGAGATTTCACGAGCCGACGAGCGCTTCTAGGCGGCCTTCTTTGCCGAAGCGGGAGCCTTCAGAAGCTCGAGAGCGCGGCGGAGAACCGGGTCGTCGCTCGAGAGAGGACGAGGACCGGCGGGCGGTTCCTTCTGCGGGCTCGCGCCCGGCGACGCTACGTCTTCGCCGTCTTCGCCGTCGTCAGCCGCTAGGGAAGCGGCGCGCACGACTTCCGTCGGAGCAACACCTTCCTCGAGAATCGACTTGCCATCGGGCTTGTAGTAGTTCGCGACGGTCAGGATCAAGGCGGCGCCGTCATCCATGGTGATGAGCTTCTGTTCGGAGGCTAGGCCAAAGGTGCGCTCGCCGACGAGGTCACCGCGCTTGCTGTTGGCGAAAGAGGCGGCCAGGACCTCAGCAGCGCCGGTGGTGGTGACGTCAATCAAGACCGACACAGGTCCCTTCCAAACCACTTTGGAGGGATCGGCAGAGAAAACCTGCTCCGGGACTGTCTGCCCCTTTAGGGCGAGGAGCGTGCCCGAGGGAATGAACAAGCGGGCAATGGCAAACGCCTCGGAGGCCTGACCACGGCCGCAATCGCGAAGATCCAGGATCACGCGCGTGATGCCCTGCTTCTGGGCTTCCTGGAGATGCCCGCGTACCTCGTCGGCGCGCCCGGGATCGATCGAAGGGAACCGGAGAGCCAGGGTTTCGTTGTCGACTTTTTGAACGATGAGCTTCGTCGGCGGCAGTTTCTGGCGGACGATTTCAATCTCCTCAGGTTGCGTGCGCCCGCGACGAATGACTCCCACTTTCACGCCAGTGCCGGGCTGACCTGCGAGGAGGTTTTTCGCCTGACCGACCGACATTTCGCGGGTGGTAAAGCCGGCGACCGATTCGAGAAAATCACCGCTGCGCAGTCCTGCTTTTTCGCCCGGGCTGTCGGGAAGTACGGAAGTGACGACGATGTAGCCAGAGCGCTTGCTGAGGTTCAAGCCGCTCTCGCCCATGCCCGGATTGGCGGACTTCTCCTTGTACTCGGTGTATTCGCGCGGCGTCAGGTAGCTGGACTCCGAGTCGAGAGACTCGAGAAGGCCGTGCAGGGAGCCGGCAGTGACGAGATGCATATTGGGCTCGTCGACGTAATCCTGCTGAATCTTTTGCAGAACTTCACTGTAAACGACGAGCGATTTGTACGCCTTGTCGTTGGCGGTGCGCCCGAGAACGTGGCCGATGCCGACCCAGCACACGATAAGAGCGGAAACAGCCATGATAGCGAAGCGCGCAAATCGATTCATTCCTCACCACCTTCAAAATGAAGACAAGAGCATAAGTATACCATTCTGATGGGACGGACGGCCCGGAGAGTTGGATAGGGTGGGTCGCTAATATCGGAGAGGGGGAGGGCACAGTGCGGGCGCGACACGGGAAAACGGGGAGTTGTTGCCTAAAAACCACAGCAGAAGAGAGGGCATGGCAAATGTTTTCCCTAACTAGCTGAAAACAGGGAAGAAATTCTGCTTGACACGGCTTGCAGTATGATAGAATTTTAGAATCCATCCTATGTTTCAAACCAGTATTCAGCGCGTGGTGGAAACCCACGGCGTTGGCCTGCACACGGGAGTACACAGCCGCATTCGGCTCGTGCCGGCTCCGGCGGATACGGGAATTGTGTTTCGACGCGTGGACCTCGAGCAATTTCCGATTGAAGCGCATGGAAGGAATATCGCGCGCGTCAGTTATGCCACCAGCTTGATGAAAAAAGGCGTGCTGCTTTCGACAACCGAGCATCTGCTGGCGGCCATCTATTCCTGCGGGATTGACAACATCTTCATCGACATCGATGCGATTGAGGTGCCGATTCTCGACGGATCGGCCGAGCCGTTCATGCGGCTGCTCGATCAGGCAGGAATCCGGAACCTGCGGCGGCAGCGGCGCTTCTTGAGGGTGCGCGAGCCGGTCGAAGTGGTCGAGAACGGACGACGCATAGGGATCTATCCCGCGGATGAATTTCGAGTTCGCTGCTACGTGGACTTTGCGCACCCGCTTGTCGGCGAGCAGGAAGTCGATATGCTGGTAAACGCCGAGAGTTTCCGCAAAGTGCTTTCGAGGGCACGGACGTTTTGCTTTGAAAGCGACATCGAGCCGCTGCGGGCCATGGGACTGATCCGAGGCGGTTCCCTTGACAATGCCATCGTGCTGACGAAAGACGGCATCCTCAACGGGCCACCGCGCTACGACGATGAATTCGTGCGGCACAAGGCGCTCGACCTGATCGGCGACCTGGCGCTGGTTGGTTTGCCCTTGCTCGGAAGGGTCGAAGCGCGCAAGGCCGGACACGGCCTGCACACCCAATTGGTGAGCAAGCTGCTCGCCGACCGAAGCTGCTGGGAAATCACCACAAGGGAGCCGGTACGAGTACGGCGTGCGGCGGCGCAACTCGCCTCTACGGCCGCCGACTGAGCCGCGAAACGCCTCGTTCACCGACGGTAGAGTCCGCTTGAGCGAGGTGAGGCTTGTGGTTCCTCGGTTCACTCCGGACGTGAAATCCAACCCCTGATGACGACGGCAGTGCCGCGAGGCCCATCGGGCTCGAGGACGACCCCTCGGATGGCCATTCCGTTCGTCAAACTCTTGAGCCGGTCGCGGCACGCCCCCGGAGCTCGTACCTCCGCGAGACACGCCCTTCGGTAAGCTCGAGGGGCGGGTCCCAAAAAGCACTCATTGTCAAATGTCCCCTGTCACGCGAGAATGCTTCGGACATGGCCAACAACAAAGACGTCGCGATTGTAATCCTGGCCGCTGGTAAGGGGACGCGCCTGAAGTCGAGCCTCGCAAAGGTGCTGCACACCGCCGGCGGGCGGCCGCTCGTCGAGCATGTGGCCCGCGCGAGCCTCGGGCTCGGAGCAAAGAAGATTATCGCGGTGCTGGGTCACCAAGCCGAGAAGGTAGCCGAGATAGTGGAACCGCTCGGCGCCGAATCCGTGTTGCAACAACCGCAGAATGGCACCGGCCACGCCATGCTCGTCGCCAAGCGCGCCATCGGGAACGCGAAATTCGTCGTGGTCTTGCCCGGGGACGCACCACTCGTCAAAACCGAGACATTGAAGGCGCTCATCCAGAAGCACAAGCAGGGCCAGGCGGCAGCGACGATCTTGACGGCGGTGCTGGCGGATCCCTCCGGGTACGGAAGGATTTTGCGAAAGGGCGGAGACGCCGTCTTGGCGATTGTCGAAGAGTCCCAGCTGACGGCCGAGCAGCGCGAGTTGAATGAAATCAACTCGAGCATCTACTGCTTCGCGACGGCGAAACTTTGGCCCGCGCTCGGACAGGTTAAGCCGAACAACAAGCACCGGGAGATCTACCTGACCGACGCGGTCGGGGTCATGAATGCGAAGGGCGAGACGGTTTTGGCCGAGATTGCCGCGGATTCGCGGGAAATGCTCGGGTGCAACACGCGGGCGGACCTCGCGGAGGTGGACCACACGTTCCGGGAACGGAAGCGCGAACAATTGATGACCGACGGAGTGACCATTCAGTTTCCGGAGACCGTGTTGATCGATCCGGAGGTGACGGTTGGCGAAGACACGGTGATCGAGCCGTGCGTGCAGTTGCTCGGGAAGACCAAAATCGGGGCGCGCTGCGTGGTGAAGACCGGGAGCGTCGTGCATAACTGCGTGCTCGGAGACACGGTGACCGTGGAGCCGCATTGCGTCATGAGCGAGAGCAAGCTCGAGACTGACGTCGTGATCGGCCCGTTTGCGCGGTTGCGCGTCGGAACTCTGCTAAAAAGCGGCGCGCGGTTGGGAAATTTTGTCGAGACGAAGCAGAGCGTGGTCGGCGAAGGCACAAAAGCGATGCACCTCACCTACCTGGGTGACGCGAAGATCGGCAGTAAAACAAACATCGGGGCAGGAACGATCATCTGCAATTACGATGGGTTTCAGAAGAACCCGACAACGATTGGGAACCGGGCGTTTATCGGCAGCGATGCGGCGCTGGTGGCGCCGGTGAGGATTGGCGATGGCGCTTACGTGGCGGCCGGGTCGACCATTACGGACAACGTCCCGGAGGATGCCCTGGGTATCGCGCGCGGGCGCCAGGTGAATAAGCCAGGTTGGGCG
>DATFTB010000273.1:0-3926 GCA_035262325.1 Candidatus Acidiferrum sp.
ATTCCCTACGCTCCGATCGCTCCGGCGTACTCGCTGGCTGTTGAGGACTTCACCGCGCTTTCCTACGTGTGGCAGAACCTCGGACCGGCCATGGTCTTCGTTGATGAGGGAGCCAAATTCGAGCGCTCGCTGAAGGCGGTAACGCGTGGCGACACCAAGGTCGTGTTTCACAGTTCTCGTCCGGAGGGCATTCCGGGCATCTCGCTTGCCGAACTCGAGTGCGCCGACCCTTCAACGGCTGTGGATGAGGCCAACCGGTCGACGCGGCCCGAAACGATCGCCAAAATTCTTTATACATCCGGCTCCACGGGTCTCCCGAAAGGGGTGATCACGACGCATCGCATGCTGTGTTCGAACCAGCAAATGCTTTGCGAAGTGTTGCAGTTTCTGGCCGATAAGCCGCCCGTATTGTGTGACTGGCTGCCGTGGAACCACACGTTCGGTGGCAGCCACAACTTTGGGATTGCGCTCCACAATGGGGGCTCGCTCTACATCGATTCCGGGAAGCCAACCAAAGAGTCGTTCGGCGAAACCATCCGCAACTTGCGGGAAATTCCTCCGACGGTGTACTTCAACGTGCCCAAAGCTTACGAAATGCTGGTCGAGCACCTTCGCGCCGACAGAGACCTGCGGGGGACATTTTTCAGCCGCTTAGAGTGCCTTTTCTTCGCCGCAGCCGGCCTCAGTCAGCACGTCTGGGATCACTTGCAGGACCTCGCCTTCGAAACCTGCGGGGAGGAGATCCTCGTCGTCACTGGCCTGGGCGCCACGGAAAGTTCGCCGTACGCGCTCTCGACAGGCTTCGATGGCGCCGCGGCCGGCCATGTTGGGTTGCCTGTCCCGGGCGTCGAACTGAAGCTCGTTCCGGTGGAGGAAAAATTCGAAGCGCGTTTGCGTGGGCCGTCGATTACACCGGGGTTTTGGGGCCGGGCTGATTTGAACAGAGCCGCCTTTGACGAAGAAAACTACTATTGCCTGGGCGATGCGGTTCGCTTTCTCGATCCCGACGACCCCGTAAAGGGATTTCTCTTTGACGGCCGGCTGAACGAGGATTTCAAGCTTTCGAGCGGCACATGGGTCCGTGTTGGTCCCTTGCGTATGCGACTTCTGGCGCATTTCGGAGTGCTGGCTCAGGACGTGGTTGTTGCCGGGCCCGACCGCGAATTCCCGACCGCGCTCTTCTTCCCGGCGATTGACGTTTGCCGCAAACTGTGCGCGAATCTGCCGGAGCATGCGCCCCCGGCCGAGGTGCTTGTTCGCCCCGAGGTTCGGGCGGTTTTCCGCGAGCGGCTGGAGTCCTTCGCCGCGACGAGTACGGGAAGCTCGACTCGCCTACAGCGCGCAGTTCTGCTCGATCGACCGCCCTCGATCGAAGTGCAGGAGATCACCGACAAGGGTACCATCAACCAGAAAGCGGTCTTGAAGAACCGCGGCACGCTCGTCGAGGATCTCTACCGGGAGCCCGTTCCCGCTCACGTGCTCGCCATTTCGGAGAATCAGCCTTGACACCCTCCTTGCAGATCGATGTCGACTCGCTCGCCGCCATCGACGTTCACGTGCATCTCGAAGCGGTTAACGATGCCACGGCCACCGACGATGCCGCCAAGAAATACTTCGGCGACAGCGGGGCGTCGCGTGACCCCCAAGCCTTAGCCGAGTACTACCGCTCGCGAAAAATGGCTTTCGTGATTTTTGCGGTGGACGAAAGTCTGACCGGCAGACCGCGCGTCACCAACGACGAGGTCGTGCGATTCGCAGCGGAAAACGCGGATGTAGCCATTCCTTTTGCCAGCATTGATCCCCATCGCGGATCGCATGGCCTGCGCGAAGCGAAGCGCCTTGTTTCCGATGGAGCCGTGCGCGGATTGAAGCTCCATCCGCCGGTACAACAGTTTTCTCCTAGCGATCAGCTGGCTTATCCGCTCTACGAAATCTTTGCAAAAGCCAAGTTACCCGTGGTTTTTCATACCGGACACAGCGGCATCGGGACCGGGATGCCCGGCGGTGGCGGCGTGCGCCTGAAGTACGGCAATCCGATGCCGATCGATGACGTCGCCGTGGATTTCCCGAGCTTGCCGATTATCATGGCGCATCCTTCCTTCCCGTGGCAGGATGAGGCGATTTCCATTTGTTTGCACAAGCCCAACGTGTACATCGACCTTTCGGGTTGGTCGCCAAAGTACTTTTCGCCGACGCTCATTCAGTACGCAAACACGCGATTGAAGAGCAAAGTCCTGTTTGGTTCCGATTACCCGTTCATTACCCCGGATCGTTGGCTCTCCGATTTCAAAGAGATCCCGGTCCGCGACGAAGTCCGGCCTCTGATTCTCAAGGATAATGCCGTCAAGCTGCTTGGCTTGCGCAAAACGTAAATTCAGCCCCGTGCTTGCGCGACGGAAGGGCCCGCAAAAAATGCTTTGACAACACAAAAAAATGCTTTGCTTGACACCCGCTTCCGTTGCGAGTAAATTCCCGGCGAACAAATGGCCATTTGATGACGCGCGAGTTTGCGAGTCTGTGAGAGGCGGTGGCTCTTGGACGTTTATTCTCACGATATCCTCCTTGTGGGCGGTGGCGGAGCTGGGCTGCGCGCCGCCATCGCCGCTGCCGAACTGAATTCCGCCCTGAAAATCGCAGTTGTCTCTAAGGTGTACCCCATGCGCAGCCACACGGTTTCCGCCGAAGGCGGCGCGGCCGGAGTTGCGAAGCCGGGCGACACTCTTGACGAGCACGCGTACGACACGATTTCCGGCGGAGACTGGCTGACCGATCAGGATGCGGTGGAAGCTTTCGTCAAGGAAGCTCCCCAGGAACTGCTGCGTCTCGAACATTGGGGCTGCCCGTGGAGCCGCGAACCCGACGGGCACGTTGCGGTGCGCGCGTTCGGCGGAATGAAGAAAATGCGCACTTGGTTCGCCGCAGACAAGACCGGCTTCCACATGCTGCATACCCTGTTTCAGACCTCACTGAAATACACAACCATCACGCGCTACGACGAATGGTTTGTAACGAGACTGCTGGTTGACGCAGGCCGCGTACAGGGTGTTGTTGCGATCGAGCTGATGTCCGGGCGCATCGCGGCCATCATGGCGAAAGCGATCATTCTTTGCACGGGTGGCTGCGGACGCGTTTTTCCGTTTACGACAAATGCCAGCATCAAAACGGGGGACGGCATGGCGCTCGCTTATCGCGCCGGGGCTCCGCTGAAGGATATGGAGTTCGTTCAATATCACCCCACCGGCCTGCCTTTTACCGGAATTCTCATTACGGAAGCCGCGCGGGCCGAGGGCGGGTATCTCCTTAACAAGGATGGATACCGCTATCTTCAGGATTACAACCTCGGGACGCCGCAGCCGAAGCCGGTTTTGCGCTCGATGGAATTGGGCCCGCGCGACCGGCTCTCGCAGGCGTTCGTTAAGGAAACGGAGAAGGGAAGAACGCTCGAAGGCCCGTATGGCGATTTCGTGCATCTCGACCTGCGGCATCTTGGCGAAAAACTGATCGACCTCAAGATCCCCTTCGTTCGCGAACTCTGCCTGAAATATGAAAATATCGACCCAGTCAAAGAGCTGATCCCGGTTCGTCCGGTAGTGCACTACATGATGGGCGGTGTGCATACGGATATTAACGGAGCAACCTCGCTTCCCGGGTTATTCGCGGCCGGCGAAGTCGCTTGCGTCAGCATCAATGGCGCGAACCGGCTTGGCTCGAATTCATTACCGGAGCTGCTTGTTTTCGGAGCCCGCGCAGGCACATCAGCGGCAGCTTTTGCTTCACAGAAGGACGGCACCACGCTGGCCGCGCTTTTGCAGGCACAGGACGAAAAACGCAGCCTGGAGACTTTGCTCGGAAAGACGGACGGTACGGAACGCATTGCCACGCTCCGCGAGGAGATGCAGAAGATCATGGAGAAGAGTGTGGGCATC
>DATFTB010000274.1:0-4878 GCA_035262325.1 Candidatus Acidiferrum sp.
AACGGGCTTGGTGTGCCTGGCAATTTCTCTGCCATAGCACGCTTCTTTTCGCGCGCAAAGTGCGCGTACATGCTGGTGATTTTCAGGCTGGAATACCGAAGCTGAGAAGTAATGACGCAGTTGCGCAGACCCAAAATCGCGTCGCCTAACTCATTCTCTGGCGATTCTCTCGACACACATAACCATGTGCGGTAACTGTGTTCTGGTCCCTATATCCCAGTGCGCAAGCTTCTCACCCTGATCCCAGCTCCCACCAGCCGCCGATACACCGCCGACACAATTTCCACCGCTCCCGGCGTGTCTCCATGAACGCAGATCGTCTCCGCCCGCAGCCGGACGACACCTCCATTTGCAGCGATCACGTTTTCTTGTTCTACGATGCGCAATGCCTGCGTCGCAGCCAACTCCGGGTCGCTCACAAGCGCATCCTTGAATTTCCGCGAACGCAGACTTCCGTCCGCCTCGTAACGCCGGTCCGCAAACGCCTCGGCCGCAACCGCGAATCCCGCCTTTCGGAATTCATCGAGCATCACGGATCCGGCGAGCCCCATTAGCACAACGTCTCTGCTCCACCGCCCCACGCCTTGCGCAATGGCCCGGGCAACCCCCGCGTCGCGCGCCGCCTGGTTGTACAGCGCGCCGTGCGCCTTCACATGAACGACCGTTGCCCCGCACTCGTGCGCAAAGCCGTCGAGCGCCGCCACCTGCCGATGAACGGACGTCGCAATCTCCTCTCGGCTCCACTGCAATGCCACCCGCCCGAAATTTGCGCGATCTTCGTAGCCGGGGTGCGCGCCAACCGCAACCTTCCAGTGCACCGCCTGCTCGATCGTCTTGCGCATGGTCTCGGCATCGCCGGCGTGGCCCCCGCAGGCTATATTCGCCGACGACACGAACCGCAGCAGTGCTTCCTGGCTTCCATCGGCCAGCTTTTCGGGAATTTCTCCCATGTCGCAATTCAGATCGATGTGCATCATGTGAAAAGTTGCTCTGGCGCGTTCAATAGCCGCTCCTGTTCGATCCACAGCGACCGCGCCACCGCAAGCGAAGTTCTTTGGAATCGAATTTCCGCGCGCGGCCTGAGCTGGCCGATACGGTGCAGGTCTGCTGCAATGATATTCGCGATCTTCGGGTACCCACCTGTTGTTTGCTGCTCGACAAACAGAATAATCGGCTGCCCGGACGGCGTCACTTGCACGGCTCCTAACGAAACGCCCTCGGTTATCATCTCCCTTCCGACGCTGCCGTCGAGCGCGGTGCCCTCAAGCCGGAGACCCACGCGGTCCGACTCCTCGCTCACCCGGAACACGTCGCGATAGAAAACCTGCTTTGCTGCCTCAGAAAACCAGTCCGCCTGCGGCCCTTCGGTTACGCGGAGAACCTTCCGGGGTTTGAACGCGTAAAGCGCCGCCAGGGTTATCCTTCTGCGCCGAACCTTTTTCGAGGCCTTTCCAATACGGAGTCTATCTCCCTTCCGCAACGCCCGTCCTTCGAATCCGCCCAATCCGCTCAGCACATGCGTCGAAGCGCTTCCAAGAAATGGATCTACCTGAATGCCACCCGCAATCGCTAGGTATCCCCTGGCAAAATTCCTCGTCGCCCCAAACATCAGCTTCGTTCCCGGCTCCAGCGTGTGCGAAGCCCACATTTCCAGCGGCCGCCCGTTTACGGTTGCTCCCAAATCCGCTCCCGTTAGGGCAATCACCGCCCCGTCCGGGAACACAAAACTCCCGCCCACTAGGGTCAACTCCAACCCCGCCACACCGGGCTGGTTCTCGACCAACAAATTTCCCAATCGCAACGCCACTGGGTCCGCGGCGCCCGAAGCTGAAACTCCCTCCGGGCCAAACCCCGGCCGTCCCAGGTCCTGCACTGTCGTCTGCAGGCCCGCCGATTCCACGAGCAGCGAACTCATCCCCGTTCCAGTTCTGCAAACTCACGATTGGTGATGGGCCGAAAACGTACTTGGTCTCCAATCGAAATCAGTCCCATCATCTTGTGGTCGGCGCGGAACATGCGCAGCGGTGTCCGTCCAAGGAGCCTCCACGCCCCCGGCGTCGCCATCGGGTAGACCGCCGTCTGTCTTCCTGCGATTCCCACACTTCCGGCCGGCACCCTCTTTCGCGGGCTCGAGAGACGAGGCGTTGCGATTGCGGCGGGCAGGTCGCCGAGGTAAGCAAATCCGGGAGCAAACCCGAGGAAGTATGCGTGATAGGTCTCGGAACTGTGAACTTCAATGACCTGCGCCGGCTTCAAGCCATGCACCGCGGCAACCTCATCGAGGTCCGGGCCAAACTCGCCCCCATAACACACCGGAATTTCTACCCTGCTGGTTTTCGGTGCACGATGCTTTTCGGTACGCTGCTCATAACTGCGAATCGTCTCCTCGACCTCTGCGTGGTCGGTTAAGGAAATGTCAAAATTCACGAGCAGGGAACAGTACGCGGGCTGAACGTTTCGAATCCAGCGCGGCGGCTCTTGCTGCAGCAAACGAAGCAGTTTTAAGACGCGTTCGTGCGCGGCTTGCCCGATTTCTTCGCCGAGATAGGCGAGGATGGCCTGGTCGCTCGCCGCGCGAACTTTCACGCCGTCACTCCTCTTTACTGAACGAATCCAATATCGGGATTCGGCGTGCCCTCGGGCCCTTCCTTGATCGGTCCGTACTGCGCTTCAAAGCGCGTCAGGTTCTCGCCTAACGCCCGCCAGATCCGCTTGGCGTGGCCGGGGCTTACGATCATGCTGCTCAGCAGCTTCCCCTGCGTTCCATTGGGGAAAACATACACGAAATTCAGCGTGAACTCCTCGGCATGGTGATGGATCATAACCAGATTGCTGTACATTCCCTGCAGTTCCTTCTCATCCGCCTTTATCTGCACCTGTCCGGGTGTAGGTGGCGACTGCTGTTCATTCATCGTGGTTCTCCGTAATTTCCATTTCCAAGGTATCACAGGAAAACTGGCCTCGCCTCGCGGCCTGAACCTCGGGTCGATGCGCCGGGCTTTAGCCCAACCCTCCAAAACGGGAAGAAAGTCCGCGGTTGCTTCTTTTGCAAAACAGAACGGCACTGGCTGGCAAAGTTCTATTGACAGCCGCAGAGGTTAAGTCTAGTTTATAAGTGAAGTTCACCATAGTTAATCTCGTGGCAGATCTGGTATCCAAATCGCTCGCCGTCAAGTCGCCGCTCGCAGGTGACGTTCCGGTCAGCGGATGGCGCCGCGCGCTGACCACTCCATCGTTGCCCGAAGCCCACCGCAGCATTCCTGTTGCGGCGGATTCCTCGTGGCTCCGGAAGGTTCTTGCCTTCGCCGGGCCCGGCTACCTCATCGCCGTTGGCTACATGGACCCGGGCAACTGGGCGACCGACCTTGGCGGCGGTTCCAAGTTTGGTTATGTCCTTCTGAGTGCCGTCCTCATCAGCAGCCTCATGGCCATGTTCCTCCAGGCCCTGGCCGCCAAGTTCGGCATCGCCACCGGGCGCGACCTCGCTCAGGGCTGCCGCGACCACTATTCCCGCCCAACCTCTATTTCTCTCTGGATTGTTTGCGAATTGGCGATCGCCGCGTGTGATCTTGCCGAAGTACTGGGCTCGGCCGTGGCCCTGAAACTTCTTTTCGGCCTTCCCTTGCTTGCGGGCGTCATCATTACCGCCTTTGATGTTCTCCTGGTTCTTGCGCTGCAGGGCCGCGGCTTCCGACTCATTGAGGCTTTCGTCGTCACCTTAATTGGCACCATCGCGGTCTGCTTTGCCTACGAAATCTTCATCGCCCGGCCTCTGTGGCTCGAAGCGGCCCACGGTTTCCTTCCGCGCGTCGAGATTGTCCGCAACAAGGAGATGCTTTATATCGCCATTGGCATCATTGGCGCCACGGTGATGCCCCACAACCTCTACCTTCATTCGAGCATTGTGCAGACCCGCGCCTTTGGGCAAGACGACATCGGTCGCCGTGAAGCCATCAAATATTCCGTAATCGATTCGACCGTGGCGCTCCTCTTTGCCCTCTTCATCAATGCCGCCATCCTTGTTCTCGGCGCAGCCGCGTTTCACTCCCGCGGTTTGCATGAGGTTGCGGACATCGCCGACGCCTATAAACTGCTTAGTCCAGTGCTGGGCGCGAGCCTCGCCAGCACGCTTTTCGCTTTTGCGCTCCTCGCGTCCGGCCAGAATTCCACGCTTACCGGCACGCTCGCCGGGCAGATCGTGATGGAAGGGTTCTTGCACATCCGCCTGAAGCCCTGGATCCGCCGGCTCATCACCCGCTTGATTGCGATTCTTCCGGCGATTCTCGTCATCGGCATCTCCGGTGAGGGGAAGCTCACTTCGCTCTTGATCCTCAGCCAGGTGGTACTTAGTTTCCAGTTGCCCTTCGCCATGATCCCTCTGGCGCTCTTCACCAGCGATCGCCGGAAAATGGGCGAGTTCGTGAATTCGCGATTCACTGCTGCAGTTGCCTGGCTGATCACCGCCGCCATCCTTTTCTTTAACGCCGAGCTCCTCTGGCTGATCTTCCTGGGCGCGTGACGACTCACTCCCGGCTATTCCGTCTTCCGGCCTCGGCTCGTTTGTGGGAAACTTTTTTGGGTCGCCTATGACCGCCATCTCTCCCCGAGCCCTTCGCCTGCGCAAGATTCTTCTGGCCTGCGTGTTCGCGCTCATTTGCCTGTCGATCGGCTTTGCGGCTTTCCACAGAACCCCCTGGGTCGTTCCCCAAGAAGCGAAAGAGCGCAAAAACCCGCTTAACGATGCCGACGTCAACCTGAGCGCAACCAAGCAACTCTACGTCGATCATTGTTCGAATTGTCACGGCGATACGGGTAAGGGCGACGGCTCGGAGGCTATGATGTACGATCCCACGCCCTCCGACCTGACCGACCCTGGCA
>DATFTB010000275.1:0-8972 GCA_035262325.1 Candidatus Acidiferrum sp.
TTCATCTTCCACGTTCCCGACGACTGGTCGGCTGCGGCGGCCGCCACAAACAGCGTCAGCGCTGAAACCAGCATTGTCGCCGCACAACCAAACAACCTTTTCTTTCCTTGCATGATTGCCCTCCGTAGCGAGATTTTAAGATGGGCCCTTTGTCCTCACTTATGTTCCCAGTCGTGCAAAATGTCCAGCGCTTAGATCGAGTTTCGTACGGAAGCGTTCCTTTCGATGTCGCTATCGGTGGTGGCCCCTAGCAGAATGCCCCTGAAGCAATTATCAGACGCGGTAACATCTTTGACCTTCACCTTCGTGGACCTTCCTAGGAATATTCCTAGCCCGCCGAATTTTTGGACCAGGCCGGGTCCAAGGATGGCCACATCCTGCTGCCCAACCACATCAATGCCGTCCTGAAACGAGGTTGCGGGCGTGCAGCCGGTAATGTCTTCCGTGATCGTGAAGCCATTCAACCGTAATTTGATACCTGAGGCTCCAATTACGATGCACGGCGCGCCCGCGACCGTGCACGTGACGTCACCCACGAGCTCGCTGTCATCCGTGATCGTGAGCGTCGAGGAAATGGTTCCGCTGATTTGAATGGCCTCGGCGGGTGTGGCGAAAACAAAGAATGTAAAGACTGAAAGAACGAAAAGGATGTACCACCTTGACGGAAATGGACCCATAGGACCCCCTTTACGCCGCGCGTTAAGGTCGCTATGTGGAAAGAAAGGAAACCCGGACGGCGTTATGTGCGGAGAGTCTAGTTGAGCGAACGGGGGCTTGTCAACGGGCTCATGCTCCACAGCTCCACAGCAGATAGCGCGTTCAGTGAAAATGTCGACCTCGAATTGACCCCCAAAAAGTTGGTGGGCGCGGAAGGACTTGAACCTTCAACCATTGGATTATGAGTCCAGCGCTCTAACCGGTTGAGCTACGCGCCCGAATGCGCACACTTTTATACCGTACTTCCTTCGAAGAGTTTTGTCGAGTTTCCTCAACCAGCCTCAGCACCAGATCGCCGTGCTATTGCTGGATAATTGCGGGGGCAATCCATGCCTTGCGATTTCTTGGTCCGCCAACAGATCCGGTAACCAGGCCTCAACCCGTCCCAAAGGCCCCGTTCTCCGGATGTCGAGGTTCCCTTCGAAGGTTCGCCCCAGCACCCGAAGCTAGCGGATCGAAAACCGGAAAACCGTCACCGAATGGAATTTTTCTCCGGGCCTCAGCACGGTCGAAGGAAAATTCGGTTGGTTCGGCGAGTCGGGAAAGTGCTGCGTTTCGAGGCAAAGCGCTCCGTTCTTCACATACGCGATGCCCTGCTTGCCGACGATCGTCGAACCGTCCAGATGATTCGCTGTGTAGAACTGAACGCCGGGCTCCGTCGTCAGCACCGTCAAAACGCGTCCGGTCGCCGGGTCATACACCTCCGCTGCCTGCACCAGCTCCTTTCCGCCGCCGTCGATTACGAAATTATGGTCATAGCCCTTGCCGAGACGAAGCTGCTCGTCGTCGGCATTGATTCGTTCGCCCACGGCGTGCGCCTTCAGAAAATCGAACGGAGTGCCCGCAACCGGTTTCAGCTCGCCTGTGGGGATGAGAGCGGAGTCCACAGGAGTGAACCGCGAAGCGTTCAGCTTGAGCTGATCGTTCAGAATTGTGCCCTGCCCTTGTCCAGAAAGATTGAAGTAAGAATGATTGGTGAGGTTCAGAACGGTGGGCTTGTCGGTGGTTGCCGAATAGTCGATCGTCAGGTCACCTCCCGCAAGCGTGTAGCGTACGGTCACGGAGAGATTCCCGGGATACCCTTCCTCGCCATCCTTGCTGAGATACTTCAGTTCCACTCCGTCCTTCATCGTTTGCGCCTGCCAGATCTGGTTGTGGAATCCGTTCGGTCCGCCGTGAATCGAGTTGTCCCCGTTGTTTTTTGGCAGATGGTATTCCTTCCCGTCCAGCGTGAACTTAGCGTTGGCAATCCGATTCGCATACCGCCCCACAATCGGGCCGAAGAAGGAAGCGCTTTTCGAATGGTTGTTCTCGTAGTAGCCGCTAGCGTCGTCAAAGCCCAAAACAATGTCTTCCACCTTGCCCGTGCGGTCCGGAACTTTGATGACGACCAGGGTGCCTCCATAGGTGATGACCTGTACCTCCACTTTTTCGTCTTTCAGCGTGTATAGATCGACCGAAGCGCCGTTCGGCAATTTGCCGGCGCTTCGCTTCGCGACTTCCGTCTTCGCGCCCGCGGAATTTACGATCCAGAAAGACAGCACGAACGCCAACACAACTTGTTTGTGATTTTTCATCGGTCCTCGCTCGCCACACATTCTATGTCTCTCGTGAACATCTGTAAAACCTATCCAAACGGCTGGTTTCAGCGATTGCGGCGCGGGAATTTCCGGCCCGCGGGAAAAGGGAGTGCACGGCGGTTATACTGGCAATGCCGAAGGGGGTTGATG
Source organism: Candidatus Acidiferrum sp. (assembly GCA_035262325.1). Classification (GTDB taxonomy): domain Bacteria; phylum Acidobacteriota; class Terriglobia; order Acidiferrales; family UBA7541; genus Acidiferrum. The sequence continues at coordinate 2,448 of DATFTB010000275.1, forward strand.
CGATTTGCGGACTGCGTGCGTGGCTCGATCACTCTCGCCGACGGAGCCTGGGGAACAGAGTTGCAAAGACTCGGCGCGCAATTTGGCGAGTGTATCGATGCCTGGAACCTGACGAAACCGGAGTTGGTGCGCTCGGTGGCGGACAGCTACATCGAAGCCGGCAGCCGTGTCATTCTCACGAACACCTTTCGCGCCAATGCTGTCAGTCTCGCAGCGTCCGGCTTCGAGGACGACTGTGACGCAATCAACCGCGCGGGCGTGAAGATTTCGCGCGAAGCCGCCGGTAAAGCAGCGCTCGTTTTCGCCTCTATTGGCCCGAGCGGTAGAACACTGGCGAACAAAGGCGTCGCTCGCAAAGAATTGGCGGAGGCCTTCGCGCAACAGGCACGAGCCCTGGCTTCCGAGGGTCCCGACGCGGTCCTGATCGAAACCATGACCAATCTAGAGGAAGCGCGCATCGCCGCTGCGGCTGCGCTCGAAACGGGGCTGCCTGTCCTTGTTTCGTTCTTCTTTGCTCGCGAGGCGGGTCCGACCGAGCCCTCGTCCGAGCCTACTCTCGAACAGGTGGCCCGAACGCTCACGAGCGACGGTGTCCAGGGCATTGGCGCCAATTGCGGTTTTGGAGTTCGGGAATTCATTTCTCTCTGCAAGCGGCTCGCGGCTGCTTCGCCACTACCCATCTGGATGAAGCCAAGCGCCGGGCTACCGGAAATGGTCGAAGGAAAGGCCCGCTATCCGGTGACAACCACCGAATTTGCTCGCGCTGGCCTGGAATTGGCCGGGGCCGGAGCAACGTTCCTCGGCGGATGCTGCGGGACGACCCCAGAATTCATCCGCGCCCTTCAGCAGCAGCGAGCGTTCAAAAAACCCTGACTCGCCCCGCCTTCGGCCACGCGCACAAAATCGATGTCAAGCGAAATATCGTTATTCTATTGGCTTTCTAACAGGCAATTCCCGACGTCCAAAGGGCCGCGAGCGCACCGCCCTTGCACAACGTTAGCCTTTTATTTTCAATGAGATGGTCGAGCGAGCGCGGGCACAACCTCGCGGCTCGGGCTCGAGCCGTCGTTTGCCTTGGCGTCAAATTCCCTTCTTTCCTGTCTGTTCGTCAAATCATTCGGTGCAATATTATCTATTCAGGAAGTGGCTCAGCCCTCCTGACTGCAATTCCGCAGGCAACCGATGCGCGATCGTAGCGCGAGCCTGCAGATTACGGCGGATGAGCAGGAAGGACCATTTTCGAATGACAACTTTCAAACCAGGTCTCAAGAAGCAGAAAGGGGTTGTGACCCTAAAGGCGGTCGCGGAACATCTTGGCCTTACCCCCGGCACGGTCTCGGCCGTTCTGAACAATTCCACCGCCGCCCGCTCCATCCCCGAGCATACGCGCAAAAGAATTGTCGCGGCGGCCCGCGAACTAAAGTATCGCCCTAATTTTCTGGCCAGGTCGCTTCGCGTCCAGCGCACCTTCTCCATCGGTGTGATCACGGAGGAAATCGGGGACGAGTACGGTGGTATGGTCGTCAGCGGAATAGAGGCTTATCTGAGCGAGAGAAATTTCTTTTTCCTCGCGGTGGCCCACCGTCACAACCCGAAACTGCTCGAGACTTACGCCGAGATGCTGATCGCCCGCGGCATTGAAGGACTCATCACCATCGATACCTCGATCGATGCTCCGCCCCTTTTGCCCACCGTCGCCGTCGCCGGCCACCAGAAGGTCGAAAACGTCACCAACATTGTTCTGGACCACGAGCACGCCGCCGAACTCGCCCTCCGTCATCTCAAAGAGTTTGGCCACACGCGCATCGCCTTCCTTCGCGGCCAGGCCGCGAGTTCCGACTCGGCTACGCGCTGGGCGGCCATTGAGGAAGCCGCGCGCAGGTTCGAAATTCCCATCGACCCTAACCTTGTCCTGCAACTCGAAGGAACCGACTCCACTCCCGAACTCGGCTATCCCTATGGCAAGGCGCTGCTTGCGCGCAACATTCCGTTCACTGCGCTTTTCGCTTACAACGACATCTCTGCGATCGGCGCCATGCGTGCTTTCCAGGAAGCCGGCTTGCGCGTCCCGCTCGACATTTCCGTGGTCGGTTTTGACGACATCGGTCTGGCATCGTTTTGCCTACCGCCCCTCACCACCATTCGACAGCCTCTGACGAAAATGGGGAGAATCGCGGCGCAAACCGTTCTCGAGCGCATCGAAGATAGCGCTCCCTTCGTACCCGAAATTGCCGTTGAGCCGGAGTTGGTCGTGCGCGGCTCAACGGCCGCGCCTCGTTCGTTGTGAAACGGAACAATCCGGCAGGGCTATGCGCTCGCCAGGCGCTCGCTGTTCGGCTTGGACCCACTTAGGGCAAAGAAAAGAATATACAGGTAACAGATCACCGGCAGAAAGAAAGCATGATGGATTCCGATGTGGTCCGCGATCCACCCCTGTGCCAAGGGAACGATTGCCCCGCCGACGATGGCCATGATCAGGATTCCGGAGCCATCGCCCGTGAGCGGTCCGAGCTCCGCCACACCAAGTGTAAAAATGCTCGGAAACATGATGGAGTTGAAGAAACCGACCAGGATGATGCTCCACATGGCAACGTGACCTGAGCTCAGCATGGAAATCGCCACCAGCACAGTCGTGGCAATGGCGCAAATGCCAAGTAGCGTTCCGGTCTTGGGCGCGACTTGGCCGCCGCGAACCGCACCTAGGATTGCGATGATCGCTGAGGCCATCGCCACCAGCGCGAGCAGCGGACGGCCCGCAACCACGAGCCAGCCAAGCCACGTAAGATTCGGCACTCCCGGTTGGTACCCGGCCGGAAGGTGACTTCCTATCGGATAGGAGAGCAAAATTAGCGCAATGCAGATCGCCGCTACCACGCTCATGTATGTCGACTTGGCTCCGCTAAGTAAACTCGAGCCGATGAATCGACCGAGCATCGCACCGCCCCAGTAAAAGGCTACAAAGCTCGCAGCTACTTTTTCTGCCAGCCCGCCAATCTCGGACTCATGGAAGTAGTTCACCAGAAAGCTTCCGATCGAGACTTCGGCGCCGACATAAACGAAAATCGCGATCGCTCCAAAGATCAGATTCGCGTGGCGCCAGATCGAATCGTTCACCTTTTCGCCGACTTTGTGCTGCGCATGTTCGATTTTCGGCAACTTGAAACTGCCAATGGCGATGGCGAGCAGCACGAGCGCAATCCCAAGGCCAACGTAGGGTGTCTTGACCGTCGCCGCTTCCTGCAGCCGGTAGGCTTGCAGCGCGTCCGGTGTCAACGCTCGTACCTCCTCGGCGCTTTTAGCCGCTGCGCTCAGAATCAGCAGTCCACCGAAAAATGGCGCGAGAAACGTGCCCAGCGAGTTGAAAGCCTGCGTCAGATTCAGCCGGCTCGAAGCGGTCTCCGGTTTGCCAAGCACGGTCACGTAGGGATTCGCCGCCACCTGCAAACAGGTAATGCCAGCGGCCAGCACGATCAGCGCCCCCAAGAACAGTGGAAAAGACGGCACGCTCGCCGCCGGAACGAAGAGAAATGCACCCAAGCCCATCGTGAGCAGGCCCGCTACCATCGACCGCTGGTATCCCATCCAGTCGATGATTTTCGCCGACGGTATCGAGAAAACGAAATAAGCCCCAAAGAAGGCGAACTGCACCAGCATCACTTCCGCGTAGTTCAGCTCAAAAATCGATTTCAGGTGGGGCACGAGAATGTCATTGAGGCACGTCAGGAAGCCCCACATGAAAAAAAGCGTTGTCACAATGGCCAGGGGCCCGCCGTAACTCTTGGCCGTTTCGAGTCTTGCGTCCACACCTCCGGGCGCCTGGTTTGTCGTGCTGATGTTCACCATTATGTCCGCGTCCTTTTCCCCGCTTCATTGCGGAATTTTTTGTTCGACTCGATACTGACACACCCCTCCGTTCATGAAAAAGAATTCTTGCTGCGACGTTCTCCCCGGGAAAGATGGTATAACAATTTGCCGTATCGATTTTTGTGCGAATCGTGCGAATCGCGAGCCCCTTCGATGAAAACTCTTTTGCCGCTCTTCAATGCTTTCGGTTTCTTCGCGTGCCTGTTGGCGCCTGTTCCGCTCTTCGCCCAAAAATTTCCGGCCACGGTCATCTGGTCCGAGCCAGGTCTGCCAACAGCGGATTCCGCGGCACCCAGTTCCGCGCAACTCGCTCAGATATTTCCAGAGGCACGCCTCGCTTCAGCCGAGCAACTCGCTTCCGAGCTCGGCGATCCGCTAACCCGTCTGCTCATCCTGCCGCAGGGCTCCGTGGTGCCGGAAGCGGCCTGGTCCGTCATTCTGGACTACCTTCACCGCGGCGGTAACCTGCTCGTCCTCGGCGGGCGCCCCTTCACCCGCTCCGCCTATCATGACTCCGCGGGTTGGCACCTGCGCGACTACTCGGTGCGTTTTGTCCGTCCCTTGCTTATCGATCAATATCAGGCCACCCCAGGGTCCACTGGCGCCGAGTTTACCCCCAATCCCGAAGTTCCGCTCAGCCTGCCTCATTTCTCCTGGCAGCAGGCTTTCAGTCCTATTATCCGGCTCAGCACCAATGATATTTACAATCGCGGTGGCTCGGCCGGAACGCTCGACGTGCGCCTCGATGCCCTGGTCTGGGGTGTGACCGATGGCCGCCGCCTCTCCGCTCCTCTTCTCCAGATCGATCATTTCTCTTCGGGCTTCGATGGGGGGCGCTGGATTTTTCTTTCCGCAGAACTGGCGTCCGATTTTTATTCGTCACCCGATTCCGCGAAACTTCTGCGTCTTCTCGCCGGGCGCGCTCTCGAGGGAGCGCTGCAGTTTTCTGTCCGTCCGACCCTTCCTCTTTACGTACCCGGCGAGCCGGTCGAACTCGAAACCGTCTTTCGCTCTTCCAGCAAGCCCGTCGCTCCGCTCAGCGTGCAGGTCAGCGTTTTTCCCGAAGCACAGCCTGCACAAAAACAAACGGCCACCGTTGCCCTGCCGGCTTCCGCCACGACCGCTCTGCCAGCGCCCATGGGCAAAGGGCTCCATACTGTTGAGGCGCGTCTTTTCGAAGGCAGCACTTTACGCGCCATCTACCACTCCGCCTTTTGGATGCGCGATGAAGCCTACCTCCGCTCCGGCCCTCGCCTTGGCGTCAATTCCGACTACTTCACCGTCGATGGAAGGCCCCTCGCCGTTGTCGGCACCACCTACATGTCCAGCGAGGTCCAGCGCCTCTATTTCGACCACCCGAACGTCTACGTCTGGAGCAGCGACCTTTCTCTCATCCACAGTGCCGGGCTGAACATGCTTCGCACCGGCTGGTGGACCGGCTGGGATAAGCTCTGCGACGAGTCCGGCCGTCCCTACGAACGCACCCTCCGCACGCTCGAAGCATATCTGATGACCGCGCGGAAATACGGCCTTCCCGTACAATTCACCTTCTTCGCCTTCCTTCCCGAAATTCTCGGCGGCGTGAATCCGTATCTCGACGGCGAAGCCGTCCGCCGGCAGCAGACTTTTGTTACCGCGGTCACCACCCGCTTCCACGACGTTCCCTTCCTCGCCTGGGACCTCATCAATGAGCCCAGTTTCTCGAAGCAGCTTTGGCGCATGCGTCCGAACTACGATCAGGTCGAGCTTGCCGCCTGGAACGCCTGGCTTGCGAAAAAGTATCCCGACCGCGCCATGCTTGCCGCCGCATGGAATGTTCCGCCCGACCGCGTCGCCGGCAGCATCCCGCTCCCAGCCGAAGAGGAGTTCACCCAGCGCGGAGTCTACGTCGGCGCTAATTCGCTGCGCATTTACGATTATGTCCTCTTCGCCCAGGAAAAATTTGCAGACTGGGTTCGCGGCATGCGCGAAGCTATTCGCGCGACGGGCGCCGACCAGCCCATTACCGTCGGCCAGGACGAGGGCGGCTTCACCGACCGCCTGCATCCTGCATTCTTTGCGCCCTACGTCGACTTCACCACCAACCATTCGTGGTGGCAGAACGACTACCTCCTTTGGGATTCGCTTGTGGCCAAGCAGCCCGGCAAAGCCATGCTCATCCAAGAGACGGGCCTGCAGCGCGAACTCACGCCGGATGAAATTGCGCGACGCACGCCGGAACAGGAAGCCAGGCTCTTCGAACGCAAATTCGCCCTTTCCTTTGTGTACGGCTCGGGTGCCATCGAGTGGCTCTGGAACTCCAATTCCTTTATGACCGAGAGTAACGAGACTCCGATCGGAGCGCTGCATGCCGACGGCACCGAGAAGCCCGAAGCCACGGTGCTGCGGGACATGGCCAAATTTGCTGCCGCCGCTTCTCCTTACCTCAGGAATCCCAAACTGCCCGACGTCGCCATCGTCACTTCGCAAGCCGCGCAGTTTTCGGTGCATCCCGAGCTTCAGCTCGCCGCGCAGCAAAACGCCGTTCGCGCCCTCGCCTACGATCTCGGCCAACCGTGCTACATCATCGCCGAAAATCAGATCGACAACCTCGGCTCGCCCAAACTGGTCCTCCTTCCGTCCGCGCAGGCTCTCCGCGAGTCCACCTGGCAAGCCCTCCTC
>DATFTB010000276.1:0-10711 GCA_035262325.1 Candidatus Acidiferrum sp.
CGAATACCCTGCCAGTTGAAGTAGATGAAGGAAAGAAGGGCGCAGGCCAGGGGCACAACCGCGTTGCCTGTCGGAGAGGTAAAAGCCGGAATTACAGTGAGAAGGTTGGACAGAAGAACAAAAATGGAGATGGCGCCAGTAAAGGCAATAAACCTTGAGCCTTCGTGGCCTGCGTTTTCCTCGAGCAGGTCCTTGATGCCAAAACCAAGGGGATTGGTTAAGAGCAACTCCGCGACCTGTTGAAAGCCGCCGGGACGCTCTACGGAGAGGCGCGAGCGAAGGAACAACGCCGCGCCCGTACCAATGGCAAGCACGACCAGAGACATGACGACATACTCCGAAACGGGGTTCTCGAGATCCCTCGGAGGAATATGGAGGAAGCGGAGGAGCTCAAGGAAGGCGGGTCCGAAAAGATGATTAATCCAGCGAGTCAGTTGACTTGTGTGTTCTTCCATTCGTCATTCCTGAGGATACACAATGCTGTGAATGCTAACCACGAAGGTGGCCGCTCCCAAGGCACACAACCCCAGAACAATGCTTAGGACGGGAACGTTCAGATACCTAAAAATACCATACACAGCGAGGGCTATCAACCCGTAGCGAAATAGAGCTTTGAAGTAGGTGAGGACGGGCACGTTCACGTTTCTCTGGTTGGCTTGCGCCGTGGCGGCCTCGGTGAAGGCGTCGAGGCCCTGTCTCAGCCAGCGGAAGTTGAGCCAGGCGAGAACGGAACCGATGAGGATGCCAAAGCCCCAATGCCCGCCGCGAAAGAAAGCAACCGAAACGGAAGCCAGAGCGCCGAAGAGGAGGGTGAGGCGAGAGATGCGGGACTCGTCCTGGTTATATGTGAGGGTGCCGCCAGGTGTCGAACGCGTGGCCATTGGCGGTCAGACGGCTCGAGGGATAATAGGAGATTTTCCTGGCGACTGGCAGTTGCACCCGGTGTGAACACTTGACTGGCTCGGGAGACTCACAGCGTGATTATTCCTTCCCGGTGCGACGGAGAACGTCGCGCAGGCCACCAAAGAAACCCAGAGAGCCGAGGACGAGCATGAGGTACGGAGCGGTGTGAAGCCAGCGGTCGAGAAAGAAGCCGATCAGTCCGCCGACGAAGACGGCAGAAACGAGAATGAACGGCAGCTCCATGGCGATGGCAAACTGACGGGAAAAACTGGCGGCCCGCTTTTCGGCCGGACTGAGATCCTTGCCGCGAGAGTCGTTATTGTCCGAAGGCATAGCGAGCCAGCCGCGCGAACGGTTCAGGATACAACCCGGCGGCGAGGGACACAAACACCGCAACACCAAGGGCAACCGCTTGAGCGCTACTCATTTGCGGGACCGGCAACTCCTCGCCTGGTTTGCGCAGCCACGCGTGAACCACGACGCGGAAATAGTAGTAAAGAGCGGGAACGATGTAGAGTGCGGCGAAAACGGCGAGCACGGGATGATGGCTCTCAATGAGCGCGAGAAAGATGAAGTACTTGCCCATGAAGCCGGCGGTGGGAGGAATGCCGGCGAGAGAGAGCATAAAGATCAGTAGAAGAACAGCGGCAGCCGGGCTTCGCTGATAGAGGCCGTCGAGGTCATCGAGGTTGTCGCCAATCAGGCCGCGCTGGCGGAGAACGATGACGACGGCGAAAGCGCCGATGGTCATGGCGGCATAAGCGACCAGGTAGTAGACCATGCCGACGAGCCCGGTGCGGTTGGCGGCGACAAGGCCGAGAAGAATGTAACCGACATGGGAGATTGAGGAATAAGCGAGCAGACGCTTGATGTTGCTCTGCGTGAGAGCGGCCAAGTTCCCCCAGGTGAGCGAAGCGATCGCGACACCGGCGACGAGGTAGAGCCAAGTGGCTTGCCAGTCGCCAAAGACGGTGAAGAGCAGCCGGATAAACATGGCGAAGCTGGCGGTCGTCGAACCGACACTGATGTAGGCGGTGATCGGAGTGGGCGCGCCCTCGTAGACGTCCGGTGCCCACTGGTGAAACGGAACGGCGGCGACCTTAAAGAACATGCCCGCCGCAACCGTAACAAAGGCCAAGACAACGAGCCCGTCGACATCGCTGTGGGCAAGGCTGTGGCGGAGGCGCCATTCGAGCGCCTGGCCGATACGGGCGAGGTTGGTCGAGGGGCTTCCGCCAAAAGCGACGGCGGAAGCACTGGCACCGTAAAGGAGGGAGAAACCATAGGCGAGGATGCCAGTGCTGAATGCACCGAGCAGGAGATACTTCAAGGCCGCTTCGTTGGAACGCCTATTGGCACGGAGGAAGCCGGTCATGACGTAAAAGCTTAGAGCCATGGTCTCAAGTCCAAGGAAAAGGACGATGAGGTCGTTGCCGGAGGCCATGAACATCATGCCGATGCAGGCGAGGAGAAGGAGAGCGTAGTATTCGCCTTCCTGCTCGCGTTCGACGTCGAGGTAGCGAATCGAGAGAAGAGCGACGAGGGCTGTAGCAGCGAGAAAGATGACGGCGAAGGTAAGGAAAAAACCGTCAACGACCACGGTGTTGTGGAAGCCGACGAGATCGCCAGAAAAGCCGGGGTCGAGACGAAGCGCATTGTAGCGGCGGGACTGCAAGAAAAGGCCAAAAGCGCTGGCCGCAACGCCGAAGAGGGCCAGGATGGCGTTCCAGTGCTTTTCTTTTTTCTCGAGGAGAAAGTCAAAGATCAGGATGCCGAGCGCGAAGAGGAGAAGTTCCATCTCCGGCAGAATGACAAGACCGTCGCCGTGGAGGTATTCAAGGATCGAAGATAGAACGGAATGTTGCATCGGGGGATCCTATTTGACCTTGAGCGTGACGGGCGCCGGCGGAGCAGGGGCCTGCTGACCCGAAGACGCCGCTTTCGGCAAAGCGGCCGATTGGCTGCCTACGGATTTGTAAAAGCCCGGGTTGACCTGGTGGACGATTTTTTCGACGGGGTTGTTGATGTAGTCGAAGAATGGTTTCGGGTAAATGCCGATCCAGAAGGCAAGCACAACGAGGGGAAGAAGAACGGCGTACTCGCGGGGGTTCAGGTCGGGCAACGTCTTGTTCACTTCGTGAGTGACCTGCCCAAACATGACGCGCTGATAGAGCCACAAGAGGTAAGCAGCACCAAGGACGATGCCAAGGGTGCCCCAGGCAGCCCAGGCTTTGCTGACCACGAAGGCGCCCTGAAGGATGGTGAATTCCCCGATGAAACCGTTGAGGAGTGGCATTCCAAGCGAACTCAGGGTGATGATGAGATAGATCGCAGCGTAGTTGGGCATTGGGGTGGCCAGCCCGCCGAATTCAGAGATGAGGCGAGTGTGGCGGCGCTCGTAGAGAACACCGACGATCAAGAAGAGCGCACCGGTTGAAATGCCGTGATTGATCTGCTGGAGGACGCTTCCCGAGAGGCCTTGCGGCGTGAGAGCAAAAATGCCGAGCGTACAGAAACCCAGGTGGCTGACAGAGCTGTAAGCAATGAGGCGCTTCATATCTTTCTGCATGAGGCAGACGATGGCGCCGTAAATGATGCTGACGATCGAAAGAAAGATAAGGATGCGAATGATCCTCGCCCGCAGGGCAGGATCGGCCGGAAGAAGAGGCAGCGAGAAACGGATGAAACCGTAAGTGCCCATTTTCAGGAGGATGCCTGCCAGAATGACAGAGCCTGCGGTAGGAGCTTCCGTGTGCGCGTCGGGGAGCCAGGTGTGGAACGGGAACATCGGAACCTTAATGGCGAAGGCAAAGAAGAAGCCCCAGAAGAGCCAGACCTTCAGCGAGTCTGGAAATAGTTGAGCGGCCGCGAGAAGCGTCGGGATATCGAAAGTGCCAACCGTTTGTGGCGGAAGCGTCTTCACATAGTTGAAGTACAAGGCCAGGATGCCCAGGAGCATCAGCACCGAACCGGCCAGGGTGTAAAGGAAGAACTTAATCGCAGCATAGAGGCGGCGCTCGCTGCCCCAGACGCCGATCAGGAAGTACATGGGAACGAGCATGACTTCCCAGAAAACGTAGAAGAGGAAGAAGTCGAGGGCCATAAAGACGCCAAGCATGCCGGTCTGCAGAAGGAGAAGGAGAATGTAGTACTCCTTCGTGCGCGCTTGAATGGCCGACCAGGAAGAGAGAATGGCGAGCGTGCCGAGGAAGGTCGTGAGCATGATGAGGAGGAAGCTGATGCCATCGATACCCAGGGTGTATTTCGCGCCGATCGAAGGAATCCAGTCGGCGGATTCGACAAAGGTATAGCGTTCATAACCCGCCGGGAAATGGCGGACCAGGGGAATACAAACGACGAAGCCAAGAACGCCGAAAAAATTGCCGATGATGCGGTGGAGCACGGGGGAACTGCGCGGAACGAAGAGAAGCACCAACGCGCCGAGCGTTGGCGTGAAGAGGATCACGCTGAGGAGGTGCTGAGAAAAAAGCTCCATGAGCAAAGGCCTTTCAGCGCAAATGGCGCACCAAGACTTCCATGTGACGACTGTAATAGCCGAGCAAAATCGCCAACCCGATCAGAATCCACATGGCATAGGAAGAAAAGAGGCCAGTCTGGAACATTCGTACCGGATGACTGAGCAACTGAGTGAATTTGCCTACAAAGTTGACCATGCCATCGACGACCCACTTGTCCCCCCACATGGAAATCCGGGAAAGGATGCGGGTCACCGAGGCAGAGCCGTCGACGCCGAGGCCGTCGATGACTCTGGCGTCGAAAAGAGCGAACGCGGTGCTGAGGTCCTTGATGCGATTGACGAAAATCGCGTCGTAGAGTTCGTCGACGTAATACTTGTTATTCAGAAGCTTGTGCAGGCGCGGCCAGGAGGCGGCGACCTTGGAGTGCAAATGCGGAAACTTCAGGTACAGACGGTAGGCCAGCCAGATACCGAAACCGGCAATGGCCACGGAAACCGCCATCAGGAGATATTCGACGATCAGGGGATGGTGCGCGAATTGAATCGCGCCGGTCTCCGGGATGACCCCGCTTAAAACCGGTTCCAGGAACTTCTCGAAGGGGCTTTCGGCTCCCCAGAGAGCCGGGAGGGCGACCCATCCGCCGATGATGGAGAGGAGCGCGAGGATGGCGAGGGGGATGGTCATGGATTTGGGCGATTCGTGGATGTGATGCTCCACTTCGTGGGGGATGCGCGAGCGGCCGAAGAAGGTAAGGTTGAGAAGCCGGAACATGTAGAAGGCGGTCAGGCCGGCCGTGAATACGCCGATGATCCAGAGGGCCAGGTAACGGTCGAGCATGGCCGAGCGCGCGATCGTGCGTCCCAGGATTTCGTCTTTGCTGAAGAAACCGGCGAGCGGGGGCATGCCGGCAATGGCCAGGGTGGCGACGAGGAAAGGACGAGAGGTGGCGGGAATGGCGTTCCACAAGCCGCCCATTTTGCGCAAATCCTGCTCGCCGGAAAGCGCGTGAATCACGCTACCGGCGCCGAGGAAGAGCAGGGCCTTGAAGAAAGCATGAGTCATGAGATGGAAAATGCCGGCAGCAAAGGCGCCTACGCCGAGGGCGAGAAACATATATCCCAGCTGACTGATCGTGGAATAGGCGAGGACTTTCTTGATGTCGGTCTGCGCGAGAGCCATGGTCGCGGCGAAAACAGCGGTAAGGGCTCCGACGACGGCGACGATGTCCATGGCCGCGGGGGAAAGCTGATAGATGGCGTTCATGCGGGCGACCATGTAGACACCCGCGGTGACCATCGTGGCCGCATGGATGAGGGCGCTGACGGGCGTGGGACCCTCCATCGCATCGGGGAGCCAGACGTACAAGGGCAGTTGCGCGGACTTGCCGGTTGCGCCAACGAAAAGGAGCAAGGCGATCGTGGTGAGTACGGGCGCGCCATAGGCGAGGCGGCCTTGGTGCACCATGGCGGCCAGCACTTCGAAAATGCCGGGGAAGCCCGTGGGATCGCCGAGACCCTGCGAAGTGAATCGAATCGTGCCAAAGGTGGTGGTAATGAAGAAAATCCCGAGGAGGAAGCCCGTGTCGCCGACTCGATTCACGATGAAGGCTTTTTTGCCAGCGTCCGAGGCGGATTTTTTGAGGAAGTAGAAACCGATCAGCAGGTAGCTGCAAAGACCGACACCCTCCCAACCCACAAAAAGAAGCAGGAGATTGTTGGCGAGGACGAGGGTAAGCATCGAGAACATGAACAAGTTGAGATACCCGAAGAACCGGTAGTAGCCGCCTTCGCGGCCCATGTAGCCGATGGAGTAGACGTGGATGAGGAAGCCGACGCCGGTGACAACGAGGACCATGACGGAAGAGAGCGGATCGAGCAGATAGCCCCAGTCGGCAGCAAAAGAGGTGGGGCCGGCAAGAGTGGGCATGACTCCGGCAGTAACCCATTCGAACAAGATCGACTGAAAGACGCGGTGCCCCGGAGGAGCGGCTAGCAATTCGAAAACAGCACCGGCCGCGTGGATAAAGGAGAGGAAGACGCTTCCGACGCACAAAAAACTGACCGCACCTTTGGGGAGAAGACGTCCAATGAGGAGCATGAGCGAGGCGGTCGTGAGTGGAAAGAGCGGCACCAGCCAGAGATGGGTCAGGAAGTAGCCGAAAGGAGTCACCATTTCAGTAGGTCCATTTCGTCGGCGAGAACTGTTTCGCGGTTGCGGAAGAAAGCGATGATGATGCCGAGACCGACGGCGGCCTCGGCGGCCGCGTCGGCGATGATGAAGAGGGCGAAGACCTGTCCGGAGACATCGCCAAAAATACGGGAAAAGGCGACGAGGTTGATGTTCACGGCATTCAGGATGAGTTCGATGGACATAAGCACAACGATGACGTTACGGCGAGTGATGACGCCGATGGAGCCAATCAGGAAGAGCGCCAGGCTCAGAAACAGATAGTGAGCTGGAGACATCATTGGTCGTTGATCCTTTTCTTCGCCATGACGACTGCTCCCACCATGGCGACCAGCAGGAGAACGCTGACAATTTCGAATGGCAACAGGTAGGAGCTAAACAAGCTTCTCGCGAGTTCTTCCGTATTGGGAGGCAGCTTGTCGGCGGAGGCTGGCTCCTGGATCAACAGGCCCTGGCCTGGAAGACGGCGCGCGAACAAGAGAACTATGGTGATTTCGACGCCAAGGGCGAACGCCACGAACAGGGCCACCCATCTCTGCAGACGGAAGCGGATATGCTGAAGCGCAACGTCGAGCCGCACGAGCATGATGACGAAGATGAAAAGCACCATGATACCGCCGACGTAGAGGATGATCTGGGCGATGAAAATAAACTCGGCCCGAAGCTGAAGGAAAATACCGGCTGTGGCAAGCAGCGTTGTGACGAGCAGGACGGCGCTGTGAACGGCGTTGCGGCGCGTCACCATCAGAGCGGCGCTCGCCACGGCCACTCCGGCAAAGAAGTAAAAAACGATGCTATCCAGCATAAGGATCCGTGACGGAGGCCGCCGCGGGAGATGAGGCAGCGGCGGTGCGTTTGTCGTGGAGATTGACGAGGAACGCGGCGATGCCCAGCGTGACGAGGCTCGTCACCGCGGCAGCAAGCCAGTGGTTCCAGCCGAATTCGCCTTCAAGAATCAAGGCCACGCCGACCGCAAGAACGTTCACGATGGCGAGCGGAATCAGGATGTACCAGCCGAGATGCATGAGCTGGTCAAACCGGTAACGAGGCAGGGTGAACCGGAGCCACATAAACACGTAAATGTATCCGGAGACTTTCAGCAGGAACCAGAAGGCTCCGTGAAGGCCGGGCACAACGAATTTCAAGGGGGCGACAAAGAGAGGCACGGCAAAAATCGCAGCGACGGCGAAACAGGCGAGCGCGACAGCCCACATGAACCAGGTCTGGACCGGTACCGGCTGCTTCCCTGCCCGGTACACGCAATAGACTCCAACGGCGGCGATGATCAGTGGTGGGAGAATATCCAGCCAATCGAGCCAATGCACGTTTGAAAATGGCCTGAGCCAGCCGCCGAGGAAAAGCGTGGTGGCAACCGAGCCAACGACGATCATGTTGGCGTATTCGCCGAGAAAATAAAGGGACCAGCGGAAGCCGCTGTATTCGGTCATGTAGCCGGCGACGAGCTCGGATTCCGCCTCAGGAAGGTCGAAAGGCGCACGATTGGTTTCGGCGATGGAGGCTACCAGGTAGATGAAGAAGGCGATTGGGGCAAGAAAGATGAACCACACGCCGGATTGCTGCTGAGCATCGACGATGGCGCGGATTTTGAGCGTGCCGGCGAGTAGCAAAGCACTGACGATGGCGAACCCAGCGGCCGTTTCGTAGCTGACGAGCTGAGCCGTGCTGCGGATCGCGCCGATGATCGAATAGTGGCTGTTGGAGGCCCAGCCGCCGAGGATGATGCCGAGGAGACCGAGGGAGCTGACACCGATGACGAAGAGGATGCCAACGTTGATGTCTCGAGCGACCTGGAACGCGGGGCCGAAAGCGATGGCACCCATAGACGTCATGGCCGCGACCATGGAAATGACCGGGGCGAGCCAGAAGATGAGTTTGTCGGCGTTGTCGGGGATGATGTCTTCCTTGAGAAGGAGTTTTACGGCGTCGGCGATAGGCTGCAGCAAGCCGTGAGGGCCAACGCGCATGGGGCCGAGACGGGCCTGCATGTCGGCCATGAGTTTTCGCTCGACGAGAACGACGTAGCCGGCAATTAAGGGGACGACGGCCACGATCACGACGCCACAGGTGATCTCGACCCACCAGGTCTGGAGGAGGGTGAGAATGGCTTGGAGCGTGGAGGTCATCTGCGGAAGCACCGGAAAGGACTGGACGTGGGAGTCGACTTTTCCGCTTGCGAGAAGCACACCCCTTGCTCCGCTCGGGATGACAGATGGTCGCAATTATTCCGCAAGCTGCGGAAGCGTTCCTTGACGACAACGAGCGGCAAATCGCTCGGGCTTGCTTCTGCAAGGAGGCAAAGGCCCTGGGTTGGTTGCCAGGCTGGGGCGCAGCCTTGGGGCGCCCCAACGGGCGGAGGTGAGCAGCTGCGGGTACTCTCCAAAGGGGTCATCGGTCCACCTCACCGAGGACGATATCAAGCGTACCGATGATAGCCACGACGTCGGCAACAAGATGACCGCGAATCATTCGGTCGAGGGCCTGAAGATTCACGAAGGAAGGGGGGCGAATCCGGACGCGGTAGGGCTGCGTCGTGCCATCGCTGACGATGTAGTAGCCAAGGATGCCTTTCGGTGCCTCGATGGCATGATAGACTTCGCCGGGAGCCGGCTTGAGCACCTTGCCGACTTTGCCGAGGATTGGACCCTCAGGAATTTTCTCGATGGCTTGCAGGCAAATGAGGCGCGACTGCCGCATCTCTTCCATGCGTACCATGTACCGGTCATACGTGTCGCCTTTGGTACCGATGGGGATTTCGAACTGGTATTGGTCATAGGCGGCGTAGGGCTGGGCCTTGCGCAAGTCCCATTTTACGCCGCTGGCGCGAAGGACCGGGCCAGAAGCTCCGAGTGCAATGCAATCCGCCGCGCTGAGGACTCCGACGTCGCGAGTGCGCCCGATCCAGATGCTGTTGCCGGTGAGGAGATCGACGTAGTCCTGGATGCGACGCTCGAAATGTTTGCAGAAGCGCTCGACCTCCCTCTCGAAGCCGTCGTAAGCCTCGTATTGCAGACCGCCGATCCGGAACGCGTGGGTTGTTAGGCGCGCGCCGCAGTATTTCTCGAAGATCTTGAGGATTTCCTCGCGCTCGCGGAAACAGTAGAAGAGAGGCGTGAGAGCGCCGATGTCCAAGGCATGCGTGCCGAGCCACACGAGGTGGCTTGCGATGCGCTGCAGTTCGGTGAGAATGGTGCGAATGACCTTGGCGCGAGGCGGCGCTTCGGCACCGAGGAGTTTTTCGACCGCCTCGCAGTAGCCCAGGCCGTTGCTAACTGCGGCGACGTAATCCATACGGTCGACGTAAGGAGCAAACTGCTGGTAGGTCCGGTGTTCGGCGATTTTTTCGACGCCGCGGTGAAGATAGCCTATGACGCACTCGGTGCCACGGACGCGTTCTCCGTCAAGTTTCAGCTTGACGCGCAGCACGCCATGTGTCGAAGGATGCTGCGGGCCCATGTTGATGACAAGCTCGTCGGCGCCGAGAAGCGTGGTGTTTTTTTGTGTCGCGTCTTCTTGTGGCAAAGCGTTCCCCACGTTTCGAACGTCCTACTGGCCGCTCTCGATGCCGAGATTTTCCCGGATCCAAGCCGTATCCTGCCGAAGAATATCGTAATCCTTGCGAAGCGGATGGCCTTGCCACTCGTCGGGAAGCAGGATGCGTTTTAGGCCCGGGTGACCGGCAAAAACGATACCGAACATGTCGAAGATTTCGCGCTCGAGCCAGTTGGCGGTGGCCCAGATTTCCACCAGGCTTGCGGGCCGCTCCGTTTCAGCGATGGGAATCTTGAGGCGCAGGCGCAGGTTATGCGGGAACGAATAAAGAATGGCGATGAGATCGAAACGCTTTTCGCGGCGCGGCCAGTCGACCGCGGTGAAGTCTTCGAGTAGATCGAATTTTTCCTCTTCGCGGGAATAGCAAGCGATGTCGTGGAGTTTTGTGGAGTCGATGACCAGATAAGGTTGCTTGCGGTCTTCGAGGGCATCAAGGATAGCGGCACCGAAGCGCTCGCGGTAACGCTTGGTCAGGTCGTTGTCGAGCGGGACCGGGACGGGCGGCGGTGTGGGTTTCGCTGCGCCTGAAGGCGCCGGCGGGGCGGCGCTCTTCGCGGCAGTCGGCGGCGCGG
>DATFTB010000277.1:0-10582 GCA_035262325.1 Candidatus Acidiferrum sp.
TGCTCACCGGGGATCATTGGAATAAGGGCGCTGCAGTAGCGCCCGACTTGCTCGTGATTGGTCCAGTGAAAGAGGGAGTCCTTGCCGAAACCTTGCGCAACCTCGCGAGCAGCACTGCGATTATTCTCTGCGCGCCGGCCGAGGCAAAGGAACTCGGCTTGTTGCGCAAGCGCTATCCGCGTTTGCTGCACGTTCCTCTGCGAGAAGATTGGACGCAGGTTGTTCTTCTCGTAGCCGGCGAATCTTTGCGAAGGACCGAGGCGCTGCGCTTGGCAAAACTCGCAGAACAACGCGCGGCGCAGAACGCCAACCAGGCGACCTTGGGCCGCTACATGATGGAAATGAAGCACAACATGAACAACGCGATGACTTCACTGCTCGGGAATGCCGAGTTGCTTCTCCTTGAGCCCGGCGAACTTTCCGCGCAGTCTCTCGCGCAGATCAAGACCATTCACACGATGGCCCTGCGCATTAACGAAATCATGCAAAGATTCTCATCGATTGCGAGCGAAATGCGGGAGGTTGAGACGCCTTCTCAAGCTGAGACGATCGACGATGAGGCTACCCTTTTCCCGCGCCGCTAAGGCGCCGCTTCGCGACCCTATCCCCTTTGTTTACAGCCATTTATAAAACTGGACACTTCTCGTTACGATTCCCGCAGGCTGGCCGTTTACGTGCACTTTTCCGCCGCGGAGAACCCTGCGGAGTGGACGCTTGTGCCAAAAAAAGTACTCATCGTCGATGACTCTCCGGCTCAGGTGAAGCTGATCCAGGGACTGCTCGAGCCGGAAGGCTATTGGCCGGTTGGCTTGAGTGACCCGAAGCGCGTCGAGGAAGCGATCACCGTCGAACGGCCGAGCCTGATCCTGCTGGACGTCGTGATGCCGGGACGCAATGGCTTTCAGGTGTGCCGGGAGTTGAAGGAGAACGTCAGGTTCAACGCCATTCCGGTGATCCTGGTGACTTCGAAGGACACCGCCAGCGACCGCTATTGGGGCCAGCAGCAGGGAGCCGACGGTTACGTCACGAAGCCGTTCACGCGAGAAGAGTTGCTGCGCGCGGTTCGCCGGTTTGCTTGAAGGAACTTGAAGACCCACGGACATGAGTGAAGATTTCCAGCTGACTCCCCTACCCCCCGACGCGGAAATTGGGGAAATGCTTGAAGCGATCGGTCCGGCGATGGATCGGTCGCCGGAATTGCAATACTGCGTCTTCCGGAGTGGGCGCGAACGTTTTTGTTTGCCCGTCTTGGATGTGGAAGAAGTCCTCGAGTGGCCGCTGGTGACGAAACTTCCTCTTTCGCCT
Organism: Candidatus Acidiferrum sp.; assembly: GCA_035262325.1. Lineage (GTDB taxonomy): Bacteria > Acidobacteriota > Terriglobia > Acidiferrales > UBA7541 > Acidiferrum. The sequence goes on from DATFTB010000277.1 coordinate 1,306, forward strand.
GGATACGTGCTGGGCATTTTCAATCTTCGCGGCACAATCGTGCCGTTGATTGACATCGCTCTGACGGAGGGGCGCCGCGCGGGCCTGCTGCCGAAGCATGTTGTGGTCGCGTCGCTGCGGTCGGAGGGAGCGCAAGAGGACGTGCGGCTCGGCATCGCAGCCGACGAAGTGGTCGGAACCTATTCCGTGAACGTCGCCGAAGATCTCCTCGAGGAGGCACCCGAAAACGTGCCGCACTGCGTTGGAATGCTTCGGCATGACGACCGGCTGGCGCTGGTGGTCGACCTGCGGCGCCTACTTGAAGTGTATCCGGGACCGAGTATTTAAAGGGTTTAGGAAAACGTTTGGGAGGAAGGAATGAAATCGCGACTGAGTAGTACCATTTGGACGCTGATCATCTTAAACGGCGTCGCTCTCTTCACGGTGCTGGGTCTTGCCTATAGCGCCGGACACCAGGCCGGCGGCGGCGCCCCGTTCGAACCCGCCGGGCTGGTCCTGCCCGCCATCGTGGCCCTGGGCATGAGCATCGTCCTCGCTTGGAGGCTTGGCGGTGCCATCCTCTCCCCGGTCAGCGAACTCGCCGAGTTTTCGGAGCGACTGGCTGCTGGCGACGCCAAAGCGCGTGCCGACGTGACCTCGAGCGACGAGTTCGGGTACATCGCCGAAAACCTGAATCGCGCCGTCGCCAAGGTTTCGAAAGCTTCGAGCAACCAGGAAGCCAGCGAATCCCTGCAGCGCAGCATCACCGACCTGCTGGCGGTGATCAATCAGGTCGCCCGCGGCGATCTGACCCTGCGGGGCAAGGTCACCAACGACGCGCTCGGCAACGTCGCCGACTCCGTCAACTACATGCTCGACAACTTCACCAAGGTTTTGGAACGCGTCCGCAAGGCCGCGATGGAAGTCACTGCCTGCTCCAACAACATTCTTGTCGCCGCCGACCAGATGCAGGCCGGCGCAACACAACAGGACCAGGAGATCACCAATACCTCGAGCGCCGTTGAAGAGCTTACGGTCTCGATGAAGCAGGTATCCAACAACGCCGAAGCCAGTGCCGAAGCCGCCCGTCGCGCTCTGGACGCCGCCGAGCAAGGCAACCGCGCGGTACGAGATACGCTCGACGGCATGCAGCGCATCCGCGCTTCCGTGCAGGCCACGGCCAAGAAGATCAAGTCGCTCGGCGACCGCTCTCTCGAAATTTCCGAGATCATTAACGTAATCAATGACATCACCGAGCAGACAAACCTGCTCGCCTTGAACGCCGCGATTGAAGCTGCTCGTGCCGGTGAGGCCGGACGAGGTTTCGCTGTTGTCGCCGACGAAGTGCGCAAGCTCGCGGAACACTCTCGCAGCGCCACGAAAGACATCGCCGCGCTCATTAAGGCCATCCAGGCCGAGACGAACGAAGCTGTGGTCGTCATGGAAGACGGCACCAAGGAAGTGGAAGCCGGGGCAACGCTGGCCGATCAGGCCGGGCGCGCGCTCGACGCGATTTCCAGTGTTGTGCGCCAGTCGGCAGAACTCGTACAGGAAATTTCGTTGGCTTCCAAGCAGCAGGTACGCGGCACGGAGGGTGTGGCGCACGCAATGCAGATCATCTCGAATATCACGCGCCAGACGTCCCAAGGCACGCGCGGCACCGTCGCAACGGTCAGCCAGCTCGTAAAGCTTTCCGACCAGTTGAACGAGGCTTTGGCACAATTCCGTGCAAATTCGAAAGGTGCGGCGCCGGAGGAAGTGGACCGCCCAGTCCCGGTGGCTGCGGTTCGGTAGCAGTGAAAACCTGCCCCCATAGTGTGGGGCAAGAGCGTGATCACCATGAGCGAACGCCACGGGGCGGGGCACGGTTTGAGCGAACACGAGTTGAGCGAGATCCGCATGCTGATTGAGGAGCGGACGGGCATTTATTTTGACGAGTCGCGTGAGAGGTTTTTCTCCACGCGCGTGCGCGAACACCTGCGCGAACGCGGGTTTTCCCGTGGTGTCGAGCTGCTCCGTGCGGTTCGCAAAACCAATGTCGAATATGAAGCCCTTTTAGAGCGCTTGCTTACCCAGGAGACCTCCTTTTTCCGCTATCCGGCCGTTTTTGATGCCTTCGAAAAGCGTGTCCTCCCCGAGTTGCACGCCAAGAAGTTCTGGAAGAATCCCCGAACCCTGCGCGTGTGGAGCGCCGGCTGCTCCACCGGAGAAGAGCCCTACTCCATTGCCATCACCATCCTCGATTCCCTTTCTTTCGCAGAGGCATGGAACGTCGAGCTTCTCGCGACCGACGTCGGCCGCCACGCTCTAAAGCACGCTGAACGCGGCTTCTATTCCGGTCGCAGCCTTGTGAGTCTCAGCGAGAAGCACATTTTGGCTCACTTCACGCCGGCGGAAAAAGGCGTACAGGTTAAGCCCCGCCTGCGCAAGATGGTCAACTTCACACAGATGAACCTCGCGTCACCAGTCTACGTCGGCCGGATGGACCTGGTTTTTTGCATGAATGTGCTGATCTACTTTTCCGAGGAACGCCGCCGCGAAGTCGTGCAGCGCTTTTTTGATGTGCTGGAGCCGGGCGGCTACTTGTTCCTCGGCCATTCGGAATCGCTCTCGAAAATGCCCGTCAACTTCCAGGCCATTGTCCTGGGGGACTGCATTTTGTACCGGAAGCCGACCGCCGAAGAACTGCAAAAGCCGGAATTGGTCACGGAGGGACGAGCGTGAGCGGCCCTGAACGCGAAGCCGTCGAACTTTTCCTCCAGGAAGCCTCGGAGCACCTGCAATGCCTGCGGGAGTACGTCGGCGTGCTGCAGGAGACAACTCCGCGGCGCGAAGACATTGAGCGGTTGTTCATTGCGGCTCACACGCTCAAGGGCACTTCCGCAAGCTATGGCTTCCCGCGGTTTTCGGAGGTTGCGGGCAAGCTCGCCCACGTTTTTCAGTACGCGCTGAATGCTCCTCTCGGCGACGACCTGCATGGCCCCTTGACGGAATTCCTTTCCGACGGCATCTCGCTGCTCGAGAACAGCCTGGTCGAAGTCAGCGACACGGGCCGCGAAAACGTCGACGACGTGGCGGTTTTCAAAGAACGCTATCGCTTCGCTTTTCCGCCGGAGCCGCCCCCCCTCAATCTCAGCATGCGGCAGGAACCGCCGCTCGCGTCGCTCAGACAGACCCCGGTCAGCGAACCGGAGGCTGTAAACACGGGGCTGACAGGCTCTTACTTCGATGCGTTGCCGCTCGATGATCAAGTACCCGACGAAATTCTGGGATTCTTCCAGCCTGAAGCGGAAGAGCACCTTCAAATCGTGAGCGATTGCCTGCTTTCTCTCGAAGGCAATAACAATCCGGATGAGATCAACCGCTTGTTCCGCGCCATCCATACGGTAAAGGGTTCGGCAGCGCAAGTGGGCCTGCGGCGTCTCGGCGGAATCGCGCATCGGGTCGAGGATTTGATCGGCCGTTTGCGGGATGGCGAGATCGAGCCTTCTCCAGCGGTAGTCGACCTGTGCCTTGCCTCCGTCGACGTCCTCAAAAAGACACTTCATCGCCAGTGGCCTGACGAGGCGGAGATGCGCTCCGGGGTCGATTCCCTTCTCGGCCGTATTGCTGCGTTGGCTCCACCCGAAATGGAGGAAGCACCGCTAGCAGGGGAATCTGCCGACGCCGATGAATCAGCACCCGCGGCGGCGAAACCTGAAAAGAGCCCGGCCAAATCGGCCGCCGCCCCGTCCGCCAAACCTGCCTCGAACGTCAAGTCCGTGCGCATCGCGCTCGCGCGGCTCGACCGCATGATGAACACCGTCGGCGAACTGGTCATCAACCGTACGAAAATGGTTGGCCGCGTCGCCGAACTGGAGAAGTTGATCGACACACTCAGTTTTTCGAAGGAGCGCCTGCAGGGCAAGGTCAACGAATTTCAGGAAAAGTACGAGTTCAACCGCATCCGCTCGCAGATCAGCACGCCCTGGGCGGATACCCAGCGGCAAAGGCTTCTGACCGGCGCCGCTGCCGGTGAAAAAGGCTTCCTCGAAGAGTTCAGCGAGCTCGAGATGGACCGTTACGACGACTTCAACATCCTCTCCCGGTCCATGACGGAGATTTCCGCGGACGTCAATGAAGTGTTGTCGCAACTGGAAGCGTTCATCGGCCGTGTCGAGGGCGACATCGACGAGTTCACAAAGCTCGCTCACCACTTGCAGGACGAAATTACCGCGGCGCGCATGGTCCCCATCGGCACCCTCTACTCCTTGCTCTCACGTGCGGTCCGCGACGCCGCCAAGTCCTCACAAAAACAGGTGGAACTCGATTTCTCGGGCAGCGAAACGGAACTTGACAACAACATCATTCAGCAGATTTCCGACCCGCTCGTCCATCTGGTCCGCAACTCAGTCGCACACGGCATCGAGCTTCCAACTGACAGAATCGCCGCTTTAAAGCCCAGCGAGGGCCGCGTCATGTTGCGCGCCTATCATCGCGGCAACCATATCTACATGGAAGTAGAGGACGACGGCCGCGGCATCGACTACGCGCGCGTGCGCCAGAGCGCGATCGAGCGCGGGCTGGTTTCAAACGAAACCGCCGATCGTCTCACCGAGCGCGACTTGCGCGAAATGCTGTTCCATCCCGGCTTTTCGACCGCCTCCGTCAAAACCGAACTGGCGGGCCGTGGTGTCGGACTCGATGTGGTGCGCTCCAACTTGAACGCGCTGAATGGCGAAATCGAAGTGCAGAGCGTCCCAGGCCAGGGCACAAAGTTCATTCTGAAGGTTCCGCTGACTCTGATTATCTCGCCGGCCTTGTTCGTCCGCTGCGGCTCGTATCACTTTGCCCTGCCGCTTGCGGTGGTCGAGGAAATTCGTCGTCTGCGCGCCGACGAAATCGAGGACGTCGGCGGGAAGCTGCTTACCAAGGTTCGCGACGTGGTGACCGAAGTCGTCCGCATCGATTCCTACTTGGGTTTGCCGCCGCTTGAACCTGTCAACGGCTACTTCCGCATGGTGGTCGCGAACGCCGGGAGCCGGCAGGTCGGTCTGGTGGTCGAAGAGGTTCTGGGTAAGGACGAAATCGTCATCAAGAACCTGGGCGAATATTTGCGCCGCGTGAAACTGTTCCCCGGCACCACAATTGCCCCCGACGGCAGCCTGATCCTGCTCATCGATTTGAACCGCATGGTCGCGACAGAACCAAACGAGCGGCGTGCGTTACAGGCCAGCGCCAGCGCCGCGCGCGTATTTGCCCCCGGTTCAGCGGCCGTGGCGCGCGGCACGATTCCTAGCGATGCGATCGACCGCATAGATCAGGAACGCGTCATCGTGATTGCGGACGACTCGATCAGCGTGCGGAAATTCGTCGCGCGCATGCTCGAAAAGAACGGATACAGGGTGAAGCTGGCGGCGGATGGATTGGAAGCGGCTGAACTTGTGGCCCAGCAGGGGTGCCATCTCGTGATCACCGACCTCGAAATGCCGCGCATGACCGGCTACGAATTGATGGCCCAGCTCCGCCAGAGCCCCACGACAAAACGGATTCCGGTGATGGTTGTTACCTCGCGCGCGGGCGCAAAACACCGCGATCGCGCGATGAAGGAAGGGGCTTCCGCTTTCCTCACGAAGCCTGTGCAGGAAGATCAGCTCCTCGCGGCGCTCGAACGACTGATCGGAACGGAGGCGGCGCGACCAGTCGTGCCGGTTGGTTAGCAGACCCATGGTGAGCAACACTGCAAAAAAGTTTCGCGTGCTCGTCGTAGACGATTCCGCGTTCATGCGGAAGGTTCTCGAGTCCATTTTCAACGCCGACGAGCAACTCCAGGTCGTGGGCCACGCCAAGGACGGCCGCGAAGCGATTGCGCTGTCGGAATCGCTGAAGCCCGATGTGATCACCATGGACCTGAACATGCCTCACATGGACGGGCTAGAGGCTACCGCTCATATCATGACGAACAGTCCGCGTCCGATTGTCGTTGTCAGCTCGGAAAGCAAAGAAGGCGCGGCCAGCACGCTGAAGGCCCTCGAACTGGGCGCAATCGAGTTTGTCACCAAGCCAAGCGGCGGCATTGACCTGGACATGCAGAGCGTCAAGGATGAATTGCTCCGCAAAGTACGCGTGGCGGCCAAGGTACGGGTGGTGCGGACGGCTGTGCGGCTGGCAAACACGATTCGAGCTACTTCAACCGGCAGACCCGCGACATCCCATCCGGCGGCGCCAAAGCCGGCATCCGTCGGAGGCGCCGACCTTCGCTTACCCGTTGTTGTTCTTGCAGCCTCGACCGGCGGACCCGCCACCATCATGCGCATGGCCCCTGGCTTCACCCGGGATTTCCCGGCCGCGGTAATTCTGGTGCAGCATATGCCCGCGGCGTTCACCACGCAGTATGCGCTGCAACTGGCGGAGTTCACCGGTATCCGCGTAAAGGAAGCGGAAGACAACGAGTCCATTCAGGCCGGGATTTTGTACATCTGCCCCGGCGGGCAGCATTTGCGCGTTTCTCCCACGGGCCGCATCCAGCTCGACGCCGTGACGGGCAGGATTGAAGGCTATCTGCCGAATATCGACGTGACGATGGAGTCTGTCGCGCAATACGCCGGCAGCATGAGCATCGCGGCTGTGCTCACAGGAATGGGCTGCGATGGAACCCGCGGCGCGCGCGCGATTAAGTCCGCCAGTGGCCTTGTGCTGGCGCAGGACGAAGCTACATCGGTTATTTTTGGCATGCCCGCTGAAGCGATCAAGGCCGGTGTCGTCGACCACATCCTTGGCATCGACGAGATCTACTCGGCAATCGAGAAGCGTGTCCTCGGGTTGTGCCGGGCCTTGCCCGTCGGAGTTCAGTGATGCGATTAAAGCCCGCACCAGCTGTGAAGCCGCTGCGTACCGAACAGATCATTCTGTTCCGCAGCAGCAACCAGATTTTTGCAATCTCTTCCGGGTCGGTGCAGGAAGTGCGCAGCGTCGATAGCCTCGCGGGAGCCGCAATCGACGTCAGCGAGCCACGCGTCGACAAGGTGCGGCATGCCATTCGCCGCGGCGACCGTAATTTGTATGTTGTCAACGTGGCTTTGCATTTTGGACTGACATTTTCGGCTGCAACGCTGGTCTTCGTGCTTCGCAAATCGCGTGTCGCGCTACTGATCGACGGCATCGACAAAATGACCACAATGACGATGCTGCAGGCCTTGCCCAACGCGTTCTGTCACGAAGAGCGCCGCTGGTATCGCGGCCTGACGGTGCTTGACCAGAGCGTGATACCCGTCGTTAGCCCTGAAGGATTTCTTACGCGTGACGAATTGTCGTTGCTCGATGCCAGGAGCGCTACAGCGGCGCTGCCCCCGTCGAGTTCCGCGGCAGGACTGGAACTGAATCCATGAGCTTCAGCGAACAACTCGACTCATGCTCCTGCGTCCTCTTGCGCTTGGGTGAGCGGCGCTTCGCGTTGGCCGCGGAGCAGGTAGCGGAACTCGTCGCGCCCAGCCGGGTATTCCGTTTCGCTCATCGCACTTCCCAGATCGACGGCGTGATTCTTCGTCGGGGCCGCGTTGTGGCCGTATGCGACCTTGCCGAGACACTCATCGGAAAAAGACTTGGGATGCGCCGCTTCTACCTGATTGCAACGCGAGGCCGGCAATCCGCCATGGACTGGGTCGCGCTGCCTGTCAGCGGCGAATGCGAACTGATTCAGGCGGACTTGACTCCAGCCGGGGCGTCGGATTCGCCTCACGTGGCCGCGTGGCTTTCTCACGACGGCGAAGTGATCGAGGTCTTGAACCTCAACGCGCTGACACCCGGCCTGGTCCCGGCACCCGCCGAACCGGAGGCTCGGGCATGATGGTCCCCGGCAAACGCGCGAGAATCCTGCTGATCGATAGCAACGTGCTGTTCGCAAAGCGGCTGGCGGATGCCCTGAAGCGCGAAGGCTTCGAGGTCACCACTACAACTCAAGCCGCTTTCGCCCTAACCGCACTCGAATACGACTCGCCCGCGGCCATCGTTTGCGCCATGAAAATGCGGGAGATGGGTGCGCTCGAGATTGCCAAGATTGTGCACTCCGATTCGAAAAACGCTTCATTGCCAATCATCGCGACCGGCGATGGCAGCCAGCGCGCCCTGATGGAAGCTTTTCAGGCGGGCTGCGACGATTACATCGACCGGCGCCAATCCGTGCCCACAATCGCGAACCACATCAGAAACATCATCATCAGCAAAGTCGAGGGCTTCCAGCCCACACAGATGCTGGCCCAGGCCGACACCAGCCTGAGCGGCAACCTTTCGCACCACGATCTCACCGGTGTGATGCAGATGCTCGGGCAGGCCCGGCAGACCGGCGCATTGACCATCAATGCACGCGAAACCGACGCCGTGATGTTTTTTGATGCCGGCGAAATCACCCACGCGGAATGTGGCTCGCTCTTCGGCGACGAAGCCGTGATCGACATCCTGAAAAATTGCGTTCGAGTCGGCTCTGGCGTTTACAAATTTGTCTACGGCGCAACATCGACCCAGCGCACGGTGCTGCGCTCGGCAACCGACCTGATGCTCGTCGCGATGCGTGAATACGACGAAGCCGCAAACAATAAGACTGACGAACTCGCAGATAAGGAGGCGCAATGAGCGAGTCCATCGCCATGCCACCGCCCGGCACACCCGAAACAAAGCACACTCCCACCGTGTACTTCATTGACGACAGCGCCACCATGCGCGAAGTCATCAAGATCGCGTTTCGCCGCGAAAACATCAACGTGATTACCTGCGCCGATGCAGCCTCCGCTCTCGCCCAGTTCGAGCAGCATCATCCCGATGTGGTCATTACCGACGTGATTATGCCCGATCAGGACGGTTATTCGGTTTGCAGCCAGATCAAGCAAAATCCGCAATTCGGCAAGACACCCGTGATTTTGATGTCGGGGGTCGTCAACAAAACCGTGGCAGATCGTGCCGTCGCGGTCAAGGCCGACGAACTGGTCCGGAAGCCGTTTCAGCCCCAGGAACTGATCGGGCGTGTCAGAAGCCTCTTGAATGGCGTCGCAGCCGACTCCGAACCCGAGCATCAGCCGCTTGGCGGTGCACTCGACAATCTTTTCCCTCCTCACCCGGCCCAGTCTTCACCCCGCACGCCTCCGTCGCCGATGCTCCCTCCCCTCCCGCCCATCGCAGAACCGCACCTAGCCGAATCCCCATGGCCGCGTGCCTTGGCCGACGCGTTTTCTTTACAGGGACAGTCGCAGATGGGGTCGGTCCCGACCCCCACCGCGCCTCCGGCTGCACGCACGGCTTCTCCCCTGTCGGAAATTCACAAACTGCG
>DATFTB010000278.1:0-10840 GCA_035262325.1 Candidatus Acidiferrum sp.
TCGTGTTGCTGTACTGCCATTTTGTGCCGGGATCAAAGTCGAGTGGTTTGCGCGCCCAAGTGTCGAGAATTTTCTGGGCTGTTACCGGCTGCAACATCATGGGCATTACGTAGTCCTGAGGCCAGTAGTCCTGATACCCGGAGGTGTGCGAGAGCAGCTGACGAATGCTGACTTCGTTTGCCCGCGTCAGATCGGGAAGGAATTTTGCAACCTTGTCGTCAAGCGACAGCTTGCCCTGCTCCTGCAGAAGTAGCATGGCCGTCGCCGTAAACTGCTTGCTGATCGAACCAACGCTGTAGCGCATCCCGGGCTTCGCCGCAATCACCGGATCGAGCCGGGCATTTCCGTAGGCGTGGAGATAGGCGATTTGTCCGTCCTTCACGACCGCAATCGAAGCGCTCGGCACGCCGGTCTTGCTCAGCGCTTCGGTGGCGGCCTTGTCGATCTTCTGCTGCAACTCGGCCGACAGTTGCGTCTGCGCATTTGCCGACCGGGCGCCGCAAACAACCATGCACGCTGACAGAACGAAAGCCAGACAGAAAACTACGTATCGGCGCATCCTCGCCTCCTCGAACCCGCGCTCGACCAAGCCTCCGTCGGAACGCACGAAAGCCGGGTCTGGTGTCCCGGGGTTCTCCAGATTATAAGCGCTTGCGAGCGTGCCTGGCACCGGCGACTAACCTCGCCCGTGGCGTTCGAGCGGCCGACCTTTGAGGCCGGTTCTCCTAGCGCCGCGCCTTCGGGCCGACGCCTTCGCCGGCGTCGTCGGCGGCAAATTGGACGATCTAAGGCCCAGGCGTCTTGCTCGCAACGGGCCGTCAACCGTTTTTCGTGGGAAACATTCTTTGAAATTCAGGGTCGTCATGCAGCAGACTCAGATCCGGATCTTGCCGCGGCCAGTCGAAGTTCGCGTAACCATTCGCCAGCGCCCTCTTCAGCAGCTCTAGCGCCTCCGCTTTCTTTCCGAGCACGCCGTAACAGCAGCAGGAGTTATAAAGAACATTGGAATCGTTGGGACGCAGTGCAACGGCCATTTCAAGATGCCGGACGGCGTCATCCGGCCGCCCCGCATAAGCGTAATCTGCGGCCAGCAAGCTGCGCGCGCGCACATCTTCGGGCATGATTTCGAGCTGCCGCTCGAGTATCAGTATTTCCATTTCCCGATAACGCCTCAGTTCCGAGAAACGCCCCAGGCGCTCGAGCGCATTCGTGAACGGTATATACACGTTGTAGTCGTCGCCATTCGCATCGATCGCCTTCTCGATCAGGTCAGCGGCCTCCTGAAAGCGCCCGGAAGCAAAGTAGGCCCGTCCGAGCACGTTATAGACGCCCTCGCAGTCGGGCTTAAGCGCGATGGCCCGGTGCGAAAGCGTGATCGCTTCCGCGTGCCTCCGCTGCGAATACAAAATGCGCGCTTGCGCAACAAGCGCTTCGGGAAGTTGCGGATCGAGCTCCAGAGCCCTTTTGCAGGCCGCCTCGCCTCGCGCCACCCATTTCGGATCGTGCTCTCGGATTTCGTGAATAATCCCGCAGATGTAGGCGACCCCAGCGTGACCCATCGCGAAATTGGGGTCCAGCCTGATCGCTTGTTCATACATCTGCAAGGCAAATTCCAGGCTTTCGCGCCGCGCGTAACTCCGCCCGCGCAGAAAATAGTCGTAAGCCAGCGAATTTTCGGTCGGTTTCGAAGCAATTTTCTTTTCTTCCTGCGGAGACAGGTTGATCCGGAAAGCTTGCGCGATACTGCGCGCGATTTCGTCCTGCACAGCAAATACGTCCGCCATTTCCCGGTCGAAGCGCTGCGCCCACACCGTGTGGCCGCTATTGGTTTCGACGAGCTGCGCCGTTATGCGCAGCCGTTTCCCAGACCGCCGGATGCTTCCGCCCAAAACATACGAGGCATTCAGCTCGTGCCCGACCTGCGGCGCCGTGACCGGCTTGTCGCGGTAGGCCAGCATCGCCGGACGCGGAAAAACCTTCAGGTTCCGGATGTTTGCAAGCTCGGTGATGATGTCTTCGGTCATCCCATCGCGCAGGTATTCGTCTTCTTTCGTGCTACTGAGATTCTCGAAATAAAGCACCGCCACGGAGTTTTGCGGACGTTCGCTCGACGATTCGGGCAAAAACGCCACCGCGGCGTTGCGCTTTCCGGACTCTATATCGCGCCTCAGGCGCCGCAGGTCCGCGCGCAACTCCACGGCGGATTGGTACCGCAGGTCGCGGTCCTTTTCGAGCGCCTTGAAAATGATCCCGTCGAGAGCCTCAGGAAGGTCCGGATTCACTGCACTCGGCCGATCGGGCGTGTGATGAAAAATCGCGTTAAAACTCAGAGCATTCGTGTGCGCGGAGAAGGCTTGCTTGCCCGTCGCCATTTCGTACAGAACCGCGCCGAACGAAAACAGATCGCAGCGTGAATCGAGCTCTTCGCCGCCCGCCTGTTCCGGAGACATGTATGCAACCGTTCCCATCGAACTGCCCGGCGTAGTCAGCGTATCGTCGCGCGACCCGCTGCCGGAAGGGCTGCTCGACGCTGTCTCCGGAGAATGGGCCCTAAGCGGTGAAAGCTTGGCGAGTCCGAAATCGAGCACCTTCACTTTGCCCGCGCGGGTAACGAAAATGTTCGCCGGCTTGATATCGCGATGCGTGATGCCACGCGAGTGCGCATGGTCGAGCGCGTCGGCCACCTGGGTGGCAATGTCCAGCAGACGGTCGGTGCGCAACGCCCGCCCCGAAATCAGAAACTTCAGCGTATCGCCTTCGAGAAGCTCCATCACCAGGAAGGGTTGTTTCTCTCCGTGTTCCCCGATTTCGTGCACCGTGCAGATGTTGGGGTGATTAAGCGCCGCGGCCGCGCGCGCTTCGCGCAGGAAGCGCTCGAAGGAGAGCTTCTCGCGAATCGCCTCTGCGGTGAGGAATTTCAGGGCCACCGGGCGGTCGAGGATGGTGTCGTGGGCGGAATAAACCACGCCCATGCCCCCTCCGCCGAGTTTTTCGAGAATCTGATAGTGCGAGATGGTTTGGCCAATCATGACAAGCCAATCCGGCGGAGAACAACGCAAAAAGCATATGGGGATTTAGATGGAGTGTCAAAGACTGACTACACAAGGTTCGGCAGGAGCCACTTGTCCTTAGAGGGCCTGCTTTTCCTGCCGGTATCGTTGCCACGGGCAAAAGCGGGCGTCGCGTGTCTTCTCAAATGGAAGGAGAATGAGAAGGCTCGCGCAGTCGAACAAGTCTGCTCCGAGAACCAGCAAATACCCTCACGGGCCACTACAGTTTTCCTCCTGAAACTGGCATGCTTGGTCCTCTATCTCTACCCGATCTGTATTGAGGATCGCACAACGAGGAGGTCACGATGGCTCAGAAGCAACCCGTAAATGCCGGGCTAACGCCCGAGCAGCAGTTTCTGAATGACCTCTGGGAAGAACACCTTCGCGACGAGTTCACCGCACATGACACCGATCGGACGCTCGAAACGATGGTGCCCGACGCCTACGTCAACCACATCCCAGTCTTGACCGGCGGTGTGGGCCGTGAACAGTTGCGTAAATTCTATTCACGCCACTTCATCCCCAAAATGCCTCCCGACACGGAGATCGTTCCTCTCTCCCGCACCATTGGCCGGAACCGCCTGGTCGACGAAATGATCTTTCGCTTTACCCATACCCTCGAGATGGACTGGATGCTTCCCGGCGTTCCTCCCACCGGCAAACGAGTGGAATGCGGGCTGGTTGTCATCGTCCATTTTCGCGATGGCAAGCTCTCGAGCGAACATATCTACTGGGATCAGGCTTCGGTTCTCGTGCAGCTCGGGCTACTCGATCCTTCCCGTCTGCCGGTCGCCGGCATCGAGTCCGCAAAAAAACTAACCGATTCGAGTTTGCCCTCGAACCATCTGATCGAACGCCGCAAGCCGAAAGCCAATTAGCTTCCGATGGCGAGAGGCGCAAAGCGACCCGCCCCTCCTGCGTCAGGAGAAGCCGGCGGCGAGCCCGACTAGGACAAGAAAAGGCCAAGCGCTAGAGGAAAAGTGTCTCGGGACTGCGCCCGACAAAGCGGGAGCACCGTTCCGGGCACTCTCAAGTTAGCGCAGCGGTGCCCTGCCGTTGAACCGGGCTGCGCTTCCCAGTTCTTCCTCGATGCGCAGCAATTGATTGTACTTGGCGATGCGGTCGGTGCGCGAAGCGGAACCGGTCTTGATCTGTCCGGCCGCGGTCGCAACGGCCAGGTCGGCGATGAACGTGTCCTCGGTCTCGCCGGAGCGATGAGAAATGACCGAGTTGTACCCCGCCTTGCGAGCCAGTTCGATTGCGTCGATCGTTTCGCTCACGGTGCCAATCTGGTTGAGCTTGATCAGAATCGCGTTCGCGATCCCTTCGTTGATACCGCGCGAAAGCCGCTCGGTGCTGGTCACAAAGAGGTCGTCGCCGACGATTTGGATCCTGAGCCGGGAGTTCTTCGAGCCGATGAATTCGGTGAGCGCTTTCCAACCCGACCAATCATCTTCGGCCATGCCGTCTTCAAGAGAAACGATGGGATATTTTTCAACCCATTTCGTCCAAAAGGTGGCCAGTTCGAGGGAAGTGTGCGTCGACTTGTCGGATTTCTTGAAGACATATTTCCCGCTGGTCTTGTCGAAGAATTCGGTGGCAGCGGGATCCAGTGCGATGGAGATCTGCTCGCCAGGTTTGTAGCCGGCGGAGACGATAGCCTCGACAACGATCTGAATGGCTTCTTCGTTGGATTTGCAGCTCGGCGCAAAGCCACCTTCGTCGCCAACGGCGGTGGAATAACCGCGTTTTTTCAGCGCCTGCTTCAGCGCATGAAACACTTCCACGCCCCAGCGCAGAGCCTCCGAGAAGTTCGGCGCACCAATCGGCATGGCCATGAATTCCTGGAAGTCCACCGAACTATCGGCGTGTGCCCCTCCATTTAAGATGTTCATCATGGGCACGGGAAGCAGGTTCGCGGAGGAATCGGTCGAATAGCGCGAAAGATATTTGTACAGCGGCTGTTTCACCGCGACAGCCGCGGCGCGAGCGGCCGCCATGGAAACGGCGAGAATCGCGTTGGCTCCCAAGCGCGATTTCGTGGGCCTACCGTCGAGCGAAATCATCTTGTGGTCGAGCGCACGCTGGTCGGCGGCGTCGGAACCGCAAAGGGCTCTGGCAATTTCGGCGTTGACGTGGGACACGGCCTTCAGAACACCCTTGCCGAGATACTTGGATTCGTCGCCGTCGCGAAGCTCGAGGGCTTCATGCTCGCCGGTCGAAGCGCCCGAAGGAACGATAGCGCGGCCGGAGGCTCCGGACTCCAGAAGGACGTCGGCTTCAACGGTGGGATTGCCGCGCGAGTCGAGAACCTGGCGCGCGAGAATGCGGGCAATTTTCGTGGACATGGGTAATGGCTCCCGGGTGATCTATAGAACGGCAATTGTACCAAAGGAGTCGAGAGCGAGCGCGTAACGCGCGAAACCCGGCGACGATTGGCGGCCGGCGAGCAGCGGCGAGTGGGGAATTGGGGGGTTCGAGGCCTCCTGCCGTCAGGGCCGGCAGATGGCGACCCCACAAAATGAAGCGGCCATCACTGCGATTCCGGTTCTTCGATGAGCGATTCCTGGCGGACGACGACGACGATGCCGGACGGAGTCACATGAAAGCGACGGCGGTCGGCTTCAAGGTCGTAGCCGATTTCGGTGTGCTCGGGAAGATTGACGTGGCGGTCGATGATGGCGCGCTTGATGCGTGAATGACGCCCGATATTGACGTGGTTGTAGATGATCGAGGTGTCAATCTCGCAATAGCTGTTTACCCGCACGTCGTAGCCGATGACGCTGCTCCGCACGCGGCCGCCGGAGAGGATCGAACCGCCCGCCACAATCGAGTCGAGGGCGACCCCCATGCGATCCTCGTCGGCGAATACGAATTTGACGGGAGGATATTGCTGCTGCCAACCGCGCAGCGGCCACATCTTGTCGTAGAGATTGAAGACCGGAGAGACGCTCACGAGATCCATGTTGGCTTCGTAGTAGGCGTCGATGGTGCCGACATCCCGCCAGTAGAGCGATTCCTTGCTGTTCTCGTCAACGAAGTTGTAGGCAAAGACGCGATGCTTGGCGATGATTCGTGGCAGGATGTCCTTGCCGAAATCGTGGGCCGACTTGGGATCTTCGGAGTCTGCCAGAAGGATGGGAATCAGAAGCTGCGTATTGAAGATGTAGACGCCCATGGAAGCGTTGCAGTGCGTCGACTTGTACGGGGAAGTCTTCGGCTTGGCGGGTTTTTCCTCGAAACCGCAGATGCGCCAATTCTTGTCGGTTTCGATCACACCGAACTGCTTGGCCGCTTCCGCAGCGGGGATTTCGATCGTGGCGACGGTAACGTCGGCACCGGAATCGTGGTGCTGCTGAAGCATCTTGGCGTAATTCATTTTGTAGATATGGTCGCCCGAGAGCACGAAGACGAACTTGCACCGCTCGCTGCCGACAGAATAAATATTCTGATAAACCGCGTCGGCGGTGCCCTGGTACCACTGTTGCGACACGCGCATCTGGGGCGGAAGGACTTCGATGTATTCGCCAAGGCCCATGAGCGAAGACCATCCTGCGCGGATGTGGCGGGTGAGGCTCAAGGCCTTGTACTGCGTGAGGACAAAGACGCGGCGTAAGCCGGAGTTGATGCAGTTCGAAAGCGTTATATCGATGATGCGGTAAAGAGCGCCGAAAGGGACGGCGGGTTTGGCGCGATCGCGCGTGAGAGGCCAGAGACGTTCGCCCTGACCACCAGCAAGAAGGACCGCGATGCTGTCTCGCATATCGGGCATGAGGTCGGCTCCCGAAACTGGTTGTGAGGTCCCTTAGTGTATCAGCAGAAGCAACAGGCAGCAGCAAAGAAGAGAGAGAGAAAAGCAAAGATCGGGTTAGCGATAGAGTGACCGGTAACTTCCGAGGTACGAAAGAGGTGGGTTAAGTCGGGAAAAGAGTACTTGACTTGCACAGGCGGAATTGGCTACAAGAAGACACGTCCCCGTGAGATAATGCCACACAGGAGCAGTGCTGCAGGTCGGCGGTAGGCACTGCATCGAACCACTCAGAACCGGAATAGAGGTGAAGTTCATTGGCAGAGGTAATTATCCAGGAGAGTGAATCTCTGGAGAATGCACTGCGCCGTTTTAAGCGCAAAGTGCAGCAGGAAGATATCATCAAGGAAATCAAGAAGCACAGCTTCTACATGAAGCCCGGTGAGAAGCGCCGGGCGAAAGAAGCGCTTTCGCGGAAGCGACTGCGCAAGAAGCAGCGTCGCGAGCAGGATTAAGACTGCACGAGACGCGCCTCGGCGTCGCGCTTCCGGGATCAGGCCCCTTTTCAGGCAGAGAAGTTGGGAATTGGTTCAGATTCTTCGCCCGTTGGCCCAGGGGATCCGTGCCCGGCGACCCCGGCGTACAGGTCCGCGAGACAAGAAACGGCCCCCGTGTACGATGAGTCCGTCCCCGCTGCCCGAAAGGGGTCCAGGGGGAGCGGCTCATGGAATTCCACGATAAGGTCCTGAAGTGCTCGGAGTGTGGCGCCGAGTTTGTCTTTACTGCGGGCGAGCAGATGTTTTTCGCCGACAAGGGATTCAAGAACGAACCCAAACGGTGTAAGGCCTGCAAAGCGAAAAGAGCGGAAGCCGGAGGAGGCGGGAACCAGCCGCGGGCCGAGACGAAAACGACGTGCTCGCAGTGCGGCAAGGAAACCACGGTTCCTTTCCGGCCGACCCAGGGACGCCCGGTGTTCTGCCGAGAATGTTTCCAGGCAAGGCGCTCGATGGGAGCGGCGTAGAAGAGTTTACAAGCAGCATCAACCGCAGGGCCGTCGGAGACGATGGCCCTTTTCCTTTTTCGTGAGCGGGCCTGGAGCGCCTCAAAAAACGGAGAAGGCCTGGAAATTCTACGGCCTGCCGTCGCTTGCCAAAGCGGCCCCTAGAACGGCGCGAGCGGAAAGCCACGATTCGAACTGGGCAAGCGCTTCGGGGAAATTGCGCCGGCCGTAGCCGAAGCGAATATGCCGCGGTTGGTCGTAAACCGTGCCGGGAAGAAGCAGCACGCTAGCCTCGCGTACAGCGCTTTCGCAGAAATCCTGAACGTCCCGCTGCGGTTTGAAATGCGCGAAGCCGATCGTGCTCGAGTTCGGAGGCGTCCAGTCGAATAGGTCCTCATGACGTGAGAAAAAGGACTTAAGTTGGGGAAGATTGCCGAGCACAATCTGGAGACTGCGATCAACGAATCTCTGGCGATGGCGAAAGGCCAGCGCCGTGAGAAACTCGCTCGGAGCACTGGCGCAGATCGTTGTGTAGTACTTGAGAGAGATGATCTTCTGAAGGAAGGCGGCGTCGCGCGATGCGAGCCATGCGAGGCGGAGTCCCGGCAGGCCGTAGGTTTTGCTGACGGAGCCGAGACTGAGGGCGCGGTCGTAGCGGTCGCAAGCGGCCGGGAGACGCGTGGCAGAGTCATGCTCGAGTTCGCGGTAAACCTCGTCGGAGAAAACGTAGATGCCGCGGCGGGAGGCGAGTTCGAGCACGGCGTTGAAGATGGGCCGTGGCATCAGGAGGCCGGTCGGATTGTGCGGAGAGTTGATGTAGATGGCTCGAGTACTCGGGCGGATCAGGGATTCGAGAGCATCCAGATCGTGAGCCCAGCCGTTCGAGGGCTTGCGACGCCATTCACTGACCGCCGCACCTGTGCTGGCGGGAACGGTGAGCGCACTCTCGTAGCATGGCGTTTCAACGATGGCGTGGTCGTCGGGCGTGAGCAGGGCGTGATAGAAGAGGAAGATGGCCTCTTCGGCGGCCGAAACGACCACAATCTGATCCGCGTGGATTTGCGTATAGATGGTGGCGAGAACTTCGCGGAGCCACGGCGCGCCGGGCGATTCCGTGTACCCGCACCAGTGTTTGAGGAAAGCGTCATGTGCGCCGGGTTCGAGAGAGAGCAGCTCTTCGATGGTTTGCGATTCGGCGTCGGAAGAGGAAAGCAGGTATTTGGCGGCGAATTCGTACCGGCCCATGTACTCTTCAATGCGAAAGGGAGTAATTTGCATAAGGGAGAGTGTGCCAAGGCCGGCAGCAAGCGTCTAGGACCAAATTAACGGCGGGCGCGAGTCCAGCGCGTCTCGCCCGACACGGTGAGGTTTGCGTATTTGTCATTCCGAGCGCAGCGGGGGAATCTCTCATGCGGCGAGGCCCAGAGCAGGGATTCGATTTGCCTGGGCTGGCGGGCTCGGCCAAGCAGCCGCGAACCATGCTGTCGGGCCCTTCAACGCAGCGCTCGAAGGAAGAGGTGACGCGGTGCGGCAGCCGAAGATGGGAATTCGAGCCGTGCTTTGTGGGCTCGCGCTGACAGGATGGTGCGCCAAGGGCGGTGAATCCACGGCCTCGGATTATTGGGTGAAACTCGTGTGTGAATCATCGGACCGCATTGCCACCGTTCATTTCGGCCCCAACGGCCTGAAGGTCGAGAGGCTCACCGAGACGCGGATTCTGCAAAGCGACATCAGCGGCCCGCATGGAATCGCCTTCTCGCCTGACCGCAAGAATTTTTACGTTTCGATCGGCCATGGACGGCCCAACGGGACGGCCGTTAAGTACACGACAGAAGACGACCGAGTGGTCGGGCAAGTGGGTTTGGGACTATTTCCGGCGACCGCCGACGTTTCGCCCGACGGGAATTTCCTGTACGTCGTGAATTTCAATCTGCATGGAGATATGGTGCCGAGCAGCGTATCGGTGGTGGATACGAACGAGATGCTTGAATTGGCACGCATCCCGACCTGCGTGATGCCGCACGGTTCCCGCGTGACCCCTGACGGGAAAAGGCAGTATTCCGGCTGCATGATGGACGACCTGCTGGTCGAAATTGACGCGGAACAGATGCGCCTGACGCGAACATTCCGAGTAAGTGCTGGAAAAGAACAGGGATTTCGAGGGCTCCCACCGAAAGAAGATGGGTCCGCAAAGCACGGCGGTCCGGCGGGAATGGATAGGACCGCGGCGACGTGCCAGCCGACCTGGGCGCAGCCATCCGCGGATGGCCAGCGCGTCTTCGTGGCCTGCAACAAATCGAACGAAATTGTCGAAGTGGATCGCGGGAGTTGGGCCTTGGTGCGAAGGCTTCCGGCGGCGAACGGAGTGTATAACCTGGGTGTGACCCGGGACGGAAAGCTGCTGATTGCGACGAACAAACGAGATGCTTCCGTTTCCATCTTCGAAACCGAGAGCGCGAAGGAAGTGGCGAGAATTCCAACGAAAAGGAGAGTGGTGCACGGAGTGACGGTGTCGCCGGATAGCCGCTATGCGTTTGTAACCGTGGAGGGAGTCGGCGGAGAACCCGGGACGATGGAAGTGATCGACTTGGTGGCGAAGAAACCCGCGGCCAGCGTGGATACACCTCCGCAGGCGGCCGGAATTGATTTTTGGAAAATGGAATGAGGTTGTTAAACTTCAGGCCTTATGGCTTAAGCTGCGCGGCACCACTCACGGGAGGCTCTGTGGTCTTGCTGTAGGGTTTATGTTTGCCGAGGCGTGTGATCCAGAGGCCGCCGTGAACATCGTTGATGTAGATGAGGCCTTTGTACGGGAACGCGCCCCAAGCGAAGGGAAGATTGGGACGAAAAGCTCCCGCGTCGCCCGACCAGAAATGCGCCACTTCCCTGCCTTGATTGTAGAGTTCGCCCCGCAACTCGCCCGAAACATCGACGACCCGTCCCCCGCCGTTGTAGTAGCCGATATACATCACGTCATCGACCACCCACATGTTATGTGAGCCCGCTTCGGGAACGCTGTAGGTGGCAACTTCGCGCGGATTG
>DATFTB010000279.1:0-5684 GCA_035262325.1 Candidatus Acidiferrum sp.
CCCCAAGCTGAAATACTACGAAGCGGGCATGGACCTCAGCCTCTCCTACGACCGCGCCGAGAGTTTCAAGCTTTTTCAGGCCCGCATCCTCGAGGAATACGACGGGATGGTTGACACCGATAGCTTCGTCGTGCTCGACGGTACGCTCCCCGTCAACAAGCTTCAGAAGCAGATGCGCGACATCGTCGCCTCCAAAATCGATCTAAAGCGTTTCGCGCCGCGCGCCGAAGTGGTGGAGTGACCATGCCCGACCAGGATCGCGACAAATCGCTGCAGCCCTCGCCTGTCCCCGAGCCCTCCGCCTCCAGGGTTCCCAGTGCGGATTCCGAATACTCCAGTTCGTTCTTTGGCGAACATCTCGTCGGCCTCGATCCCTCCGAGCTCAACGGCACTCTGATCGTCATCGAAGGCATGGACGGCTCGGGCCGCTCGACACAAATCACACTCCTTCAGGAATGGCTCGAGTCCGAGGGCTTTTCCGTCGTCACCAGCGGATTGCGCCGCTCCAACCTTGTTGGCCGCGACATCGACGAACTGCTTGCCAAAAACGCTGTCACGCGCATGACGCTGGCCTTGATGTATGCAACGGACTTCTTCGATCAACTCGAGCACCGTATCGTTCCCGCGCTTCGCTCGGGCGCGGTCGTTCTGGCCGACCGCTTCATTTTCACCCTCATCGCCCGCGGCGTTGTCCGCGGTATCAATCGCGATTACCTCACAGGCCTCTACGCCATGGCGCTCAGGCCTCACCTGACGTTCTGGCTGAACGTCAGGCCCGAGACTGCCTTTGGGCGCGAGTTCAGGAAAGCCCAAGCCATCAGCTACTGGGAAGCGGGCCGCGACATGTCCCTCTCTCACGATCTCTACTGGTCCTTTGTTCGTTACCAGACCATGATCAAGCGCGAATTCGAAGTCATGGCCAAAAAGAGCGGTTTCATCGAACTCGATGGTGAAGCCAGCGTTTCTGCCGTCAACAAGCAGCTGCGTCAGCGCATCGGCGAACAACTCGGCATTCGCTCCGCAAAATACACGCCGTCAGCCGCTCTCGCTCATCTCTGGCGGTAGGCGCAGCGATGCCGGAGCCGGTCCACATTGCCGCCATCGATGCCGGCTCCAATGCCGTACGCCTGTCCGTTGCCCGCGCCTATTCGGCGCTGGACATCGAACCGCTTATCACTGAGCGCTACCCCCTACGCCTCGGTGAAGGCGTTTTTGTCCGCCATCGCTTCAGCGAAGACCTCTTGAAAAAGGCCGTCAAGGCGTTCCGCCATCTTCGCGGAATCATGGATGAATTCGGCGTGACGAAATACCGTGCCGTCGCCACCAGTGCCACGCGCGAAGCGCAAAACCGCGATGCCATGGTTCGCCTTGTCAAACAAACTTCCGGCGTGTCGCTCGAAGTCATCGGCGCAAGGGAAGAGTCGCGTCTCGGCCGCGAGGCCGCTCTCGCTGCCGTCGGCCCCGAAGTGCAACCGCGCTGCGTCGTCGATCTCGGTGGCGGCAGCCTCGAGCTAACCATCCTTCGTGACCACGACGTCGAGCAAGGTGTGCAACTCCCGATCGGCACCGTGCGTCTCATGACGACCCTCAACCTTCCGGGAATCATCCGGCCGGTGCAGACCGAGCAGGTTCGCCGCTACGTCCGCGCTCTTCTCGAATCCCGTTTGCCCAAAGGCCCGAACCTCGCCGATCAGGTTGCGGTCGCTCTCGGCGGCAACGCGGAGACTCTTTCAAACGTGGCACCGGGACCGCGCCAGGATGGCTTGCCAACTCTCGAACTGCCGCTGTTGCGGGATCGCATGGGCGACATCTTGAAACGCGACTTGCGCGAGCGTATGAAGACCTACGGCGTACGCCGCGACCGCGCGGATGTCATGGGCATCGCCGCAATCGTTCTCTTGACTCTCGGTCGTTACCTCAACGTTCAGCGCTTTCTGATCCCGGGCGTTGGAATTCGCGAAGGCCTGTTGCAGGAGATTGCCCGCGAAGCCTTTTCCCGCAAAGAGCCGCACCGCTACGACGACGAGGCCCGCCAGATTCTCATCGGAACCCGCACTTACGGTCGCCGTTTCGAGTACGATCATCGCCACGCAGAACATGTTCGCGAACTCAGCCTCATGCTCTTTGATCAACTTCAGGCCGTCCATCACTTGCCCCCACAATCTCGCGTGCAGCTTGAGGCTGGCGCCCTTCTCCATGATGTCGGCCACCGCATCAGCCACCGCGGCCACCACAAACACGGTGAATACATGGCGCTCAATGGAGATATCCCGGGACTCGAAGGGCGCGATCGCAACATTGTGGGCGCCATCATCCGGTATCACAATCGCAAGTCAGAACCCGCCAGCCACCATCCCGCCTACTCGGCCCTGAACAGCAACGACAAGCGCATTTCCCGGCGTCTGGCCTCGATCGTGCGCATCGCCGAAGGCCTCGATCACTCGCACCGCCAGCGCGTCCAGTCGTTGCACGCTTCCTTTCACCGCGGAGCCGTTACCCTTCAGGTCGAGGCGCACGGCGACGCCGCTGAGGACCTGCGAGACGCCGAACGCAGCTCCGACCTTTTTGAAAAAGAATTCCACGTGCAGCTGTATTTCCGCTCTCAAAATCACCGCTGACGGTGTCTTGTAGCCGTCATTCCAGACGAAGCGAGCGGGCGCTCGTTCTTTCCGGCCTTTGTAGGCTGCCGCTAGAGCCGCTGAGAACCGCTCGGCACTTACTCATAGACACCCACACCCTCGTTGGTACAAAGTGTTGATCTCGGCTTCGCTAATATGTTCGCGAGGAGGACGCCTGATGCAGCTGTTCATTGTGCGCCACGGCATCGCCATTGACCGCGAGGACCCGAAATGTCCCCCCGATCCCGAGCGCTTCCTGACCGAGGAGGGAATCGAGAAGACAAGACAGGCTGCGAAGGGCATCGCCGAAATCGGTGCCGTCCCGGACTCGATGCTTTCGAGCCCTTACATCCGCGCCGCGCAAACAGCCGAAATCTTCGCCGCGGTGCTCGAGTATCCCAAGCAAAAGATCCAGAAGACAGAACTTCTCTTACCCGGTGCCGAACCCCTCCAGCTGTTCCGCGAACTGTCCAAAGACAAAGACAATTCCGTCGTCTTTGTCTTCGGCCACGCTCCGCATCTTGACGATTTGATCGCGACCGCGGTCGGCTCTAAGCATCACATCACCGCTCTCAAGAAAGCCGGAGTCGCCATGCTCGAACTCCGGCGCCTGGCACCTCCGAGTGCCGAAATCACCTGGCTCGCTACGCCGAAGCTCCTCCGCAAAGCTGGAAAATAACCAGCAACCCTACGGGGCTCTTCCGAGAGTGCGGGAGCCCTACCCTGGGTGGTGACGGGGGCTCGGGTTACCTCGACTGGTAGCTAATCCGAAGCTGCCGCCGACGGCGGGCGAATTTCTTCCTTCTTCGGCAACTCTACGACCTTTAACTCTGCCGGCGCCGCCTTGAGAATCAAAGGCTCTTCCAGCCCGCTTTCGAGCAAGTATTTGCCCGCCGCCAGCCGCGTCACCGTCTGCTCGGTCTCCTCGAGTCCGGGCACATAAACGATCAGCGCATCGACAGACTTTTCGATGCGCAAGCCCGGGGCAGACTCCACGCCGCACTTCCGCAACGCCCGGGCCAAACGCAGCACCCCGGCGAGCACGCAAACGGCTTTCTGCTGCTCCGGTCTCAAACGGCCAAAACTCCTGTGCTTCGCTTTCGGCGTCGCGCCGCGATGGTAGCGCACCACCTCTCCCAGAAGCTCCCATTCATCCTCGGTCCATCCGGCTGGCACGGGCATGTCACGAAGAAAATTCCGCGCAGCCTTCTGCGGCGCATCGGGGTTAAGCCGCCTCCCGATGCCATGAATCTGGGCCGCTGCCCGCATGACTTTACGCAAATCCTTTTCCGCGAACAAGGGTGCCGCATGCGCACGACGCAACTCGTTGTAGAGCCGCGTCGCCAATCGGGCAACCTGCGCAACCCGCGCGGCATTCCCAATCAGCGCTCGGCCCGTCGAGCGAAGCCTGGCCATCGCTGCAGCTTCGAGCCTGCTCCCTTGCGGCAGCCCCGCTCTCCACTCTTGCCAGAGGTTGCCGTTCCCGTGAGTCAGCTGCCGGTAAGCCTCGAGCCGCTCGTGGCGTTCGCAGTGGATTCGTTCCGCCCACACCGCGCGTGCCTGTTCGGATTCCGTACTGCCCTCATGCGCGACTTTCTCCGACAGCACATCCAGGTCATGCACATCTCCCAGAAGGTCCTGAATGTGTTTCAGATTGTCGCCCCAAGCTTCATAGCGCGCCGGCAACAGGCTCTCCACGGTGTAACGAAATCGTTTCACTCCGATTCGTAGCGCGTGCCAATGTTCAGGCTTATCCGTACGCAGCACCTGGGCATGCAACTCTTTCGCCGCTTCGTACCGCTCGAGTGCGAGACACTCGGCAGCCAGTCCGTCCAAAGGCACAACGCGTACTCGCCGCGACAATGTCCGCTCGAGTTTCCGCCACGTCCTCTGGTCGAACTTCCCGGCAACCTTCAGCGCTGCCTGGCGCAACTCCGTCTCTCTCTTTTCCAACCCGCTCAGCAACCGTTGCCGGATGCCTTCCTGTTCCGTTCCGAGTTTCTTCGTCCAATCTTCCAGGATTTGCGTATCGCGCAATTCTCCAAGCTGACGGAATAGCTTTTTCCCGAGCTTGCGCATCTCTGCCCACGAACGGTCCGGATCGACCTCTTCCATCACCGCGGCCACGGACCGGCACCGCCGCAGCGCCACGCGCAGATCGTGCACCGCGTCTGCATCGGGCGAGGTGCAGACGTGGTCCAACTCTTTCAGAGCACGCTCCATCCAATACGACAACCCGCGGTGCTCGGGACGAGAGCCCGTCACAGTGCTGGAAGTAGCCATTTTCCCATTGCAGCGCCGAAACCGCGGTCTTGCGCCGCGGCCCCTGTCGGCCTGCGCCTAAAGAGTAGCGCGTTGCCGCAACCTCGTCCAGTAGAGCGCGCTCGGCCAAAGTTCCGGCAGCATCCGCGCCAGCAAAAATCCCATCGTCACCGAGGCCATCGCGCAGATCAGAAAGACATGTCCCGGGTCAGGATGCCCCAGGCGCAGCATCGTGTATTGCACCACCGGCTGCACCGCAATCCCGCCAAACGAAAGCAGGTTCGAGGCGGCAATCACTCGGCCCTTCACCTCTAGCCTCGGACGGTGTTGAATCAGCGCATTCACGGGGACCACAAAAAAGCCCGCAAAAACCCCAGCGCGAACAGCAGCAGCATCACGAGCTCATAACTCAATCCCGGAACGAACAGGGCATTCACATGCACAAATACCTCTGTCCTGGTTGGCCCCAGGTTAACCACGGGAACGGCAACGGCTTGGACAATGGGCGCGAGAATCTTCGCGGAGTTAGAAGAGCCGACTGAGGATTAGTGCTTTCTGGTCACCCTCAGGTAAATCGCGCCCGTGAGCGCATCTTTCAAGCGCCCGGGCTGCGATAAAAGCAAAAGGGAGACTGCCAACCGACAGCCTCCCCGCAAGATATCCATTTACAATCTTCGCGTTGCTTCAGAGCCCCTTGCCGAGCTTTGCTTTTCTTGCCTTTGCCATCCTTGTAACCTTCCGGGTTGAAACCCCATCCTTCGTGGCTGGTGCATTGGCGACTACGTTGGCCTTCTTCGTAGCTTT
>DATFTB010000280.1:0-4960 GCA_035262325.1 Candidatus Acidiferrum sp.
GCGGCGCTGTTTTCCGTCTTTGCCGGTGCTCGTGTAGAAATTCAAATAATTCGCGGGAGCCTGATAGGCACGGCTGACCTGTACGACGTCGCGAAGATAAAGGGGTGGGCTGCCTTGAGGACCGGGCAGAAGAACGTCGCCAATCGCGCTGGCGTCCTCAAATTTGCCCGACGCATCGATGCGAATCTCGCGCCCTCCCGCCTCTATCGATCCGCCGGGAACCGTAATGTTCCGCGCAGCCAGGATACGGCTCAAATCGGAGACCTGCAAACCGTAGGACGCTAGCCGCTCCTGCGAATAATTCAGATAGACGGCCTGGGGCAGGACGCCTTTCCGCTCGATGCGCGAAGTCTGCGGGGCGCCGAGCAAGGTGCGGCCGATGATGTCCGTGAAATCGTCGAGTTGGGAGTAGCTATACTTCGCAGTCGCAACCCTCTCCAGCTTCTGGCGTGTTTCCGCGACATCGTGGATAATCGCCACCGCTGAGACGTCGGGGTCGATTTCGGACTCCTGCAAGTGCGTCGCGATGAGCTGGTTAAGATAAGCCTCCAGATGCTGGTCGTCGAGCTGCGTTTCGGCGTCGACGCCGATGAACCCCTGGCCTGTCACCAGCCGGGAGCGGCGAAGCACGCCCGCCCGTTCGGCATCGAGCCGCAACGTGTCGGTGATTTCGACCACGCCGGCTTTCGAAAGGGTCAGCGGAAAGGTGTAGATGATGCTGACGCGCTGGCTGGACGGGCCCTGCGCCGACCGCGCCAACCGGATTGCGTTTTCGACGGAGTGCGAAAGCACCTCGACTTCAAGGTCGTCGATCGGAGGGCTCGCCACCGTCATCATGAGCGCCGCCGTGTCGCCGAAATCGCTCTGGAACTGGACTCCGGTTGCGCCGCTCGGCAGCCTCGGACCAAGCGCCTGAAGCTTGAGATTGATGTCGCTGAACTGTTCGCGGCTGTCCGCGACGTTTTCCGCGAGTTGGACGTAGACGAACGACGCGCCCGGGAGCGAAATGGATCGGATGCCGTAGTCGCCCGCAGACGCCGGATGGATCGTTTTGTTCTCTGCGATGGTCTGCTCGATCGGCCGCGTAACAAGCTGCTCCACTTCCTGAGCGGTTGCGCCGGGCCATTGGCAGGCCGCGACCGCGACGCGGACCGGGATGTCCGGATCTTTGCGCTGCGGCATTGAGAAATAGCCGTAGATGCCCCACGCGATTACAGCCACCAACGCGGCCCAGGCGACTTGGCGGTGTTCGACAAAAAACCGCGACGTGTTGTGCGTGTGTTGAATCAGTTCCTGATCACTCTGGTGGGACATGGGAACCTCCTTACTGAAGCACACTCACCTGCTGGCCATCGTGCACCTGCGTTCCGCCGAGGGAGATGATTTTTTGCCCGGCGGTGAGGCCGCGGACCACTTCGATCGAATTGCCAAACGTCTGGCCGATCTCGATGATGTGCGCCGAAGCGTACGATTTTCCGTCGCGCTCCGTCAGGCCGAAAACCGCGAACCGGTTAGGATCGGTGGGTGCGCGCACTACAGCGCTGAGCGGTACTACGAGCCGTGGCCGCGAATCGCGCGAACCGCCTAAAGTGAGCGATCCGATCATGCCGGGCCGGATGTCCTCGCGCGAGTTCTCCAGAGTCACTTCAACCGCAAAGACCCGGCTCTTCGGGTCGGCCTGCGGGGAGATTGACGTGATCACTCCTGTAGCGGCACGTTGAAGAGCGTCCAGCATCACGACCTGCTTCTGTCCCAGGCGGATGATCGCAAGCGTGGAATCCGGCACCGCAAACACCGCTTTGACCAGATGTGTATCGATCATGCTGAAGCCCACGGTCGAGCTGCCCACCAGACTTCCGCGATCGACGTTTCGAGCAGAGATCCAGCCGGCGAGAGGAGCACGCAACGAGGTGTCGCTCAAAGACAGCTTCGCCTCGCTGACCGCAGCCCGAGCGTGTGCCACACCCCCTTCAGCCGCTTTGACCGCGGCTTCGGCGGCGACCACAGACGCGGCGCCCGCGTCATGACGTCCCTTTGCCTGGTCGTACTGGGGCTTCACCAGGCTCGCCGATTGGAACAGGTTGCTCGCGCGTGCGTATTCGATATCGGCCTCATTGAAATTCGCGCGCACCTGTGCAAGCTGCGCTTGCGCCTGCGCCAACTGTGCCTCGGACTGCGCGCGCTGGGCCTCGACCTGGTCGAGACGTTGCTGATAATCGAGCGGACGAACTCGCGCCAGTTCGGCATCCTTGGCCACTTTGTCGCCGGCCTGCGCGTTGCGCATGCGGCCGTCGGCGCCGCGTACCTGGAGAATCTCCTCGACGATTCCACCGGACTTGAAAGCCAGGCCGACCTCCGCGAACGGTTCGATGCTCGCCGAGTAACGCTCGGGCACATCCGGCCGGATCTGTTCCACCACTCCCGCCCGCACGGCTTGGATCGCCGGCTCGAGTTGCTTTTCTTTGCTGCAGCCTGCCAGAATCACTGCGGTTGCCGCCAGTAAAATTTGACCTTGCATCTCTATTCCCTCCCCAATGCCCGATCGAAACTCGCCTTTGCCTTCCAGAAGGCCGCAAGGGCCTTCTGATAATCGGAGTCGGCCTGCACCGCCGCCCCTTCCTGCTGCAGCACGTCGGAGAGCAGCGCCGTTTTTTGTCCATAGCGATTCGTTGTTACGCGCAGCTTTTCGCGTTCTGCTTCCTGGGCGAGCGCGCTCGTATCCAGCAGCGCCCGCGATTCAGCCAGTGCACGAAATTTCGCGTTCACGTCGAGCAGCACCTGCTGTTCGGCGTCGCGTTCCGTAAGCATCGCCTGTTTGGTTGCGTCCCGCAGCGATTCTGTTTTATGACGCTTTTGCCCCCAATCGAAGGGCTGCCATTGCAGAAGAAATCCGGCGTTCAGGACGTTTTGCGGCGCGAAGCTCACATTCGGCAGCGAGGCGTAAGTGAAAGTCGCACTGACATCAGGGATGTATTCCGCGCGTTGACGTCGCACTTCCGTTTCAGCCTTTTTGGTTTGAAGCCGGGCTTGCTGGATCTCGGGGCGCTGCTCGAGCGCCAGTTCGCGCGCTGCTGCCAACTCGATTTCATCAGCTCTGGGCAGCGGCTGCACTTCTACCGAGAATTCTATTTCGAGCTCGCGGCCGAGCAGCCGGTTGAACGATTCCTTCTGCGTCTGCAGCGTGTCGCGAAGGTTGAGCAATTGATATCGTTGCTGGCTGAGCTTGGCCCGGACCGCAAGACTGTCGCCCTTGAGCGCGGCCAGTTGCGCGAGGTTCCGATCGGTCTCGCCTTGCAACGCCACGAGGTATTTCTCCACCGCCTCCGAGCTCTCGATTTGCGTCTGCGTTTGCGCGATCTGGTAATACAGGTCCCGGACGGACTGAGCCGTATCCTGCGTCTGCTGGCGCAGTCTCTCTTTCGCAAGACTCTCACCGATTTGTGAAGAGATCAACGCCAGACGAACTTTCCAAAGCTGGGATAGCGGCTGCGAAGCCTGCGCCAGGATTAACGCCGTGAACTGCTGCGGCGTTGTGATGTTCGATTTCTGCGCTGGGATAGGTCCCGTGGCCGCGTAGGTTCCCAAAGCACCCTGCGGGATCGCGAAACTGATCGGACGCAGAGCTTCGCCGCCGAGCAAATAAACGCTAAATTGCGGCAGCCGGTTTGTCTTAGCGGCAGCGGTCTCTTCCCGCGCGCGATTGACGTCCAGGGCTGTGGATTGCACCTGGCGGTTTCCCTTCACAGCAAGTGCGACCGCATCGTCGAGGGACAATATCGGAGCGGTCTGCCCTTGAGCAATGGCGACGACTACCAAGAGGTTGGCAACCACGATTCTCGTACTCTTCATTCGTTATTCCTTCCGGCGATATTCCATACCACTCAAGAAACTTCTTCAAGCCAGTAGATCTCTGAAATGCGATGATCCGGACGATTCAAGGCGAACGGCAGGCCGGTCTCGATCGTTTTCCATCTTTATCCGTGGTTGTGTAGAGTTCAGGAAATTCGGCGGACCCTGATAACCTCGGCTGATGTCCACCAGATCGCGCAGGTGGGTGGGCGGTCCCCCGAGCGCGATGATCCCCGTGCTCCTGCAATTCCCGTCGCCACCGGTGTAGATCGCTGGGATGCACCTCCAGTGCCCGAGCTACCTCGGCGGCAGTCTGTCCACTGTTGAGCCGGTTTACGGCCGTTTGCTTGAACTCTTTGCTGAATTTTCTTCGAGACTTCATTGTCCGATTTACCTCTTTCGCTGAAATTTAGAGGTTAACCGGCTGTCTCAAAAATGGGGTCCACTCCACTACGGCGTTTTGTGGGAGCATGTGCCTACTCTTCAAGGACCTCCAGTCCACTAATTTGAGGGGATATACTGGCTGTCGCAAATTCGTTGGGAGTACTTCTATGAACTCGTCTGTGAAACCTGGCTTCAGCGAGGAATGGGTTCCAACTCGCCGAGCGCTTCGCATACAATGTCATCTCAAGGCTCGGCCGTTAATATTTAGGAGATTTTCGATGAAACGAATTTTCGTCTCGAGGGTCGCTCTCTTGGTATTGGTGCTCGCCCCTGCGTTTGCGCAACGCAAGGCGACGATCCAGGATGTCCGCGAAATTCCATTCACTACCGCGCCGAATTTCCTGAAACTCCCTCCGGGCGAGTACCTGGGCGAGGCCGTCGCGGTGGCCACTAATTCCAAGGGCCACATCTTCGTCTTCCACCGGAGCAACAACAACCGGCTCTTCGAATTCGACCAGACCGGCAAATTCATCAAGGAAATCGGTAGCGGATTTCTCGGCTTTGAATTCGCCCATTCGGTGCGCGTCGATAAGGACGACAATATCTGGACCATCGACGAAGGATCGAACATGGTCACTAAGTTCAGCCCCGAGGGCAGAGTGCTGATGGTGCTCGGCAGAAGACCTCTCGCCGTCCTGGGTGTGTTGCCCGCCGCGCCACAACCGCC
>DATFTB010000281.1:0-8348 GCA_035262325.1 Candidatus Acidiferrum sp.
CAAGATCTTCGCGACACTCCACTATCCCGATAAGTCCTGGGGCATGATCAAACTGAGTCCGATCGAGCAAGAAATGTTTGTGCGTGCTGAACCTGCTATCTTCATCCCCGTGAAAGGTGCTTGGGGTCGTAAAGGCTGCACCAGTGTCTGTCTAAAGCCCGCCAAGAAGTCCACGGTACGCCGCGCTCTGGCCGCCGCTTGGTCCCTCGCGGCACCCGAGGATCTGTGCGGTGCGTCCAATGCCAACTCCCATCTTGCCGCCGTTCTCCCGCCGGCGAATGCCAGGCGCTCCCGCCGAAGGAAAGTGTGACCTGAATGGTCGTCTCGTCCGGCAACATTTCATAGCTCAAGATCGTTGATTCATCAGCGGACTGATCATGCGGCGGCATACGCCTTGCTCTCCGACGCCGCTGGTCGCGCCAGCCTACGCCCGTTTGCTCCCACAGCTCGGCAAGACCATGCTTGCTGCCAGTAGGACTTAGAAAGTTGATCGGCGATTGGATTCCCACTGGTCCTACGAGAACCTCACTGAAATCAAGCAACTTAGCCGAACGCCTGGTGTTTGGGTTAATGCTTCGGGAAGTCCTATGGCACCCAGCTCATTGGCGCCGGCCTCACGATCCGCAGTCTTTGGGAGCTTCGCAAAGTCCAGCCGGGCTTCGATTCGCAGAACGTGCTCACCATGACCGTGCCGCTTCCTGCAAACCGATATTCGTCTCCTGCCGGTCAAATTAACTTCTTCCAGGGTGTCCTTGCACAGATCCGGGCTCTTCCCGGTATCGATTCCGCGGGCGTGATTGATAGCTTGCCGCTGAGCGGCCATGGCGGCTCGCATCAACCCTTTTCGATCGAAGGCCGTCCAGTTCAGCAAATGTCCGACCAACCCGAAGTGGATGTTCGCCTGATTAGTCCCGGCTTCCTCCAGGCCATGCACATTCCCGTCCTAAGAGGACGCAACCTGACAGACGCCGATGCGACGGGCAGGCCCGGTGCGGCGCTCATCAGCGACTCCCTCGCACGACGTTTCTGGTCCAAGGAAGATCCAATTGGCAGGCATATCACGCTGACCTTTTTCCCCGGCGTCGTCCGCGAAATCGTCGGCATTGTCGGCGACGTGAAGCTCGACTCGCTGGACGAAACGCGCCCGGTCGCTACGATTTACGTTCCGCTGGCGCAACTAACCGTGCCGACCCAGCAAACCTGGCACTCTTTCGGCATGACCTTTGCCGTGCGCACGAATTCCGATCCCCTGAATTCTGTTGCCGCCGTAACTAAGGCGATTCGTGAGGTCGGTCCGGATCTTCCCGTCGTCGACGTGATGAGCATGAACGACGTGATTGCGCAGTCCGTTTCTCCCCAGCGGTTCAATATGCTCCTGCTCGCTAGCTTCGCCGGGCTCGCGCTGATCCTAGCCGCCGTCGGCATCTACAGCGTGCTTTCCTACACCGTTCGGCGCCGCATTCGCGAAATCGGAATTCGCATGGCACTTGGCGCTTCCAACCACGACGTCATTAGGTTGGTTCTAGCCGACGGGTTGAAGCCCATCCTCGCCGGTGTCGCCCTTGGCCTCGCCGCCGCGCTGGCGCTTGGCCGCGTCGTCTCTTCTCTCATCTTTGGTGTCCGCGCTACCGACCCGCTCACGTTTGCCGCTGTTGCTCTTCTCCTTTTGCTCGTCGGCATCCTTGCAACAATCATTCCGGCCTATCGCGCCACGGGCATCGAGCCGGTTCGCATCCTCCGCGAAGAGTGAAGAGCGCGGGCAATGGAATCAGTTGTAGCGCAATTTGGCTTCGTTGGTCTTGCGAAATCGAGACAACTAGGCGAACCCTGTTCCTTCTTCTTATCAATTCCAACCGGGATCTAAGGACGCGAAACAAAGGGAACATCGAGTTATCAAGAGTATTTTCGGGGTGGGACGCTAGGCGCAACTTTATAGGTTTCCGGCCCTAGCCCTGGAATGGTTCGCCTTGGCAAGGAAAGACATTGCCCTCGAAGATCACGCCTCGCGTCGAGCGAATCCTTGGTACGTGAATGTCATGGGGCGAGGGCCACGAAGGTAAGTGGTCTTTAGCTCGTCGATCGTAAATCCTGCCTCCGCCAGTAGCGCATCCACCTTGCGGTTCAAGTGGCAGCCACCCCCGATACGCTTCCAAACCGGAGTGAGCCGATCCTGCCAAGCAGCGACTTTGGAATCGGGAGAGCGACCGTGCTCGACAAAGATGAGACGCCCGCTTGGTTTCAGAACTCGCTTCATTTCTTGAAGCGCTCTCAGTGGATTTGCAATCGAACAGAGTGTCCAGGTCATGACAACAGTGTCGATACTCTTGTCGGAAAGAGGTAGTGTCCGTTCGGCGGACTGCGAAAGAAAATCCACTTTGATTGCCTGCCCGCTCAGCCGTTGGCGGGCTATCTTCTGCAACTCCAACGAAGGATCGACTCCGTAGATGAGACGAACCTCTCGAGAGTAGAGGGGCAAGTTCAGACCAGAACCGATGCCCACTTCGAGCACATCGCCGCGAGCATGCGGGACCCACTCCGCACGTATCCGCGCGGCATCCTTGTTCCTCATCGAAAAATCGATGAAGCGAGGTAGAACGTATTTTGCGTAAACGCCCATAGCTTCCGCTGACCTCTCACTTATCGAAAACTTGGATTCGCGCTGACTCCAAATTATTCCGCTCGACAGAGACAATATAGAAACTGCTGGGTGGTGCTTGCCCCTTTTTTCTGGGCTGGACGGGAAGGAATCGACGCCCAGAGACGGGTGGTTCAAGAAAGCGTGTGGTACGGTTCATCCCGGTTGTGGAACTCTAGAGCGAGGCCTTGTCGAGAGTCAATCAGAATCAGATTCTGCGGAAAGTGACTTAGAAGGCCAAGTTGTGCCACAGAACTCCTTCGTTTCCTATAAGGTCGTGATTTCGATCCCACCGCCCCTACCACCTATGACTCATTCACAATCGTGCGCGCGAGGAACGCTGCAGCTCTGCACCATTTGAAACACTCATGCCCGTGGTCCGCGACAGTTGCGTACGCGGTTTCTACGAAAAATCGAGGAATGGAAGCTCGCTGGAGTTTTGTGTTTCTCGATCTGTGCAAGGAACGCACTGATTTGCTCGTCCCGGGCAGCCACGTCCGGCAGAAAGAATCTATCGGCTGGCTGGCAGGCCTTTGCGACAGACTTTCACCTTGACTTACAGCCCTCTTCCTAATCCGCCTCATCCACGCTCTGCCAGCTCTCATCCGGATCAAATGCCGTAATTGCCTTCGCGGCATCCGCCGTCTGTGGTCCCAAGTCCTTCTGATACACCGCCCCGTCCCGATCGATCATAAACGTCATCACGCCCGACGTCCGGTACTCCGCCGGCCACGCTAGAAACGCATATCCCTGGGTCATCTTCCCGTTCAGCAGGTAACTCTCTGCCCCGCCCGGTGCGTGCGCACCCTGCTCCTTCAAAATCCGGAAATAATAGCCGTGAAAGGGCTGGGCTTTCTTTTCCGTGTACCCTTCTGCCGCCGCGTCGGCTGCCAGCGGCCCCAGCGGGCTCTCTGGCTCGCCCTCTTGCACCTTCCAATACAATCCATCCTGCTGGCCCTCGCTGCTGACAAACTTCAACGCAAATTGATTCTCCTTCGCGCCGCCGTGCTTCAGCGCAAAATATTGCTCCTGCGCATCCGCCATCGCGTACAACGTGCTCATCGCCCGCAATTCATTTCGCCCCACGCGCCGCGCCACTAACTCCTTCGCGCCCGCATCCACGTCGAACTGCCACTTTCCTTGCTCCAGCCGCTTCAGCGGAAAGGGAAACGGATAGTTCTGGGCCCCAAAGTTAAGCACCAGCATCCCTTTTTCCAGCCGCCCCCAACGGTGCATCTCTTGGTAGTTCGCAGCAAAATGCTCCATGCCATTCTTGTCCTGTACTGGATCGCCCGAAAAGACCACATCCTTCGCGTTGGGACCAAAAATCGTCAGCATCGCGTTCGAATCGCCGTTCTTCGCGGCATTGTACACGGCTTCTCCCGCAGCCTCCGGCGATGCAAACACTTGCGGTCCCGCTTCAACAGGTGGTGTCCGCTCGTGCTTCTGGCAGCCCGAAAAAAACACCAGCGCGGCAAGCGCAGCGCTCCCGATCATTCGCCGCCCTGTCCCACGCCAATCGTTTGCGCTTCGCCCGTTGATCTTCATAGAAACTCCTACGCTCAACAGCGTTCTCTCATTGTTTTCCCTTGACGCATGGGCTTAGCTTCCTGACCGTGTCCTTCGCGGTGCGGAGGCAGGCCGCTCCGCCGGCGCAGGCCTCGGAGCCGACCTGGTGTTTCCCAGGCTCTGGTTTCCGCGAATGCTCGCGGAACGATCTGACGGCGAAGGTGAAAACGCTCCAGCCCGCGAACCGCGCGTCCCCGTTCCATAGCCGCGCAAATCTCTTTGCCCAGGCATCGGCTCCGCCGGACTGGGCCGAGGCTGCCGAGCGGGCCGCGTTGTTCCGGGTCCGGGCGCGGGTTGAGTCGTTGGACGGCCACCGGGCGGCCGACCTCCCCCACCAGCTCCACCCGATGGTCTGCCACCACCACCTCCGCCCGGTGGTCTTCCTCCTGCAGGTGGCGGAATCGGCGCAATCGGCGGAACCGGACGGACCGGCCTTGGCGGCCGGGTCGAAGGCGGCGGAAGCGTGGGTGGCCGCACTCCCGGCGGCCGAAAACCCGCACGCCGAGGCGGCGGAGGAAAGAAGGGTGGGCGGTATCCTCGGAAGTACCCTGGCGGGCGTCCACGCCAGTACGGGTTCCCTATATAAACCCTGTTCCGGAAGTAGATGTTGCCTCTGCCCCAATGCATGCCCCATCCATTCCAGCCCCACCCCCATCTGTTGTTGATCATCGGTCCAATCGCAATTCCTGGACCGAAGGAAATAATCGGTGTTGGGGCCAGGCCCACTGGCGAATACCACCCCGGCACTACCACCGGCGCCCCGTAAATTACCGTCGGGTTGAATGTCGGGACATACACTACCTGAGGATTCGCTGGCTGAATCACGATCACATCCGGACTCTGCTGCACCACTTTGATCTCTCTCGTGGTGTTCAAATTTCCCGCTTGAAACGCCCTCGAGCGCATCCGCTGCACGGCGGCCATCACATCGGCCTGCTGCATCGCCGCGGCCTCTCCGAGTGCCGAGGTCCACGACAGATTGTCGGACATCATGCTCAAAACAGATGGAAACATGCAGACTGCTTTCACCGCGTCGTCCCAGTTCTGCTCGTCGATCGCCGACATCAACGCTTGTCCCTGCAGCCCGCTGTTCGACTGTAGCCAGTCGTATGCTTCGGTGATTTGATCGGGATACGTTGCCGCGCCCAAAACCTGCGCTACGAGTTCATCGGGATAGAGCGCGATCGGCGCGACCAACGAGTCGAGATCGGCCGCCGAAAAAGGCGCGAAGCCTTCCTGCGGCCACGCACCTTCCGGCATCGTCGCGGAGATCAGCATCAGGCACATCACCAGGCATAAGACGTTTTGCAAGGAAGGCATGGAGCGGTCCGCCTTTTCCCTCGCTCGGAGGGGAAAAGCGGCGAGAATGGCGGCGAACGGTAAGAGCACACTAAACCTCATGGCAGCTCCTTGTCGTATCAAATCGTGTCGGGCGATAGCCCCTTCGATCGGCCGAGAGATTCTTCCAGCCATCCGCGCATGATACAAAGAACATTGGCCCGATAGGACTGTCCGATTCGACAGTCTCGTGGTTCTTGTTCCGATGGATAGTGTAACCGCCTGTTCTGGACGTAGCGCCGCGGCTTTTGCCTTGTGGCCGGTTCATGCTCGATTTCAGAATCAAACTAGCATTCTTCCCAGGGTCGCTTAGTGTCGCAAGCGACAGCTCCGCAATACCATTGACAGAGCTTCCCAGGTACACCGGGGCGGTCTTCTAAATTGATGCTGAATTCCTCAGCGATAGGCACGACGAATAGGAACCTCCTTGCCGTCTCGGGGATGGGCTGAGGATTCCTGCAAGATTGCGCGCAGGTGAGAATGGTACCCCCAGCGCGAAGGTAGGATCAAGCAAAGAAGGCGACCCTGGCAAGCTTGGCAGCTGCGACGATTATTGGCAAAGGGGCTTCTGTTCCTTGCCAACGAGACCGTCTTTCGCGCGTGGTCTCCATGCCGTCGAGCTGGACCCGACAATTTGCCTTAGCCTACGCATGGCACGGCCGTCTTTACGGAGATATTGCAGAATTCAACGCTTCTGCCGACTATAGCCGGAAGGCCTACGAGCTCCGCGAGCGAAGAAGTGAGCCGGAGAAGTATTTCATCACTGCGCACTTTCATATCGCAGTTGGGCAGAGGCCTGTCCCCGGGCGGAGATGCCACATAATTTCTTGTCGGGGCTCAGCTATCCGGTCCTGGGGCGGTATGAAGAATCTGGTGAGGAAGGCAAAAAGCAACTCGGCTGTCTCCGAACGACGCCATCACCTAGGAGACCCTCACGTATGGCCACATTGGTATGAATCAACAGGCGAAGGCCACTTGCGCACAAGCAATGGAAACACAAGCGAAACCACGCTGTCTTCGCTGCCGCCACCTATGAGATTGCTTTCTTGCAGAACGATGTTACCGGGATGCAGGCAGATGTGCAGCCCGTGATGGCCAGAGCCGACTATCCCTTTCTATGCCGACTGCGCCCTTTCCAACAGCCGGTGACTCAACTGCACAAATTCTGCCACCAGAGGTTCGGTCTCGCGCCCAGCCATCGTCGCGGCATCAATTTCCGTGGTCAACAGGATCGACGTAGCGATATCGGCACTGCATTCCAAACAATATTTCTCGCTTTTTCCAGGAAGCTCGAATAACTCCAACGAGCGCCCACAAACGCTGCACTGCAAAGTAGACGGCTCTTCGCTACCCTTGGGACCGCACAACATGGAACTTCCTCCAATCGGCCGCTCTTCCGGCTTCTCACTCTCAGTACACAATGCTAGGGAAACGCTCGTTCAAAAGTCCTAGGCTGTCTGTAAAGATTTCGTAATTAACAGGCAACCCGTTTATTCAGCTGTCCGTGCAGGTTGCAGATCAAGAAAGCTCTTGATAGTCCCACGATCGCTTCCCTGGCGATTCCGAGGCGGCCTGCGAGCACTAGACACAATCGCTAAAGAATTTACCTCTACGCTGATTCTGATGGGCCTCGTCGCGGCGGCCATCGCGTTCAGAAGCTCATTGGAAAAGATCGGTCGCAGGGCGGGCGGAGTTCCATTCACGGAAGGAAACTTTGCCGTGCCAGCCCTCGTCCATGGCTTTCTCGAGCGCCCTAAACGCTTTGGGAGTGTATTGGGATTTGTGGCACTCGAAGGCGCGTTTGAAAGTTTCAAAATCTTTCGGCGTGTAGGAGACGGTAACGGTGAGGTAGGCGGGATCGGTGGTGCGGAACGGTAGCGAAGGGGGCCAGACGGAATTGAGAGGCTTGGCTTGGGCGGGGGAGAGGCCGGGATAGTAGAGCTTGATGCTGGAATGCAGCGACTGGACGACCTGGGTGACGGCGGCGGAGACGAGGCGGTGATCGGGGTGGCCGTAGCCGCCTTCGGGTCCCCAAGTGAGGATGACCTGCGGGTGGAGCTGGTCGACTAGTTTTTCGACGTTGTAGGCGACGGCGTGAATGTTTTGGCGAAGGGTTCGGTAAAGGCGCCGAGTTCCCCGTCGTTGAGATTGAAGAAGATGGGAGGCTCGATGCCAAGTTCCTTGCAGGCGCATGTGGCTTCTGCGCTCCGGGCGTCGGCGAGAGCATCTCCGGCGGGAATTTTGGCGAATTCGTTGGCCCCCTTTTCGCCTTTGGTGGCGATGGCGAGGTAGACCTTGACACCCTCGCGGGCGTAGCGGGCCAGGATGGGGCCCATGAAGGCTTCGTCGTCGGGATGAGCGGTGACGACGAGCAGGATGCGGGGTTGAGCATGGCTAGGATCCCGTTTTTTGGCAGGGAGCGATGGGAACAACAGTATCATGCTTAAGCAAGACGCAATGGTCGCAAACGGCGCTCGCCAGAATGGAAGCGGAGCCTAAGTCCCGATCAACGGCAATTGGTGACTTAAAGTACTGGCACGAACTTTAGTAATTTCCGGACGAATCAGGCACCGACCGCGGTGCATGATAAATTTGTTGCTTCTCGTCCTCTATCACATGAGGGGCATCATCTTGAGGGTTGCAGCTCATTCATTCATGGCGAAGGGCAACAACCGGATCGACGCGCATGGCGCGCTGCGCAGGGATGTAGCCGGCTAGCGCCCCGACAGCAAGGAGCACGAGAGAAACCAGCACCAGCGTGACCGGGTCGTAGGGGGTCACGTTAAAAAGCAGATGCGTGATGAGG
>DATFTB010000282.1:0-7746 GCA_035262325.1 Candidatus Acidiferrum sp.
GCGATTCAAGCATCACCGTTCAGCCGGGTGACTCGCTCTGGAAACTCTCGCGCCGCTTCCTCGGCCGAGGCTCCCATTGGCAGGATTGGCTCTCCGACAACCCAGGACTACTCGATCCGCAGTCCATCCAGGCGGGCACGATCCTGGTCGTCCCGCGACCCACGTCCTCCGCAGTTAGCCCCACTCTCGGAAAGGTTTTGGTTCATCCGGGTGATTCGCTCTGGAAGATCGCCCTCGCCCACTACGGCGACGGCGCCGAATGGCAATGTATTGCCGGCGCCAATCCCGCTCTCAGCGATCCCGGCCAGATCTACCCCGGCCAGACTCTCGTCCTGCCCGCGCGTTGTAGCTCCGAAACCTCCAAACCCTCCCGATAGTTCCGCTAGCCTCCTACGAGCGCGCCATACTGTTCCTTGGTCAGCGGGACCACCGACAATCTGCCCATTCGGACTAGTGGCGAATCGTTGAAAATCTTGTTCTGCTTGATCTCCGCGAGGGAAACCGGCTTCGCTAGCGCTTTCCCCGCCCTGATTTCCACAATCGGTTTCTTCGGATCCTTCGTCGTCACAGAAACGACCGTCGCCGTCCCCACCGCGCTCTTCCTCTCCCCCGTCTCATAAATCACCAAACGCGCCCCCGGCTTCATTTCGCTCAAGTGTCTGACCGCGACCGGATTCGACACTCCGTCCCACTCCGTCGCGCCGTCCTTCTGCAAATCCGCAAAAGAATATTCCGTCGGTTCCGTTTTCAGCAGAAAATATGTCTCCACGTTTCTCTCCTCCTCGTTCGAATTCCGGCTTAGCGTATTCTCGTCACCGGCCAAATCATAGGGTCGAGATCCTCTGGCGTTCGCTTCTTAGGATGCATTTCCTTGCCGAAGGGGGCGCAACCCTTCCCGCGACTCAGGGTAAAACTGTGCTGCGCCCCACGACCGGAACAAAAGGAATGCTAAGTCCAAACAGTTCAGATGCTTCGCACCTGCCTTCGGCTGGCCTGAGCGCCGCGGAAGGGAGGCGAGGGTCAGGCCAAGGCCTCTGCCTGGTCTTTCGCTTTTTGGCCAACCTTCGAGAATCAACCTTTCCGAACCTGATCCAAGACAAAACCCTTCACCTTCTTCGCAATCAACGCTTGGAAAAACAGGACCTTGGAGGTAGCTCCACAGGTAACCATCTACGCCAGTTCCTTCACTGCTTCCGCGAACACGCTCGTGTGCACGTCGATGTCCGCCTCCGTCGTTTCCGGACACATCAGCGCCATGTTATGAAACGGCGTCAGCAGGACTCCTCGATTCAGCGCGTAAAGATGCAGAAACCGTTCCAGCTCAAAATCTGCCGCCGCAGCTGACTCCCCGCCATTTCTCGGCGGCTGCTCGCAAAAGGTGTACTCCGCGCGGCAACCAAGTCTCTGCACGCTCCACGGCAATCCGTGCCTGTTGATCTCCGCCGCAACGCCATCGCTGAAACGCACCGCCAGCGGAATCATCTTGTCAAAATTCTTCTTCGTCAGAACGTGCTCGAGTGTCGCTCGCATGGCGGCCAGCGAAAGCGCATTCCCCGCCAGCGTTCCGCCGATTCCGCCAACGTCGCAGTCCTCCAGATGAATCCTAGCCGAAATGCGCTGTGCCACTTCCTCGGTGCACCCGTACGTTCCGCCAGGAATCCCGCTGCCGATCGCTTTCCCAAACACTAGCAGGTCCGGTTCCAGCTTCCATTCCGCGGTGCAGCCGCCCGGACCCGCACAGATGGTATGCGTTTCGTCCGTCATCAAAAGCGTTCCGTAACGCCGCGCCAGGATCCGCGCCGCTTTCCAGTACCCTTCCTCCGGCAGAATGATGCCCACGTTCGTCATCGCCGGTTCCGCGAGAATGCATGCCACATCGTGCTGCTTGAGCGCGTCTTCGAGCGCGTTCAAATCGTTGAACTCCACTATGCGTGTCGTTTCCGCGGGATTCACCGGAGGCCCAAGGTTTCCCCGGCGCGGCCCGACCACTCCGTCGTGCAGCCCCGCAAACGACTCGTCCACGGTTCCGTGATAGCAGTAATGAAACACGAGAATTTTCGGCCGCTGCGTAATCTCGCGCGCAATGCGGATTGAAAAACGGTTCGCATCCGTCGCTGTCAGCGTAAATTGCCAGTACGCCAGGCCAAATCTCTTCTTTAAATCCTCGCCCACGTGAAGCGAATCTTCCGTTGGCAACATCAGCGTGATCCCTTGACGCACTTGCCTTGCCACCGCTTCCACAACAACGTCGGGTGAATGTCCAGTCATCGCCCCTGTGTCACCGAGGCACAGATCGACGTAGTTTCGTCCGTCGACGCAAGTGAAGTGTGCGCCTTTCGCGTCCTTCACAAATACGGGAAACGCGCCTGCCCACTTCTTCATCCAGTTCATCGGCACGCCGCCCAGCAGCGAATCCTGTGCGGCTCTGAACATCGCCGCAGACTTCGGGTGCTGCACCTTAAAGCGCTGCTCTTCCCTGTCGGAAAGCTGCTTTAGCCTATTTCTGTCAATTGTCATCATGGTTGAGGTTCTTCGTGCGGGCACAGGCAAGCCGCGCCGTCTCGAGCCCGCGTCAGGGAACCACGCCTCTCATGGCTCGAAGGATCTCGACGCCAACTTCAAAGGAGGAGCTAGCGCGAAGACTTCTCGCGGCGACAAGAACCGCCGTCTTCATCGCAGCTCGTGGATGATCTCTTTCGCCGCGTTGGCTCCCGACGCTCCGGTCAGCCCGTTTCCTGGATGCGTTCCGTTTCCGCAGAGGAACAGCCCTCGCACGGGCGTATGATATCGCGCCCAATCCATCACCGGCCTCATCGTAAAAATCTGGTCGAGCGCTAATTCGCCATGGAAGATGTGTCCGCCGGTGAAGCCGTACACGGATTCCAGATCCTCGGGCGTAATGACTTGCGCTCCTTCCACCAGAGTCGCGAAATTCGGTGAATACGCGCCCAACGTTTTCAGCAAGATGTTCACGAGCTCCCCGCGGCGCTCCTTCCAGCTTCCCTGCCGCAGCCTGTACGGCGCGAACTGAAAGTACGCAGAAAGCACGTGTTTACCCTCAGGGGCTAGCGAGGGATCAAGAATCGTCGGAATCGTCACATCCAGATAGGGCGCCTGCGAGATCTCGCCATACTTCCACGCATCGAATGCCTTCTCCAGATAGTCAATCTCGTAGCCGATATGAATTCGCCCGCTCAGTGCTTCGCGGAAGCCGTCTGCAGCCACCGCATTCCCTAGCGCGGGAAAGTCCGGCAAATCGCCCAGTGCCAGATGCACCTTGGCCACGCTGCCACGCGCGCGGTAATTCTTCATCCGCATCGCAAACACCGGATCGAGCTGCCCTGGATCGAGCAACTGAAAAAACGTCCGCTTCGGGTCCACACCGGAAACCACGGCTTGGCACGCGATTTCTTCTCCGTTTGCCAGCGTAACTCCCGACACCGCGCCGTTCTTTGTCTGGATCTTCGCCACTTCCGCCCGAGTGCGGACTTCCGCTCCAGCCTTTTGCGCCGCCTCGCTGAGTGCCCGGCTGAATTCTCCGAGCCCGCCGCGCGGGAACCTCGCGGATCCAACCGGATTCGGGTCGGCTGCGGCCCGCAGCAGCAGCACGGCGGTCGAGCCCGCGGACCATGGCCCCAGGGCCTCGCCAAATATGCCGCGCGCGGCGATTACAGCGCGCAGTAACTCCGTCTCAAAGAATTCGGCAACAAAGTCCGCCACCGCCATCGGGCCCCAACGCAGGAGATCGAAGATCCCGCGCTTCCCAAGGCTGCGTACGTTCAAGGCGGTTCTGAGCAGGTTCAGAAAATCCTCTGGCGAAGGATGGTCGATTCCAGGCGGCGTAATCGAAGCGACGTGCTCGAAGACGCTCGAGAATTCCTCGAGCGTTTCTGCAAATTCCGTATATTTCGTGGCGTCCTTCGCGGAAAGGTGAGAAAGAGCCCCGCCGGTCTTCGCCGCGTCGCCATAAAAGAGCATTCCACGTCCGTCCGGGGCCGGCGCAAAGACGCGCGGGTCGGGCCTGAATACTTCCAGCTTGTAGCGTTCAAGGCGCATTTCGCGGGCAATGTCTCCGCGCAGAGGCCCCAGCGTGTGCGAAAGCGTCGAGGCATAAAACCCCGGATGAAATTCCTCTGTGACCGCGCCTCCGCCGACCATTTCGCGGCCTTCGAGCACGACGGGCCTAAAGCCGCCTCTTGCCAGGTAAAACGCGGCGATCAGCGCGTTGTGACCTCCCCCGACGACCACCACTTTCTGTCCGATGGGCATGTTCAGTTCGCCGCCTTCTTCCATTCCCTCAGGATTACCTGGCTCGCGATCCGCCCATTGGCGCCCATGATTCCGCCTCCGGGATGGGTAGCCGACCCGCACATATAAAGGTTGACGACCGGCGTGCCGTAGTACGCCCAACCGGGAACTGGCCGCAAGAAGAAGAGTTGCTCCAGCGAAAGCTCGCCTTGGAAAATGTTGCCTTGCGTCAGTCCGAACTCGCGCTCGAGATCCAGTGGCGTCAGCACCTGTTTCCCGATGATGATGCCCTTTAGGTTCGGGGCGTGCTCAGAAATGGTCTCGATCACATTATTGCCGAAGGCTTCCCGGTGGTCATCCCACGTGCCCTGCGCTAGCTTGTACGGCGCGTATTGTACGAAGCAAGACAGCACGTGCTGTCCTGGCGGCGCCACCGACGGGTCGGTGAGACTTGGAATCACCATGTCGATGTACGGCCGCTTCGAATAATGCCCGTACTTGGCGTCGTCGTACGCCCGTTCCATGTACTCCGTTCCTGGCGAGATCGAAATCGCTCCTCGCAGATGCGCTCCCTCCCCTGGCAGGCATTTGAAGTTCGGCAGCGCGCTCAGCGCCAAATTCACTTTTCCAGACGAGCCGCGGAATTTATACCTCCGCACGCTTTCCAAAAAATCTGCCGGCAATTCGCTCGCTTCCAGAAACACCTCGAAGGTAAGGTGCGGATCCACGCTCGAGGAAACCACATTGCACCTGATTTCTTCTCCCGACTTGAGCGCAACGCCGCTGGCCCGCCCTTCTTTCACCAAGATTCTTTCGACCGCTGCCTCCGTGCGGATTTCGACGCCCGCTTCTCGCGCCGCCGACGCAATCGCCAAGGAAATTCCGCCGGTACCGCCTCGGCTGAATCCCCAGGACCGGAACGCCCCGTCAATCTCGCCCATGTAGTGGTGCAACAAGACATACGCGGTGCCTGGCGAGCGAATCCCCAGAAATGTTCCGATAATTCCCGAGGCGGACATCGTCGCTTTCAGCACGTCTGTCTCAAACCATTGGTCCAGAAAATCGGCCGAGCTCATCGTCATGAGCTGCACCAGGGTGTAGCGTTCCTCGGACGACAGTTCCCGGAATCGCTGGACCAAACAATGCAGCTGCTTCAGATCCTTCAGATGCAACGTTGTCGGGTCGGGCGGCACCATGGAAAGCATCGGCTTCACGAAGCGGCACATCGGCGTCATCATCTTCGAGAATTCGTCGTAGGCTTCAGCGTCCAGTCTTGAATGGCGGCGAATTTCCCGCTGTGTCTTCGCGTGATCGTTCACCCGCCACAGGTAGTCGCCGTTCGGCATCGGCGAGAAAGTGCCGTCTAGGGGCAGTATTTCCAGTCCGTGACGAGGCAAGTCAAGTTCGCGGATAATCTCCGGCCGCAACAACGAAACCACGTACGAACACTCAGAAAAAAGGAAGCCCGGAACGATTTCCTCCGTCACCGCCGCTCCGCCGAGCACCCTCCGGCGTTCCAGCACCAGTACCTTTTTGCCGGCTCGTGCAAGGTACGCGGCGTTCACCAGGCCGTTGTGACCGCCGCCGATGACGACCACGTC
The DNA here is from genome assembly GCA_035262325.1 of Candidatus Acidiferrum sp. Taxonomy (GTDB): domain Bacteria; phylum Acidobacteriota; class Terriglobia; order Acidiferrales; family UBA7541; genus Acidiferrum. Next base: position 5,850 of record DATFTB010000282.1, read on the forward strand.
GTATGACTGAGGCATCCTTATGACTCCACCCGGAATGAGGACGACCGCCACCACTCAAAGAACGAACATTTTAATGGCAGCGCATCGGCTTCACAAGCTCACCCGAGCGCACTCTCTGCGGGTCGTTCTCTTGCCGCAACCCAACAATCAAAACTATAATTCCTTAGTCCAAAAACGAATTCCGCTGCGATTTTGCGCTTTCCACCATTTTGGAGGGAACGTGCCGATTGGAACCGCATTCCATGAAAGAACGCTGGCCCTCTGCGAGAGCCTGAACTTTAAGGAGTGGTCCGGCTATTACACGGTCAGTGTTTACGAAATGACGCACGAGCACGAGTACAACGCGATCCGCAATTCTTCGGCCCTGATCGATATCACACCGCTGTTCAAATACCGTGTGACCGGCGCTGATGCCACGCGACTCGTGAACCGGGTTATCGCGCGCGACATCAATAAGGTGGCTGTCGATCAGGTTATCTATTGCTGCTGGTGCGATTCCTGGGGCAAAGTCATCGACGATGGCACCATCACTCGCCTGGGCGAAAACGATTATCGCTGGACCGCCGCCGATCCGAGCTTTCGCTGGTTCCAGCAGAATGCCTTGAGCCTCAATGCTCAAATCGAGGACATTTCCGAAAAGGTGGCGGCGCTCGCTCTGCAAGGGCCTACCAGCGGCAAGCTGCTCCATGCCGTGGCGGACGCCGACATCGCCGGATTGAAATATTTCCGAGCCACACACGGGAAAATCGCCGGCGTGCCTGTCGACATTTCGCGCACCGGTTATACTGGCGACCTCGGCTATGAAATCTGGATTCCCTGGAAGGACGCCTTGAAGGTCTTCGACGCCTTGATGATGAAGGGCAGGGCCTTTGATATTCATCCGGCGGGCATGGTCGCGCTGGATATCGCGCGAATCGAAGCGGGACTCATCCTGATTGAAGTGGACTATATCTCGAGCAAGCGCGCCCTCATCGAGGAGCAGAAATACACGCCCGGCGAGATAGGTTTGGGGAAACTCGTCGATCTGAAGAAAGAAAGCTTTGTTGGCCGTGCCGCCCTCGCCGCAGAGACCGCGAAGGGCGGTCCAGCGAGGAAGCTGGTCGGGCTGGAGATTGATTGGAGCGAGGTGGAAGCGCTCTACGAAAAAATCGGCATGGCGCCGCAAGTTCCCGCGACGGCCTCGCGCTTGGCGGTTCCCGTTTACCGCGCCGGCCGCCAGGTCGGCAAGGCCACCTCGACGACATGGTCGCCTACGCTCAAGCGCATGATCGCCTTGGCTTCCATCAGCCGCGAGAGCGCCACTTTGGGTTCAACACTCAGCATGGAGCTAACGGTGGAAGCCGCGCGCAAAACCGTTTCCGCTAAGGTCGTGCCCGTGCCGTTCTTCAACCCTCCACGCAAAACCGCGCCGCTCGCACTCTGACGTACCGGGTCCTTCGCGTAGCCTGGGATCAATTGCGACGCCGCAAAGTGCTCGGCGTCCGCCAAAAGCGCATCGAGGTCCCCGCGACCCAGCCGTCGGCCGTTCAAAGCAACCGAGCAGATTTTTTCCGTATTGCGAATGTCCTCGACGAACTCACGGCTAGCAGCCGGTTCGCGGGTTCTGTTAGCGTGCACGTGCATGTCAGCGAGCCGGGGATGAAGAATTGCCACCGCCGTCGAGAACGGTTACTCCAACGGGGAGTCGCGCTGGGGTGGCACAAGAACAGGAATGAGTTGAAGGTGTTTTGTTTGCGTCGCATGTCAAGGGCGGCAACCGTTCCCTGTCTCGGACGGCCCATGGCAACGATCATTGATTGAGGCGATTGTATTTTTTTAGGACCGCGCGCAGTTGGTCGTGCGGTAGGGCCGTTACGTGATGATTCTCAATGCCCGTCATGGAGGTCGCCGCAATCAT
>DATFTB010000283.1:0-5470 GCA_035262325.1 Candidatus Acidiferrum sp.
GCCAGATAGATCCCTTTCACATTGCTTTCCAGCGTGCTCGGGTTCAACTGCGGCTTGCGGCTCTCCGGATCGAGCTTCACTCCCAGGCTCTCGATAAAGTCGTAGTCCGGATGGTACCCCGTCAGAGCAAACACCTGTTTCGCCGGCACGTGACGGACCCCATTGCCGTTCTCGAGCACCACCCCATCGCGTACAATCTCCCTGATCTTCGCCCGGAAAATCGCCCCAATCTGTTCCTTCTTGATCCGGTTCTCAATATCCGGCTTGACCCAATACTTGATCGAAGCCCCCAAATCCGCTCCTCTCACAAGCAGCGTGACCCGCGCGCCACTCCGCCACAAATCGAGCGCTGCCTCCACCGCCGAATTTTTCCCGCCAATCACCGCCACGTCCTGATTCCAAAACGCGTGCGGCTCCCTGTAGTAATGGCTAACGTGAGGCCCATGTTCCCCCGGCACACCCATCTCATTTGGCAAATCGTAATAACCTGTCGCCAGCACCACGTTCTTCCCGTGATATTTCTCTTCTTTCCCGCTCTCCGTCTCCGTCACCACTGCGAACGCGCCGTCATGCCCATCCACGCGCAGCACCTTCTCAAACAACCGTAGTTCCAGCGCGTAATGCTCCGTCCCCTTCCGGTAGTACTTCAGCGCCTCGGTTCGCGTCGGCTTCTCCCCGCCGCACACCAACGGCAAACCCCCGATCTCCAGCAGTTCCGGTGTCGTAAAGAACACCATGTTCACGGGATAGCGATATATCGAATTGCACAAGCAGCCCTTATCGATCACCAGCGGCTTCATCCCAGCCCGTTTCGCCTCCATCGCACAAGCCAACCCGGTCGGCCCCGCACCCACACAAATCACGTCGTATGTCGTCATATCCGTTCGATTTCCCCGTTCTTCACCCGGTTACGCAAAATTGAAGCGTGGCAGCCTGTCTGCTGCAGGGAGGTTAGCTACCATTTTTGCGATCGTTTCTAACGCTGCGCGCCAGCGACTTGAGGGTGCGCCGTCCTGCCCACCTGCCGGATGGATTCTTACGATCAAAGCCGAAACGCTTTCGTCCCCGCCTTTCCCACGCGAAAAAGGTCATCTTTTCGTCGTGTTTCCCGCGTCGATGTGATCAATTCTTTACAACTTCCGACTCTCCAAGGCCGCCGCCAATTCCGTCCGAAACTTCTCCAACTCCCTCAACCTCTCCTCCGTCGCCGCCACTTGCTTCTGCTTCCAAACAAATACTTCGCCTTCGCCGCGCTTCAACTTCACACTGAGATTCCCGTCCACCATCAGGGTGGCGGGAGCCAACAACCGCAACCCGCCATTCTCAACCGGCGCCAGTACCGCCGCGTATTCTCCCCGATGCACGCACAAGGCGTTTTCATACGGCGCAATCGCAATCGGCCGGAATCCCGCCTCAAACAAGCGCTCGAGCGTCTCCATCTGCAACCGTGTCAGCTCAACCATCCGCCCAAATTATACACGTCACCCGCGGGCCTTTCGTGATCTCGGAAGGGCTTGCGACTGTCTGCCGGAGCGAAGCGACCGCCACTTCCTCAAAAAACAAAAACGGCGCTACCGTCGTCGCGCCGTCCGATTCCATCCTTGAATTCTGTTCTCGGTGCTCTCTGTATCTCCGTGGCTATTCTACGCCGCCGTTGAGTCCGCCTCGCTCGTCCCCTCCAATTGCGCCAGGATCTCCCGCAGCGTCCGGATCAACTCATCCCTCGACACATGGCTCTTCTTGAATTGCAGGCGAAACCGAAACGCCTCATTCTCCGGCTCATAGTGAAAGATGAACGGTTGCGGTCTCTGCGGCCCGCCCTTCTCTTCCGTCCGTTCCCTTCTCGCCTCGTCGCGCGTCAAACCGCCGTGCAGAATCCGCGCAAACATCTCGAGCATCTTCTTCTCGGTCGGCTGCCGCGCAATCTGCAGCAGCATCGACTTCGACAGCACCCCATGCTCGATACACTTCTTCCGCAAACCCTCCGGAATATTCCTCAGCGACAGCGTCTCGCTTACCGAACTCCGCGCCCTTCCAATCTTTTTCGCCACATCGTCATGGGTATACTCAAACTGCGTAGCCAGCCGGTGGAGGCCGTCCGCCTCTTCAAACGGTGTCAAATCTTTTCTCTGAATATTCTCGATCAGCGCGATTTCCAGCGTCTCCGCATCATCCGCCATCTTCTCGATGCACGGTACTTCCCGCAGTCCCGCCGCCCTCGATGCGTGATAGCGTCGTTCGCCAGAGATAATGTAGTAGCAGTCCTCGCGCGGCACGAACCGCACCAGCAGAGGCTCGAGCACTCCCTTTTCCCGCACCGACTCCGTCAGTTCGCGCAGGTCCCCCAATGCTTTTCGCGGCTGATCCGGATTCGGTCGGATCTGCTCTACCGGGATCATTCGCCCGACCGCCGCTCCGCTGTAGCTTGTCAGTGACTCTACGTAGTGCGCGTCATGCCGCATCTTCAGCGTGACGGGCAACCCTACTCTCTTCGACACGTTGTACCACCTCCGCTGCCAGCTTTTTGTACTCCACCGCGCCCGGCGATTTGGGCGCAAAGGTCAATATCGTCTCTTTGTAAGCGGGGCTCTCTTCGAGTCTCACGTTCTTGCTGATCTTCGTCTTGAACAGCACCTCGCCAAACACCGAGCGGATCTGCCCGTGCGTGTCTTTCGAAATATTCGTCCTTCGGTCAAACAACGTGATCACAACTCCCAATATCTTCAGTTGTGGATTCGGCCGCGCGCGAATTCGCTCATACGTCTCGAGCAAATCGTCCGTACCTTCAATCGCGAAATACGCCGCCTGAATTGGCACCAGCAGGTGAGTCGATGCCACCAGCGCATTCACGGTCAGGATTCCGAGCGACGGCGGCGTGTCAATCACCACATAATCGAAATCCTTGAGCAGTGGCGCCATCGCGTCTTTCAATCGGTACGGCGCGTCGAACTGCCCCGACAGCGCGGTCTCGAGTTTTGCCAGCGCCAACCGTCCCGGACCCACGCTCAGCATGGGATCCTTCGTCGTTCTCACTACATTGGCCATCGGTGTCCGCGCGTCGCTCAATACGTCGAACATCGATTCCTTCACATCTCCCATCTCGAAAAACGCAATCGTCGTATTCGCTTGCGGGTCCAAGTCGATCAGCAGCGTTCTTCTACCCCGGGTGGCAATCGCCGCCGACAAATTGATTGCCGTTGTCGTCTTCCCGACACCGCCCTTCTGATTTGCAATCGTGATGATCGCCGTCATCTGCCTACCGCCTCCACCGCTCACCAACTTGGGTAGCGTACATCCACAAAGTCACTCGATCCCGTTTTTTCTTTCACGCGACACCAATGATGAATGACCAGTACCACCGCTACTCACACTCCCGCCCTCGCGGCTAGAGGCACCGAGGCAACTCCCTCACTATATGTGATTAGGCCGACAGAAAGGCCCCAAGGCATAGCCCCACTGTACGTTCCCCCCACCTCGCCGCGCAAGCAAAAAGTGCCATTTCGCGAGGCACCGGTGGAAATCTCTTGCAGTGCGCCACTCTGTCTGCCCTGAGCGCCACTCCCGAGGGGTAGCCGCTGTCCGAGCCCACTGCGCAGAGGCTCTTCGGCATTGCGCCATCCGTCTTTCTTCTCCGAAACTGTTCAATTCTGAACCGTCAACGGTAAACTCTTTCGATGTCCCTCCTTCACACCTTCCGCGCCGAACTCCGCCCCACCCTGCGCCTCGCCCTCCCGCTCGTCCTCGCCGAAATCGGCTGGATGAGCATGGTCATCGTGGATACCATGATGGTCGGCCGCCTTCCGGACAGCGCCCAGGCCATCGGCGCGATCAGCATCAGCTCTAGCCTCTTCCTCGTCTTCGCCTTCTTTGGCGAAGGCCTCATGATCGGCCTAGACACTCTCGTCTCCCAAGCCTTCGGAGCCGGTCGCCGCGAAGACTGCCACCGCTCCCTCCTCAACGGTATCTACCTCAGCTTCGCCGTCGCTCCGTTCCTCGCCCTCCCGGTCTGGTTCCTCCCTCGTTACTTTGAGCGCTTGGGCGTCGCCCACGACGTCGCGATTCTGGCAACTCCCTACATGCGCACTCTGGCCGCAGGACTGCTCCCCCTGCTTCTCTACTTTGCCGTTCGCCGCACCCTCCAGGGCATGAACATGGTGCGCCCCATCGCCTTCGCTCTCGTCACTGCAAACCTCGTCAACATCCTGGGTAACTACGCCCTCATCTTCGGCAAGCTGGGCTTCCCCGCTCTCGGCGTCACCGGTTCGGGTATCGCCACCGCTATCTCCCGCACCTACCTCGCGCTTGTCCTCGTGGTCTACCTCCTCTGGTACGACGCGCGGCACAAAACCGAACTTCTCAAGACCCCTGTGCAGCCCGACCTGCAGCGCATCCGCAGCCTGGTCGCTCTTGGTCTCCCAGCCGCGCTTCAACTCACGGCGGAAGTCAGCGTCTTTGCTCTGGTCGCCTCACTCATTGCGCGTCTCGGCGCCGTTCCGCTTGCCTCGCATCAAATCGCTCTCAACACCGTCGCCTTTACCTACATGGTGCCCCTCGGTATTTCTTCCGCCGCCGCCGTCCGCGTCGGCCAAGCCATCGGCCGCCGCGACCCAGCCGGCGCTCGCGATGCGGGCAACACCGCCATTTTTCTTGGTGCCTCCTTTATGGCTTGCATGAGCGTGGCTCTTCTCGTTTTCCCGCGCTACGTCGCTCGCATCTACACTGCTGACCCCACCGTGATTCGAACTGCGGTCGTGCTCTTGGCTGCCGGCGCTGCCTTCCAACTCTTCGATGGCATCCAAACCGTCGCCACCGGCGCCCTCCGGGGCTCCGGAGACACGCGCACCCCCATGCTGTGCCACTTCTCTGCCTACTGGTTAATCGGTCTTCCCTTTGGCGCCTACCTCTGTTTTCGCCGCCACTGGGGTGCTCTCGGTCTCTGGGTTGGACTCAGCCTCGCGCTCATCCTCATCGGAGTCTTACTGCTCCTGTTCTGGCACCGCCGCAGCCTCCGTCTGCTCTCCTCCCCCCAACAATTCCCCGTCCTCACCGCGTCTCTGTAGGGGCGGCCCAGCCTACCGCAGGCCGGCTTACGCGTCTTCAGCGAGCGTTTGGGAGTGGGGCAACCCTTGCGGCCTGAGCAACTTCTACGAACCGCTGCTGGTTTTCGCTGTTATCCGAGCGCAACGGCGCAAACGGCCTCAAGGGTGCCTCCCGTCCGCCCGATCCCCGGCGCTCCGAACCCTCGGTCAATAGCCCTTCGGTACTCCCTTGCCCATTCCCTACTCTCCGTATCGCATACCAAACCTTCTCCCCTGCCCACCGCGCACTCCTTCGCGGTTTCCCTACACTGAAAGGAATACCCTCGCCGGTCGTCAGCCCTCGAAAACCGGTGAGTCGGGCAAGAAAGGTGCGTTCAATCCATGCGAACTCGCGGGAGATTCCGCTCATTCCTCTCCGCCTGCCTTCTCGC
>DATFTB010000284.1:0-19139 GCA_035262325.1 Candidatus Acidiferrum sp.
TGGTTTGGCCACGCCGCGTTCGGTGAAGATAGCGGTGATGTAGCGGCTCGGCGTGATGTCGAAAGCCGGATGCGCAGCAGAGACATCCGGCGCGCTTCGGACGCCTTGAATGTGGGTGACTTCATCCTGGGTGCGCTCCTCGATGGGAATGTGTTCACTTATCGGGTATCGATAGGTCGAAGGTTTTCGACCCTGTCTTTTAGGGCCCGCGGCCCGCGGAAGCTCATGAAAATCACTCCAGAGTAAGATCGCAAGGGCTCGGAGCGGCGAGGTCGGCGACCCAGTGGAGAAGTCGAAGCTGTGCCCCTGTCTGATCAGGAGCGTGCGTGTTTGACCGGATAATTGGGCGTCGTTGCCTTCCCCTGGGGGAGCGGCGATAGCCTGTGAGCCTGGTTAAGGTAACCGCAGCATGCTCTCCGCTCCCGGCCAGGAGGAACTATGTCCTAGTAAGATAGCGGGAATTGATGTCCACAAAAAGATGCTGGCTGTCGTTGTGACCGACGTCGAAATTGAAAGTGAATACCAGTTTGCGCGGAGGATGTTTGGCAGCAACCCCGAACAACTGCGATCGCTGGCGGCATCGCTCGTCGAGCAAGAGGCCGAAGAAGTCGTCATGGAATCGACGGCGCAATATTGGAAACCAGTTTGGGGAGCATTGGAACGATATTGGAAACCGATCCGCGAGAAGCGGGAAGGCGCAAGGCGGAGGTCCGGAACGCTGCATTTGGCTCAAGCGCAGTCCAATCGCGGCCGGCGGGGACGCAAGAGGGATTTCGCCGATGCCGAACGTCTGGTGGAACGGCTCGTAGCCCGAGAATTAATTCTCAGCCTCCCACATGCAACCGCAGCGGGGAGCCCCTGGGCGGCTCCCCGCTTTTTTTTTTGCGCGCACAGGTGGCGTCGTGTTTCAATACATGTATCGCTTCCTTGCTGCGATCGACAGTGTTCTTCCGTGGTATCTGGAACAGCACGGACGAGGCATTGAAGAGGGTTGCCGTTTGTCGAGCGACCTACAGTGGGACCGCAGTTGAAAGGAGAGAGGGATGCCGAAGTCGAAGAGCGCTGCACCGCCAGCCGCAAAGAAATCCAAGAAGACCGCCGCTTATCAGCCGACCAACGAAGAGATAGCTCTGCGCGCCTATCACATTTACCTGGAGCGTGGCTCCGCGCCCGGGGACCCCATGCAGGATTGGCTGCAGGCAGAGCGCGAACTGAAGGAACTCCCGAAGAAGCCGCGACGTAAGTCAAAAGTGGTTTCGATTGCCGCTTAAAGCCTGACGGACATCGTCAGGGCGTGCCGAGTGAGTGCAGACGGCGATTAAACTCATCAGGCACGTTAGGGATGGATTTGTCTCATAAAGTCCAAGGGTCACGATGGTCTCCCGCCGGTCATGCCGCTCCGCTTCTGCTTCCCCAACCGCCTCAATACCGGGACAAACTGGCCTAGCCGTCTCGGTCGAAAATTCGGTCTGAAAACGGAGTAAACTGTCGGCCTCTGCGCGGCTTGCACATCCCCGCGAGCTGTTAGAGTGCGTTCGCCTGGCGGAGAACCTCAAAGGCACGGATTCTGGAGAACTGGGGTTGTCGAATCCGTCACCAAAAGTCGAGAGATAAAACCGATCGTGGGCCTGCTCCGGTATTCTTAGTTCTATCCCCGCAAGCAGACTTAAAGACTGAAGGATTTCTATCTTCAAATGGAGATCGAATGAACAGGAACCTTGTTGCCCTTTTCATCTTGAGTCTCACTTTCCTCCACGCCTGTGGTGGGGGTGGAAGCACCACCGGCAGCGGTGGCGGAGGCGGGGCGCAAGCGATAATTGTGACTTTTCTGTCCTTGCCCCCGTCGTCGCTGATGACAGGAACAAATTACGGAGTGTCGGCAACGGTGACAAACGACAGCAAAAACGCCGGCGTGACCTGGACCTGCACGCCGGCAACCCCGGCGGGTGCGTGTGGGTCGTTCAACCCCGCGTCGACAGCGAGCGGCGCGACCACGACGTATACCGCGCCGAGCTCTGTCCCAGCAGGTGGCCCAGTAACCCTGATTGCGACTTCCGTAACGGACACGACCAAGAACGCTCAAGCTCAGGTCAGCATCACAGCTCCCGCGCCGCCGCCCATCGGCGTTTCCATTTCCACGCCTCCGCCAGCCACGATGGCGGCTTCCACCACCGCGCAGCCTAGCACCACACAGATAGCTGCCACGGTAACGAACGACTCTGCCAACGCTGGCGTGAATTGGAGTTGCACTCCCACCCCAGCGTGCGGTTCGTCTAGCTCGTTTAGTCCCAACCCTACGCCAAGCGCAACAGCCACAACTTACACGGCGCCATCATCTGTGCCGACTACCACTGGCGGTACGGTAACCCTCACCGCCACTTCGGTGACGGACTCGACAAAGAGCGCATCATCTACCGTCCTGATTACCGGGATAGCGTCGGTTGCGATGCTGAACGGCCCCTATGCGTTCATCGTATCGGCACCAACAGGGAATCCTGTGAGCCGTGGGATGACAACTTGGGAGGGCAGCATCGCTTTCGATGGCCATGGGAACATTTCGACTCTGCAGCTTCTGGGGACCCCTCCGAATCAGGTTGCGGTTGGCGGAATAGAGGACATTGTCGCTCCCCAGTACAACGATCAGGCCGATCCCATTTTGGCAACCGTTTCCGGGCAATCGCCAACTTCGCACTATACCGTCGAAGCAGACGGGCATGGCACGGTGCTGATGTTGACCCAACATGGTGAAAGCTTGCACATGAGTTTCGTTCTGACAAGTCCTACGCATGCTGCGGTTATTGAACTAGACGGCGAACCGGGCAGTGGAACACTAGACCTCCAAACGCCCGCTTCAGGAGGTTTCTCGGCATCGCAGATTTCAGGAGGGTATTCGTTCACCATGGTTGGTATTGATGCAATCACGGCCCCTCCAGCTTCTCCACCCAATCTCTCATACGGCGGAATCTTCACGGCAAACGGCTCGTTGGTTCTCACGAATGGCACGATCGACATCAATAATGGGTCACCGCCGACCAGTTCAACGCAATTCTTAACGAATTCGTCTTTCACGGCCCCGGACCTGTACGGCCGCGGAACTCTTCAGGTTGTCCTTCCTGGCAGCCCTCCTGCTGGTCCTGGAAGCAGAACCTTTATCTATTACCTAGTTTCGTCCAAAGTTTTGCGGCTCCTCGAGAATGACAATATTGCGTTCATGGGCGGCAGCGCTTACGCACAGGGAGGAGCGACCACGACGCTCGTGGGAAACTACGTGTATCAGCATTCCGGGTGGAATCCTGCCGGCGCGAAACCTCCCACCGGACGGACGGTCGGAGCCGGGGAGTTCTCCGTTTCTTCCGGCAGCACTACCCTGTCCGGATTCTCGGACGCCAATACGACCAATCCGGGTGGCACGCCTCGGACAACCGGCAGCGCGGGAGTGGCCGCCAGCGGGTCCTACGCCGTTTCCGCGACGGAGAGCGCCACGATCAACCTAACCTTGTCCGATGCGGCCGGGAGCTCGACCTTCAACACGTACATGGTTGACCCGACGCTCAATATCCTCGACCCGAACAACACAACGAGCGGTGGAGGGGCACTGCTGCTGCACACCGACGGCGTCATCAACGGAACCGGAGTTCTCGTTCCCCAGCCTTCTCAGCCAACCACTTCGCCGTTTCTTGGGAATTACGCCTTGAATCTCAACAACTCGATCGCTGGTACGACGCCAAATGAACTGGATCTCGTGGGGCTCGTGATCGGAAATGGCTCGTCCAGTTTCGGAACATCCAACCTGGCCGACTACGACCAAGTCAATAGGTCAATCTTAAGCACTGCGGATAACCCAATGCTTGGTGGGCCCCTTGCGGGCACCTTTTCGATTGATTCCGGCCATCCAGGCCGTGCCAGTGGCAGTTTTATCGTCGGTCCTCCGTCGACAGCGCTTAGCCCCTATGGGTTCATTCCCCCTGCCACCGGATCGGTGACTCTGGATGTGGCGATCTATCGGGCAGGCAGCAGCGAGAGCTTCGTCGTTGAGAGCGACACCGCCGCAAACGCGAGCGGGTACCTGATCCAGCAGCAACTGCCTTAGTCTGGATACTTCGCCAGTCGGTTAGCTCGAAACGGACCGAGAAAAAGCAGGCCTGAAGGCCGAGCTACAGCTCGGCTTAACAATCAACCAAGCTAGGCGCGCACAAAAGTAGCGCTGCGGGCCGCTTCGAGCAACAGCCGGGCATTTGCGCGGACGTCGCCGTGGCCAAACACGGCGCTGCCGGCAACCAACAATTCCGCCCCGGCCTTCACCACATCAGCAACGGTCGTCAGATCGACTCCACCGTCCACTTCGATCCGGAACTCCAGCTTGCGCTCGGCGCGCATGCGGGCGAGTGCGGCGATCTTGTTCAGAGAATTGGGGATGAACTTCTGCCCGCCGAAACCCGGGTTTACGCTCATTACCAGGACGTGGTGAACAAGGTCGAGCACTTCGGTCAGCATCTCGACGGGAGTCGAGGGGTTGATGACAACGCCCGCTTTACAACCATGCGATGAAATCAGATGCAGTGTGCGATCCAGGTGCACGGTCGCTTCCTGGTGCACAGAAATCCAATCCGCTCCCGCTTCCGCAAATTCGGGAATAAACAGGTCGGGATTTTCGATCATCAGGTGGCAGTCCATCGGGACTTGAACGACTTTGCGCAGGCTTCGCACGACGGGGGGCCCAAGCGTCAGGTTGGGAACAAAATGGCCGTCCATGACGTCGACGTGCAACACCGAGCCGCCGCCTTCGATGGCCTGCTGGGCTTGAGCGCCCAGTTGCGCGAAATCCGACGAGAGAATCGACGGAGCAAGTTCGATTTTCATGGCTTTCCGGCGCTCCTTCCTCGATGCAAGAATTATAGCCCGTGGCACGCGATGCTGCCCGGACACTGTAACTTACACGCGCACGTCGCGCCAAGCCGCGGCGCAACGCTGGTTGCTGCTCTCCCGTGCCAATTCGAGCGCCACCATCACATCCAGCGCCTGCTGCGGCGTGACCAGTAGGGCCGCCTGGCCCAAGACCGCGTCCCGAACATTGGCATAAAACTCGCGCCAGTCGCCCTTGGGTGGGAGTTTCTTTTGCCGCACTTCCCCGTTTTCGTTTTGCGATAATTCCGCCCAGTTCTCTTCTTTTTCCAAGACCCAAGATTCGCCCCGCGGCACCTCGCCATTCCGAAGAGAGTTTTCAAGAGGATCAAAGTCCTTCTTGAGGAAAGCTCCTTTGGTACCAAGCACCACAAGCCTGGGCCGCAACGGGAGGGCGAGCATCGTCGCGCGCAACAGGGCCCGCGCGCCGTCAGGGTAGTAAAACATCAGGTCGAATGCGTCATCGGTTGCGAAACCCTCCCGCTCGGTCCGCACATCCGCGCTGACAGCCTCGGGCCTGCCAAGGAGGCTGAGCGCTTGGTCAATTAGATGCGGAGCGAGGTCAAAGAGAACACCGCTTCCCGGGCCGGGTTTCTCACGCCATGCACCTGGCTTCGCGGCCGGACGGAAGCGATCGTAGGTGGATTCAAAGCGTACGATTCGCCCCAACTCGTCGTCGGCGGCTGCCTTTTGGAGGGCCTGAAAATCCGCGTCGAAACGCCGGTTGTGGTAGACGGTCAGGAGGCGGCCCAGTTCCCCCGCGAGGCCTAGCAATTCAACGGCTTCCGCGACCGTGGTCGTGAAAGGCTTGTCGATTACGACGTCGCGGCCAGCTCGCAGGCATTGCCGCGCAATAGGAAAGTGCGTCTGATTCGGGGTGGCAATTACCACCAAGCGAATCGATCCGATGGCCAGCAATTCGTCGACGCTGCGGACAGTTTGGACATCCGGAAACACTCGTGTCGCCGAATCACCGGTGCGCTGTACGATGGCCGCAAGCCGCAATCCGGACACGGCGCGGATCACTGGCGCATGAAAGCATCTCCCGGCGAGTCCGAACCCAATCAGCCCGACGTCGATCATCCGCATGACCCCCAGCGAAGCGCCAGCAGTGTATCACCCACCTCTGTCCTGCTGGCTATGGTTGCCTTCGGTCGCGGGTTGGTTCTCGCTGCGCCTGCGGTATATCCTTTTCCTCGTGGAACGAACTCCCCCGAAACAACACGGTCCGGCGCGCGGACTCTATCTCGGCTTGGCAATCACGATCCTGGCGCTGCTTGCTTACGGAGGGTACATCACGATGCAGTTTGCGGGGGTGCGCAAGTTGCAGAGTGAATTGGTTGATCGCAACCGCCGCGATTCCCTGCAGCTTCTCCGCATTCAGAACGACCTTAACGCTATCGCACTGGCCATGCGCGACATGCTCGATGCGGGCGAGCCTTATCCGCTGATTGCCTGGAACGCGCAACTCGCGCGAATCCGCGGCGACCTGGACGATGCCATGCGGCGCGAAGAGCCTCTTGGCGAAGCGACGCGCACGACCGAACAGCGCCGCTACCTGGCACAGTCGCTGAACCAGTTCTGGGATGCCAATGACCGAATGTTCGCGCTCGCCGGGTCGGGCGACGAGAACAGCGCGCGCGAACAGATCCGCGACACCTTGCAGCCGCGCCAGGCCGCGCTTACTTCCGCGGTTTCGCGCTTACTGGTCCAGAACAATGAAGGCGAGGAGCAGGCCGCTCGGCAGATTGCGGAGATTTACGACCGCGTGCAGCGCCAGCTCTATTTCTTCCTGGCGGCCATCTTGCTCGCGATCGTCGTCACCAGCCTCTATCTGATTCGCAATAACCGCCGCCTTTTTGCACACGTGGCGGAGCTTTCCTCGCAGCGCAGCGAACTTGCGCAAAAGCTCATTTCCACTCAGGAATCAACGCTGCGGCACATCTCACGCGAACTGCACGACGAGTTCGGGCAGATTCTCACCGCCATCGGGTCGCTTTTGCGCCGCGCGGGGAAGGACCTGCCCGCAGATTCCGCACTGCACGCGGACCTTCAAGAGGTAAGGGAAATTGCGCAGACGACGCTCGATCATATCCGCAGCCTTTCGCAGGCCTTGCATCCCGTCTTGCTCGAGGAAGTGGGCCTTGAAAGCACTCTGGACTGGTACGTTCCTACGGTGGAAAGGCAGACCGGGGTTGTGCTTCACTACGAGAAGTCCGGAGAGCGCTTTCCCATCGAAACCGGCGCGGGCGTGCAAATCTATCGTGTCTTACAGGAAGCACTGAACAACGTGAACCGGCATTCGAACGCGAAAGAAGCCTGGATACGTCTGCGCTTTGGCTCCTCCGAACTCGAGCTGGAAGTCGAAGACCACGGAACAGGCTTCGCGCCAAACGACGGGCAGACCGGCATCGGGCTCGTGGCGATGCGGGAGCGCGCCGAAATTCTCGGTGGAACGCTCGGCGTTTCCTCTCTCGGAGTCCCCTCCTCGAATGGAACCGGGACGCTCGTGCGGTTGCGAATTCCGCGAACAATGGTGCAAGCGCATGTCGAATAGACTGACCGTACTTCTGGTGGACGATCATGCGCTGGTCCGGCGCGGCTTTCGTCGCATGTTGGAAGACGAGCCGACATTCCATGTAATTGGCGAAGCGAGCGATGGGCTCGAGGCCATCAAACTGGCCGAAGAGCTTCACCCGGACGTCATCGTAATGGATTGTGCGTTGCCGCAGATCAATGGCATCGAGGCGGCTCGCCGCATCCTCGAAAAGCGTCGAGCAACGGCAATCCTGATGCTCAGCATGCATTCGGAAGACACCCTGATCCGCCAGGCGCTCGAAGCTGGCGCGCGCGGGTACATCCTGAAGAATGCGATGGATCTCGATCTCGTCAGCGCGATCAAGAGAGTGGCCGAAGGCCAAACCGTTCTGGACCCGCAAATATCCCGGACCGGCACGCTGAAAGGCGAGCGCGATACCGGGCTAACGCCGCGCGAGCTGGAGATTCTCCAGCACATTGTGGCCGGGAAGTCTAACAAGGAAATTGCCAGCGAACTCAACTTGAGCGTGAACACGGTCTCCGTTCATCGCGCCAACATCATGGACGCGCTCGGCATGCACAAAACCGCAGAGCTTGTGGTGTATGCGATCCGCAACGGGCTGGTCAACCTGCCGTGAACCGGCGTGAATTCATCCGACAAGCAGTCGGCGCAGGGCTGACGGCCGGAGCGCGGCCTTCACTTTTTTCCGCGCCTTCGCCAGGTTTTCGCTTTGTGGATGTGACCACTACGGCGGGGATTCACTTCGAGCACAACAGCGGCGCATACGGGGGAAAGCTCTTGCCGGAAACGCTTGGCTCCGGCTGCGCTTTTCTCGACTACGACGCCGACGGTTGGCAAGACATTCTTATGGTCAACTCGATGGATTGGCCCGGTCACAAACGCCAGCGGACGACGCTGAAGCTGTATCGCAACAATCGCAACGGCACATTCACGGATGTAACCGAGGCGGTCGGTCTTGATGTGGAAATGTACGGCATGGGCGTAGCCGTCGGAGACTACAACAACGACGGCTTCCCGGACATTTTCGTCTCGTGTGTGGGGCAGAGCCGGCTCTTTCGCAACACCGGCAAAGGTACGTTTCAGGACGTAACGAAATCAAGCGGTTTATTCGGAAGACAGGGCCTCAGCACGTCCGCCGTGTGGTTTGACTATGACCGCGACGGATTCCTGGACCTCTTTGTGTGCAATTATGTGCGCTGGTCCGCCGAACACGATGTATTTTGCAGCCTGGACGGGAGAAGCAAATCCTATTGCACTCCGGAGGCCTATCGCGGGGACACCTGCTGGCTCTATCACAATCGGGGAAATGGAACATTTGAGGACGTTACAGCGACGAGCGGGATCTTCGATAGCAGTTCGAAATCGCTCGGCGTCGCGATGCTCGACTACGACCAGGACGGCTGGCCGGATCTGCTGGTCGCGAACGACACTCAGCCCAACAAGCTTTACCGCAACTTGCACGACGGCAAATTCAAGGACGTTGCCGTTGAAGCGGGCCTGGCCTTCAGCACGGAAGGCAAAGCGCGCGCCGGCATGGGCGTGGATGCCGGCGATTTTGACAATTCGGGCAAGACAGGAATTATCATCACGAACTTTGACAACGAAATGATTGGCCTGTACCGCGCGAGCGCCAAAGGCTACGACGACATCGCCGTCGAAACCGGCCTTGGCTCGGCTTCGAAGAACACGCTCGGCTTCGGGTGCGTTTTTTATGATGTGGACCTCGATGGACGGCTCGATATCGCTGTGGCCAACGGACACATTGATGAAACGGTGCGCAATATCCGGGGCAACGTCGGCTACGCACAAGCTCCGCAACTCTTTCAAAATCTCGGCGGCGGCAAATTTCGGGATGTGGCAAGCGAAATTGGCGACGACTTCGATCGGCCCAAGGTGGGGCGGGGCCTCGCGGTTGGAGACTTTGACCGCGATGGCGACCTCGATCTTCTTCTGACGACGAATAATGGCGGCTCCTATCTTTACCGCAACGATGTTTCCAACGGCAATCGCAGCGTGCGATTTCACCTCGTCGGCACAAAGTCGAATCGCGACGCGATTGGGGCTACGGTGCGCATCTACGTGAACGGCCAGGTGCAGGCACGCATGGTGCGCAGCGGCTCGAGCTACCTTTCGCAATCGGAATTGCCGGTGACGTTTGGCGTCGGGAAGCGGGATCAGATCGAAAAAGTCGAGATCAGCTGGCCCAGCGGGCAAACAGAAGAGCACACCAAGCTCGCGACCGGAAGGAGTTATCAAGTGATTGAAACTAAGGGCATTATCACAAACTTGAAGGGCTAATACTTTCGCAGTATTGTCAAGCTTCTGGAGACTCTCTATAAATGGCTCAACTTGCTGTCGCTTCCATATCTGGCTTAGCCTTCGCCGACACCGGAAGCACCCCAACAAAATCTGCGGCCGGGCTCACGACCCCCGGCCGCATTTTTAGTTTCGGTACCGGGGTCATTCGAAAGGGGTTGGAGAAACAGGAATGAAACGTTGGCGCTCCTTGAGCGTTTTCGTCCTCGCGCTGACGGCCGTCTATCTCTACGCCCTTCCCACTGCGACGATCACCTATGCGATCACCGTTCTTTTGCACACCGGCGTTGGTGTGCTTCTCGTGTTGGGCTTGGCGGTATTGTTCGTCCGTGGCTTCAACAGGGAACGGCTGCTCGAGCGATTCGGCTGGCTGCTGCTAGCGGCGGGCGGAGCGCTGGGAGTTGCACTGATCTATCTCGGCACGCCGCACCGGATGAGGATGTGGCTGTATTCGCACATCGCGATCTCGACGCTTGGAACACTGCTCCTCGTGGCATCCTGGATGGCCGAACATGGGCGGTTGGGGGTGAGTCCCATCGAGCGCCTGGTCCGCTCCGCCATACTGCTTGCGGCCACGGGCGGGATTGCGGCGGGCGCCTGGTGGGTGCGCACCGTGGCGTGGACCAGTGGCTTTCGCATACAGAATGCGCCGCTCGCTCCCGCCGTGATGGACGACGAAGGCGACGGCCCGCAAGGCAAGTTCTTCCCCAGTTCGGCTCAAACCAAGGATGGGCAGTACATTCCCGCTGATTACTTCCTGCAGTCGAAGGCCTGCGAGCGCTGTCACGCTGATATTTACAAGCAGTGGGAAGGCTCGATGCATCATTTCTCGTCCTTCAACAACCAGTGGTATCGCAAGAGCATTGAATACATGCAGGAAGTGGACGGTGTAAAACCGTCCAAATGGTGTGCGGGTTGCCACGACCCGGCTCTGCTCTTCAGCGGAATGATGGACACGCCGATCAAACAGATCGTGGATCGTCCGGAAGCACGCGCCGGCTTGAGTTGCCTGATGTGCCACAGCATCGTAAAGGTGAAGAGCAGCATGGGTCAGGGCGATTTCGTGCTCGAGTACCCGAAGCTGCACGCCTTGGCGGCCAGCCCGAACCCGCTGATGCGGGGCTTGCATGATTTTATGGTGCGACTGAACCCGGAACCGCACCGCCGCGTCTTTCTGAAGCCATTCATGCGCGAGCAGGTGCCAGAATTCTGCTCCGGCTGCCACAAGGTCCATCTCGACGTGCCGCTCAACAACTACCGCTGGATTCGGGGATTCAACGAATACGACAACTGGCAGGGCAGCGGCGTTTCCGGGCAGGGTGCGCGCTCTTTCTACTACCCGGCATCACCGATGATGTGCGCGGACTGCCACATGCCGATGGTTCCGTCGAAGGACGAAGGAAACATCGACGGATATGTGCATTCACACCGCTTCCCGGGGGCCAATACGGCGGTGCCGTTCGCCAATCAAGACGCGGTTCAGCTCGAAGCGAGCCAGGCATTTTTGCAGGACAAGCAGTTATCGGTGGACATTTTTGCCGTTTCGCCTGCGGGGAAGAAGGAAAGCGAAACCGCCAATTCCGCGTACCCCAAGCAGGAGCTCTCGACGACCTTTGCGGTTGGCGAGGAAGCAGAACCGTCGCTGCCGACCGGCGCTGCCGGGGAAGTCAGGCCCATTACGGCACCACTTGGACGCGTGGATGCTGCGGTTCGACGCGGAGACGAGGTTCTGGTGGATGTAGTCGTGCGCACGCGGAAGGTAGGACATTTTTTTCCTGGCGGCACGGTGGATGCCTTCGACGTTTGGCTCGAATTGCAGGCGGTAGACGACAAGGGGCAGACCATTTTCTGGAGCGGTAAGGTAGCCGATGACGGCAAAGGCCCAATCGATCCCGGGGCGCACTTCTACAAGTCGCTGCAGATTGACGGGCATGGAAACCCGATTAACAAGCGGAATGCTTGGGCCAGCCGCGCGGTGGTGTATGTCCACCTGATACCGCCGGGCGCGGCCGATACCGTGCACTTCCGCATGCACATTCCGGAAAGTGCCGGTGAGCATATCACGCTCGATTCGAAACTGAACTATCGCAAGTTCCAGTGGTTCAACACGCACTTTGCGTTTGGCGGAGTGCCGGATGCCTCCGAACCCCAGGGTGAGGTGACGCCAGACCACGACGATCGCAAGTGGGCGTTCAATGGCGACCTGTCTGATGTTTCGAGCGCGACCAAGGCCATTCCGGACATTCCGATCATTGCGGTTGCGGAAGACAAAAAGACGCTTCGAGTTCTGCCGCGGTCGGCTGCCGCGCCTCGTCCCCAGACGGAATGGTCAAAGGACGATTGGACGCGCTGGAACGATTATGGAATCGGCCTGTTTTTACAGGGGGATTTGCGCGGAGCGGAACAAGCGTTCAGCGAAATAACCAAAATGGCTCCCGATAATTTTGACGGCTGGACGAACGTCGGCCGCGTGCGCGTACAGGAGGGAGACACACAGGGCGCGCGCGAGGTGCTTCTCAAGGCGCTGGCGCTGAAGCCGGGGTTGGCGCGGGCCAATTTCTTCTACGCGAGGGTATTGAAGGAAGAAGGCAAGTTCGACGAAGCCGCACGAACGCTCCAAGCAGTGCTGGCGCAGTATCCCAAGGATCGTGTGGTTCATAATGAACTGGGCCGCGTGTTGTTTCTCGAGAAAAAATATGCAGACGCTGTGAGGGAATTCGAGCAGACATTAACCATCGATCCGGAGGACCTGCAGGCAAATTACAACCTGATGCTCTGTTATACAGGCATGGGTGACGAGAAGCGCGCCGATGAACATAAGGAGCGCTACCTGCGATTCAAGGCCGATGAAGCCGCGCAAGCGCTGACGGGCGCTTACCGGCAATCTCATCCGGAGGACAACAACGAACGCCAGGCCATTCATGAACACCTGAGCATCAGCCTTGGTCCGGAACGTTCCGCCAAACCAACCCGTGCGAAGACGGCCGAAAGCGCTAGATGGACGAAATCCCCAACCGGCGCGGGACGGTGAGCGCTTGGCTTAGAAACAACCAAAGGGAAACAACACATGACCTGGATCAAAACGATTCGCATGGAAGATGACGAGGTGGTGCGCAACGCGATCCTCGAGCAGCGCAAACTGTATCCGGCCGAATATGCGACGCCGGTGGCGGCCGTGTTTAACGGTGTTGAGAACAGCATCGTCGGGTCGCACAGCCTGTTTCCCCTTGTGTTGTTTCACGCATTCAGCACCTTTGGCGCGCTGATGTCGCCAGAATTGCCGCTGCGCCGCGACCAGCACGAGATGATCGCTACGATGGTCTCGGTCACCAACCGGTGTTTCTATTGAATCGAATCGCACGCAGAGTTTCTGCGCCGGGTCACGTTAAAGGATGAGACCGTCGCGGCACTGAGGCGAGACTTCCGCACCGCACCGATCAGCGAACAGGACAAGGCGATGCTTGAATACGCCGTGAAACTCACGCATGATGCGACCCAGTGCCGCCCGGAAGATCACCAGAAGCTTCGCGCGGTCGGGTTTGACGACCGCGGGATTCTGCAGATTACTTTAATCGCTTCGTGGTTCAACTATATCAACCGCGTTGCCGATGCGCTCGGCGTTGGCCGCGAGGCGGAGGCAGAGAGCGCGTGAAAAGAGCAATCGCTTTGTTGGCGCTCGAGCTGAGCGCGGCGGGGTGCTTCGCGCAAGCCCCGAAGGGTGCGGACAGAGCCGCCGGCATCACTTTTCGGGATATTACGCAGCGGGCCGGGATTCATTTTTTGCACAACAACGGGGCCTTCGGCAAGAAATACCTGCCGGAGACGATGGGCCCCGGAGTGGCGTTCATCGATTACGACAACGATGGCTGGCCCGATATTTTTCTGGTGAACGGCACAGACTGGCCCGGGCAACCAGCGAAACACAGCACGCCGAAGCTATATCACAACAACCACGACGGCACTTTCACCGAGGTAACCCACAAAGCGGGTGTGGACATCGAAATTTTTGGCATGGGTGTGGCCGTCGGCGACTACGACAACGACGGCTACGACGACCTGTTCATCACCGCGATGGGGCAGAGCCGCCTGCTGCACAACAATGGCAACGGGACGTTCAGCGATGTCACGCAAAAAGCCAGGCTGCTCGGACCGAAGGAGTTCAGCACCAGCGCGGCATGGGTGGATTACGACAAAGACGGCAAGCTCGATCTAGTGGTTGCAAATTACGTCGAATGGACCTTGGACGGCGACTTGTATTGTACGCTAGACGGAAAGAGCAAATCGTACTGCACGCCCGAATCCTACAAGGGAACGGCCGTACGCTTGTGGCACAACCGCGGCGACGGCACATTTGAGGACGTGACCAAGAAAGCCGGCCTGGGGGACAAGACTTCGAAGACACTTGGTATTGCGCTGCTGGACTACGACAACGACGGCTGGCCGGATTTGCTGTTCTCGAATGACACGCAGCCAAACAAGCTTTACCGGAACAACGCCAATGGCACTTTCACGGAGAAAGCCGTCGTAGCAGGCGTGGCATTCAGCGAAGACGGGGTGGCACGGGCAGGGATGGGTGTCGATGCCGTAGATTATGATCGCTCCGGGGCAACGAGTTTGCTGATCACGAATTTTTCGAATCAGATGCTGTCGCTTTACCACAACGAAGGAAGAGGACTGTTCGTCGATGAAGCGCCGCGTTCGGAAATTGGCCGCGCTTCCCTGCTGACCCTCGGCTTCGGCTGCTTTTTCTTCGACTATGATCTCGATGGCTGGCCCGATATCCTCATCGCCAACGGACACATTGACAGCGACATCCAGCGGGTGCAACCAAACGTCAAATATGCGATGCCGCCGCATCTTTTCCGCAATATGGAAAAGGGCGATTTCGTGGAAGTCACGAAAAGCCTTGGGTCCGCTTTCGCAGCACCTCGTGTCGGGCGTGGCGCCGCCTACGCCGATATCGGCAATCGCGGCCGCTTGGACCTGCTCCTTTCGACGAATGGCGGCCCGGTCTACCTATTCGAGAACGAGGCCAGCGGAACGGCAGCGACGAGTAGGAGCCTCCGGCTAAAGCTCGTGGGCACAGTATCCAACCGCGACGGAATCGGGGCCGTTGTGAAGGTAACCGCGGGAAGCGATTGGCAGTCGCAGATGTTGCGTAGCGGGTCGAGTTATCTTTCCGCGAGCGAACTGGTGTTGACCTATGGTCTCGCGCAACACGATCGCGCCGATTCGGTTGAGATCCGGTGGCCCTCGGGGCGGGTGGAGACGCTTTCGAATGCCGCGGCCGGCCAAACCATCACGGTCACCGAAGGCAAGGGAATCACTTCCAGCCGAAAATACGGGACGCGCTAGGGCAAGCAAAACCGCCGCCCGCCGACCCTCATCAAGCCCAGCCGTACACGGCCTTCGAACCACACCGAAAGGCGGCGCTAGGAGCGATTGGCGGCAATCAAGGCTTGGCCGAGGCTGACGCCACCGTCTCCCGCGGGCACTTCCGCATGGAAGTACACCTCGAAGGATCGTTCGCGCAGCGCGCCCAAAAGCATTCCAAAGAGAAGTGAATTCTGGAAACAGCCTCCGCTCAAGCAGACGCGATTCAATTTGCTGCTTTCGCGGATTTTCTCCGAGAGGCCTGCAAAAAGCATTGCAAGGCCTCGATGAAAGCGCCGGCTGATGTCTTTCACCTCAGAGCGGGCCGCAAGATCGCGCAGCAGCGCCTCAAAGAGCGGCTTTGTGCCGATTTGCCAGCCCGAGCCGTCGGGAAGAAGATCGAACGGATAAGCGCCTTCGTCGGTGGATTCGTGGCCGGCCATTTCCAGCTCGATGGCCGCCTGCGCTTCGTAGTTGATCGTGGAGCGCACGCCCGCGAGGGCGGCAACGGCGTCAAACAGGCGGCCACAGCTCGACGTGCGTGGCGAATTGATTTCGCGATCAATCATCTGCAAGACAATCAGCAGGCGGCTCGGATCGAGCGCCTGCACAAAAGAAAGCTTCAATCCGCCGAGCTCCTTGCCATAGTGCTTTACCAGATAGCTCACGGCCATACGCCACGGTTCGCGAATCGCCGCGGCACCACCGGGTAAGGGAACGTATTCGAGGTGCGCTGTGCGTTCGAAAGCCCGGTAATCGGCCAAGAGAACCTCTCCGCCCCAGATGGCTTCGTCCATCCCGTAACCGGTGCCATCGAGCGCAATGCCGATGACCTTGCCATCCAGATGATTCTCGGCCATGCAGGCGGCAATGTGCGCATGGTGATGCTGTACGCCGACGAGCTCGACATCCGGCAGCCCGAGCGCCCATTTTGTGGAGAAATAGTCCGGGTGAAGGTCGTAGGCCACGACCTTGGGTTGCACCTCAAGAATGCGCTGCAGATGCTCGACGGCTTCTCCAAAGAATTTGTAACTTTCGAGATTCTCGAGGTCGCCGATGTGTTGGCTGAGGAACGCCTCGCCGGCGCGCACCACGCAAATCGTGTTTTTGAGTTCTCCACCCACGGCAAGAATTGGTTTCGATTCCCTCTCAAGGGCAACCGGCACCGGGACAAACCCGCGCGACCGGCGCAATTGCTGGACCCGGCCCGAGGAGACACGCACCACGGAGTCGTCGCAACGTCGCACGATCTCGCGGTCGTGCACGAGAAAAGCATCAGCGATGCCCTGAAGCCGCTGCGCTGCCTCCTGGTTGTCGATGACGATCGGCTCCTCGCTGACATTCGCGCTTGTCATCACCAGCGCATCGAATTTGCCGCTCACGAAAAGCAAGTGATGGAGCGGGGTATACGGCAGGAAGACGCCCAGGAAGCGGTTTCGAGGAGCAACGGCGTCAGCGATGCCGGAATCATGTTTTCTCGGAAGAAGCACGATCGGCCGCGCGCAGGAGAGCAACTGTTTTTTCTCGGGCTCAACCAAATCACAGAACCGTTCCACGTCTTCGATGCGCCGAACCATTATGGCGAAGGGCTTTTCCACGCGCTCCTTCCGCTCGCGTAGACGCTTCACCGCCGATTCATTCTTGGCGTTGCAAGCGAGATGGAATCCGCCGAGCCCTTTTACCGCAAGAACGCCGCCCTGCTCGATCAAGCGAGTCGCCTCGCGGAGCGGTTCCACTACATCCTTGCGCGACCCGAGGGCAGACCAGAGCTGAAGCTGCGGCCCGCAATCCCAGCAAGCATTAGGCTGCGCGTGAAACCTTCGATTGGCCGGATCATCGTATTCGGCCCGGCACGCGCCGCACATTTTGAAGGAAGCCATCGAGGTGCGCGCGCGGTCGTAAGGAACGTCGCGGATAATGGTGAACCGCGGACCGCAATTCGTACAGTTGATGAAGGGGTAGCGAAAACGGCGGTCGCGCGCATTCATCATTTCGCGCAGGCACTCGCCGCAGACGGCCACGTCAGGCGAAATAAGCGCTTTCGGCGGGGCATCCAGCCGGCTCGAAAGAATGCGAAAAACCGGATCGTCTCTGGGCTCGGCGTCGCGTGGAACAAACGAGGTAAGCCTTGCCAAAGGAGGGATCTCCTTCGGCAGCCTCTCGAGAAAGCGTTCGACATTTTCGGTGTCGCCCTGCACTTCAATGCTTACGCCCGCCGGCGTATTGGCGATGAAACCCACCAGGTTGCATTCATTCGCCAAGCGGTAGACAAATGGGCGAAATCCGACGCCTTGCACGATGCCGGTAATCTCGATGGCTTTTCGCACAACGTCTACTCGAGCCGCTTCTGCCATGCTCGGATTATCGCAAAGTCTTCAGGAGGACGCAGCCGCAGCTTCCTGTTGTACCTCGTTTGAGGGTTGTCAGGCACGAGAGCCGCCACGCAAAACCCTCTCCAGTGCGTCAGGGCAAGGCCATGTACATTCGAGGAATACGTGCTGACATGGCAGCCGCCGAGGTGTGTGCTATCGTCTCCTCTCGCATGTTTTCTCAACGGACCAACTGGAAGCTTTCTCCCAACAGGTTTACTCAAGCCCTCGAAGCGGCGCGCTCTTCGCGAGAGCCGATTCTCGACCTCACGGTCTCGAATCCCACGCTATGCGGCTTTGCCTACGATAGCAGCACGATCCTTGAGGCATTTCATAACCCGGCGGCACTTGCCTACGATCCCCAGCCCAAGGGGCTTCTGTCGGCGCGTGAGGAGGTGGCGCGCTACTACCGTGACGACCATCAGGCCGCCGTCGATCCGGAATCCCTGGTCCTCACCGCTAGCACCAGCGAGGCCTATTCTTATGTCTTTCGGCTGCTTTGCAATCCGCACGAGGAAATCCTGGTACCTAAGCCGAGCTATCCTCTTTTTGACTTCCTGGCCGACCTCGAGGATGTGGCACTGATTCCCTACGCACTCGAGTACGCCGGCGGCTGGTTCGTCGATTTCCACTCGGTTGTCGACGCGCTGACACCCCGCACGCGCGCGATTCTGCTGGTCCATCCGAATAATCCCACAGGCTCTTACCTGCGCGAGGAGGAGTTGCGGCAGTTCAATCAATTGTGTCAGGAACGAAATCTCGCCCTGATTGTGGACGAAGTTTTTCTCGATTTTTCCTTTAATGGTTCGCTCCGCAGAACCTTTGCCACGAACCACGATTCTTTGACCTTCACGCTGAGCGGTCTCTCGAAAATCGCCGCGTTGCCGCAAATGAAGGTCGCCTGGGTGGCCACAACCGGGTCAGAGGCCCTGGTGCGCCCGGCTCTTGATCGCCTCGAGGTCATTGCGGACACGTTCCTTTCCCTGAACGCTGCAACACAGCTGGCTTTTCCCTCGCTTCTCGCGCAACGTCACTCCCTTCGACCGCAACTGCTCGAACGCATTCGGAGCAATCGTTCGTTTTTGCAATCCGCCATTGCCCGGGGAAACTCAACACAACTGCTCGACGCCGACGGCGGCTGGTATGCGGTGCTGAAAATAGACGAGGATCGCTCCGACGAAGACGTGGCAATCGGACTTCTCGAGAAACACCGGGTCATCGTGCATCCCGGTCATTTCTACGACTTTCCTTCAGAAGGCCATCTGGTGCTGAGCCTGATCCCGCCGGCGTTGGCATTCGAGCAGGGCGTCGAGCGGTTGTTCGGCTCGTTATCAAGAAGCTAGGTGCCCTAGTCTCAGCAAGATGCTGCTGTCCCCCCGGAGTCGAGAACCGTCAGCCTGCACTCCAACTCCAGACAAGACTTAGGGGATTCCGCCAGCAAGGCCTTTCACGTTCAGGTCTTCGACGAAAATCATTCCGAACTGGCGCACCAGCATGCGAGCCAGTTTGTGCTGCTGGTCGTTGCGCTGGTTGAAGATGTGCTGGTGAATCTTGCGTAACAAAACAACAGCTTTGCGGCGACGATGTGAACCCTTCTTGCGGCGTGCCACACGACGTTG
>DATFTB010000285.1:0-3485 GCA_035262325.1 Candidatus Acidiferrum sp.
GAACGAGAGGACATGGCGCAAATAGTCTGGCGGTCAAGAACGATGGGAACAACTGGACGGAGGAACAGGATCGCGGACAGTGGCAGGATGGCTTGGCGGGGATCTGAAGGATTCCATCCGGCAGCATTCGGCTGCCCATACCTCAAAGACGGATAAGTGACGTACTCCGTTCCGTCAACGGAACGGCTTCTAAATGCAAAACATTTCTCGCGACTGCCACCGAAGAGTGTTGCCCGGCAATAGGCACTCTGGCTAACGGCAGCGGGCTTACCTGCCACTTAAAAGAAGCAGTCCGCGCCCGCAATTCTATCGGAAGGTCGTGTCGAGGTCGGGCGCAGCATCAGCTGCCCGGCCATACTCTCAGGGGTTGGGGAAAAGAGAGTTGGGGGATGAGGCGGAAAGATCGGAGCCGTGCTGAGCAGGAATGGACCGCGCGGACACGAGGGAATCGGCCTGGTCGATCTGGCGTCGCGTCATGATTTGAGACAGAGATTTCAGACGATCGGAAGCGGAGGCATCACCAGCCGCGACAGCGCGGGAATACCAGGCGTAGGCGGAAACGTAGTCGAGAGGAAGTCCCTTGCCGGTTTCGTACAGATAGCCGAGAAGCGCGAAAGCGCGAGGATTTCCTTGATCCGCGGCGAGACGTGCCCAGTGTGCGGCTTGCGCGTAGTCGGCTGTCACGCCAACGCCTTTAAGATAGCAGTGAGCGAGGCTGTCTTGGGCGGGGGCAAGGCCTTGTTCGGCCGCGGCGCGAAACCATTTGGTGGCCGCGGTGTAGTCGACCGGAGTGGCGTAGCCGAGGTAGTGGAAAGTGCCGAGGTTGAGCTGCCCGGCAGCGTTGCCGTGCAGGGCGGCAGCGCGATACCAGCGAAGGGCCACGGCGAAGTCTTGAGGGACGCCGAGGCCGTAGTGATAGAGAGCTCCGAGATTGTTTTCGGCAGGGGGATAGCCTTGACTGGCAGCGCCTGAATAATTTTCGAGCGCTTTGCTGAGATCGCGCGGGAGACCCTTGGCGTGTTCATAGAAATAGCCGAGAAGGAATTGGGCGTCAGGCACATTTTTCGAGGCGAGTGACTCGAGCCAGGAAAGCGCTCGATCGAAGCCCGGAGCGGAAGGATCCGAGGAGATCAGGAAAATGGCCAGTTCATGGCGAGCGGCGGGATCGCCCGAGTCTGCGCGAGCTTCCAGCTCGGGGACGGAAGCAGGGGCGACCGGCGTTTGTCGCGGGCCGGGCGCGGAAGGACATAGAGACGGCGCTACAAGAAAGCTGAGAAGAACGAGTGCGACTGCGAAAGAGGAATTGCAGCGACAGAACGGGGCCAACATGTGATCCTCCGAGGAGTGCTCCGCGGGTCATGGGGCGACGCCTCCGGTGCGATACGGAGGTGCTAGACAGCTCGAGCAGGAGCACACCTGCAGCGACGGTGCCGCGAGAAGGTGCGATGCGAACAGGAGGAAGCGAAAGACACCCCATTCGTGATGCGCCAACGTGCAGCGAACCTGAGACCACATCGCTTTTAGGCTGTTAACAATCAAGACGAATAAAAACGGAAAAAGTTTCGTTGAAAGCAGGCGTTTTTTCGTTGGGGGAGTCGGCGGTGGCTCCGTCGGGCGAACAGGAAGATTACACCGTGCCACCCGCTGTTGCGCTTACGGGTTCAGGGATTGGGGAGCAGGGAGAGGGACGGTGAGGAGGCGGAGCGGGGCCAGGGCTGTGAGGTTTGCGAAGGGACGAGCAAATTGGCTTCGTCGAGCTGCCTGCGGGACATGATTTGCGAAAGAGATTTGAGATGCGCCGCGGCGCGAGCGTCGCCCGAGGCGGCCGCACGGGAATACCAGGTGTAGGCGGCGACGTAGTCGAGTGGCACTCCTCGGCCGTTTTCGTAGAGGTAGCCGAGGTCGCAAGCGGCGTATGGATGACCCTGTTGTGCGGCGAGAGCTACCCAGTGCGCGGCAACGTTGTAATCGAGCGGAACGCCTTGGCCTTTGTAGTAGAGGACGCCCAGGTCATGCTGGCCGACGGGGTCGCCGGTATCGGCGGCAGCGCGGAACCAGTGGGCGGCTTC
The DNA here is from genome assembly GCA_035262325.1 of Candidatus Acidiferrum sp. GTDB lineage: Bacteria > Acidobacteriota > Terriglobia > Acidiferrales > UBA7541 > Acidiferrum. The sequence continues at coordinate 2,070 of DATFTB010000285.1, forward strand.
GGTGAAATTACGCGGGGTGCCCTGTCCGCCGTAGTACATCGCAGCGAGATTGGATTGGGCGACAGGGTCGTTTTGGCGGGCGGCCGCTAGATAGAGCTCGAAAGCCTTGGAAAAATTCCTGCGAACGCCAAGACCGTGCTGGTAAAGGCCGGCAAGATTATTTTGAGAGGCGTGATGACCCTGGTCGGCCGCGGCTTCATAGTATCGGGCGGCCTGGGCGTAGTCGCGCGGAACGCCATGACCGTGCTCGTAGAGATAGCCGAGAAGGAATTGGGAGTGGAAATTAGTTTGGGAAGCGTTGCCACGGAGCCAGGAGAGAGCGGAATCATAGCCGGGGGCGGAAGGGTCTTTATCGAGAAGGAATTGAGAGAGCTGATTTTGAGCGGAGAAATCGCCGGATTCTGCGCGCGATTTGAGTTCGGGGATGGAGCTGGCGGTGGGCTGCTGGGCCACAGAGAGCGGGGCTACGAGGCAGAAAACAAAGGCGAAACAAGTGGCCGCGGCAGGTGAATGGGGATGACGAAGGTTCCGGTGCATGGCGGTCCTCCCTCAAGGAAAAAGAGTTGGAACGGTTCGCACAGGCTCCTGGCCGACTTGGGCGTACGGCGAGAGACAACACGAATCGAGAGCACATACGGCAGGGGGCGCCGGACGAACGCGAGGGCGCATATCGCTTCGCCAGCGCCAGGAGCAGCGCATGCTCTTGGGACCATTCGCTAGGCTGGGCTCCTAGACCGAAGACGAAAGTAAGGGGCAAAAAGTTTTGCGCGGGAGGGTATTTTTTGGGGAGCGTTCACATTTGGATGGGGAGGGCGTTTCTGGGGCTCGGGCCGGGGTCGGGGATTAAGGCGGCGGCAACGGGCCGGCAGCCAGAAAAGAGCACGAAGTCGAGGGTGGTGGACGAATCTGGCTGCAAGAAACACTTCGTCCGACGGGGGGCAGCTCAGCAACGGAGAAAGCTTAGAAGGGGATGTCTTCGTCGTTTATCTCGGGGCCGGAGGAATCCTCGATGTGAGCGCCGGGTTGGTCGAAGTCCTCGGAACGGCCGGAGCCGGCAACGGCGCCGGCGGCCATGCCTTCAGCGCGCCCACCGAGCATCCGGAAATTGTTGGCAACGATTTCGAAGCTGGTGCGCTTTTGGCCCTCCTTATCCTGCCATTCGCGGGACTGGATGCGACCTTCGACAAAAATGAGAGAGCCCTTCTTTAGATACTGCTGAGCGATTTCGGCTTGCTTGCCCCATACAACGATTTTGTGCCATTCGGTGCGCTTCTGACGCTCGCCGTTGCGGTCTTTGTAGGATTCGTCGGTGGCGACGGAAAAGTTAGCGACAGCCTGGCCGCCGGTGGTGAAGCGCGTTTCCGGATCGCGACCGAGACGGCCGACGAGGATGACCTTGTTGACGGACATTGGTGG
>DATFTB010000286.1:0-10301 GCA_035262325.1 Candidatus Acidiferrum sp.
ATACACGGAGGAGGGAATTGAGATTCGCGACGCCGGCGAGCTTCGCGTTAAGGAGAGCGACCGCATCGCTACCCTTGTTGAAAATCTCAAGCGCATGGGCGCAAAGGTCGAGGAGCGACCCGATGGCCTGCGCGTGGAAGGGCGCTCGGCCGGAAAGCTCCTCGGTGCCGAGATCGAGCCGCGGGGCGATCATCGCATCGCCATGGCTTTCGCGATTGCTGCTCTGGCGGCCTCGGGCGAAACTCGCATCTTCGACGCCGATTGCGCCGCCGTCTCGTATCCGGCGTTCTTCGACGAGCTGCGCCGCTTGTCGGAGGAATGCCGAAAATGAGGGCCATTGGCGAGCAGCGATGCGTCAAGCCGTAAGCAGACCTCCTTTTCAAGTCCAGATGCTTCCCTCGGGCCACTAACGGATTCCATCAGGCATGGTGGCCTTGGATTCAGCCCCGCCGCACGCAGACTAAGTTCGCCGGAGCCAAAGGGTCGTTCGGGACCGCTTCGCTCGCGGCCCGGCCTGCCGGGAGTTCTCACTAGTGCTCGGTCGGGGGCGGCAAAGGCGCCGGCGGGGGGGCTGGCGGTTTCGGCGGTGCCGGGACAGCCATCGACGAGCGCCGCAACTCGATGTTGCCGTAGCTTGTCTTCAGGGTGATCTTCGCCCCGTGCCCGCTACCGTATTTCCCCGCCAGATGCGCGTCTCCAGACTCGCTCTTCGCGGCTGCCAAACCCGCAAATTCCGACTCGATTTCGCAATTTCGGCAGTCGGCGACAATCTCGAAACTGGAACTCCCGGGAATCGTCAACGAAATCCCCGCCGACGAATTCGCGATCTGCACCTCGTCCTTCGGCGCCGAAGAAAACCGCACCGTCGTCTGCGCATTGCGGTTATCAATACTTACCTTGCCGCCCGGATTCTCGACGTTCACTTCCATGTCGCGCGTCCGAAGGACGAGATTCCCCGGTGCGTCCACAATATCCAGATTGCCGGAACTTGCTTCCATGTGTCCCGCAAGCGCCGACAGTGTCAGATCCGTTTTCGCCGATACGACCCGGAGGCCTTTCGCAATCCGGTCTGCGCGCACCGGTCCGTAAAAATCGCCGTCCACCGTCAGGCTCCCCGCTGCGCTGCTTACCTCGATCTCGCCGCCCTTGCCGGAAACCTTCACGTCGCCTTTGGTGTCGGACACCTTCACGTCACCTTTGCGCATTTCAATCAGCACGTCGGCTGCCGTGTCTCGTACTTCGACGTCGCCGTTCTGGGCCGTTACGCCTACATCGGCCGCCAAGTCAGACGCCGTCACGTCCCCCTTGTCCGTTTTGATTGTCAGTGTCGATTTTCTCGGCACTGTAACCTCCATATCTACGCTGATGCGCGCATCCGACAGATCGTATCCGGTCGGGTGTACCTCGTAGGTATCGCCGTTCTTCGAGATTTCCACATTCACCGGCTTGGCGATGCGTCCCGCTTCGGTTTCGCTCCAGGTCTTCACATTCTTCTTGGCGGTGACCCGAATTTGCGCATCATCCGATGAGCGTACCGTTATATCGCCGCGCGTCGTCCGCACAACGACGTGGGCATTCGGCGGAATCTCTTTTGGCGATACGTCGAGGTCGAACGAGTAGTTGTCTCCCCGAATGTCCTCGATCGTATCGCCGAACCTCTCCTTGCCGTAGTCCACCGCCACGACCATTCCCATCAGCGCTAGCATCCCGAGCACGAGGAACACCTCGCCTGTGCTGATTCCTCCGCCGCCACCTCCGAATTTTTGCCCGACCGTGCGTTCGTACAACTTCACGATGCCCCAAAAAATAATCAACAGCGGCCACCAGCGAGTGAAAAACTCGTGCAAGTCCAGGTGTCCGTAGTTGTGCAAGAGCAGCAGGATGCCAGCGGAGAGCAGTACCAAACCCGAAAACAAGCCGCTGCTGCGCGCCTGGGTGCGTGCCATATTCTGTTATTGCCCCTGCGGGAGGTACGGCGTTTGAGGCCGGTTGGCGGGCGGAACCCCCGGCGGCGGAGGCGTGGGCGTCACACTCGCAGGCGGCTCGATGTGTCCCTCGCGGGGCGCCATCGACGAAGCCAGGAGCAAAATTCCCATGACAACCAAGATGACGGGCCACGTATTTCCGAAATAAAAGCGACCCCCATGCACCTGGTGCAGCAAAAACAATACGCCGATCGTTATGACGACCGCCGGACCGGTCAGACCTCGGATCGTGCAGCTTTGGCAGCGACACCCGACCCGGTTGCTCATGGCACTCCTCCCTTCAATTCTGCCCGCCGACGCGGTTCCGCAACATCAATACTCCGACGCCGATCAGCACCAGCGGCCAAAACAGCTGCCGCACGCGGAAAAAATCGAAGAATCCGAAATTGTTCAGCAGAAAAAGGCCTCCGAGCCCGATCAACAGCAATGGCCCGATTGGTCTCGTTTTGCTCCAGGACTCGAGCGGGTCTGGTACCGTCTCGCCGGCATTTCGCGCCTTCACCGTCCGCATCGCGTCTATGGCCATGTAGAAAATGAAGCCCACCAGCACGAACGCCAACGCAACCTCTCCGCCGTCTGCAACGTCGCTGCTGAGCCCGACGATGATCGCTGCAAACACCACGATGTGGATGAGCGCCTTGTTGTACTCGCCGTTGTAGATCGCTCCGAGTCCCGGGATCAGTCCGAGCAGAAAGGCGACTCCAGGGTTTCCTTTACTTGGGGCTGCGGGCAGTCCCGCTTGAGGCACCGGCAATGGCGCTTGCGACGGGCGATCCTCGGTCGTCGTCGGGGACTGTGGAGTCGAAAGTCCCATGACACCTGCCAAACACTCTTCGCAATACAGCACGTCTTTCACCGGACGCACGCAAGTCGAACACATGGGTTTGCCGCAGTTGCGGCAATACCCCGATGCCTCCACATCTGGATGCACCGCACAATTCATCGATGGCTCCTCTCGCAGATCAGGGGCCAGTCGGACGCCAGCATCTCCAGCTGGCGGGCCATCTCATTTGCTCGGTTCTGTTGTCTCGGTGGCACGCGGCTGTGGTCGTCGGTCTCGCCGGGGTCTTTCTCGGGAGTAGGCTTCGGTCTCGTCTCTTCCGGCGCGGACTGCAACTCGTTCTGGTCCTGGCGCAGCCGCGACTGGATTTCGTATACGACGCGCAGGTCGCTAAGGTATTTCACGGCTCGCGCTTTTCCGAGATGAATCTGCCGGTCCGCGTTCAGGTACACGTTCGTCGGCGACAGGTCCGCCAGCTTGGGTTTCCGCCACGAGAATCCAGACGCGCCAAGCAATATGACGAACGTTGCCATGACGCTAGCAGCTCCGTAGGCAAACTTCGGGGAAGCCAGCCCGCGGATGAAATTCAGGAAGGCCTTCCAGCCGGTTACGGTCTCGCGTGGCCCTAGCGTCTGATCAAGAACGGTGTAGACGAGCCTCGGCGGCACCTCGACCTGCGCCATCGCGCGCATTTCGCTGACCAGGCTTTTTACGCTCGCCACCAGCGGCCCGCACTGCGCACACTCCTGCTCGTGTTTCTCGAACTCGGCTTTCTCCGCTCCCGCCAATAGGCCGTCGAGATAGTCACTCAATCGCGCTTCGACTTGATCGCAGGTCCAGGTCATGGCTCGACCCCCACAGGCAAGGCCACCCTTGCCTCTACAAATACCAAATTCCCGGCCGTTGTGGGCGTTTTCATGAGGGCCGTACCCCCATTTGTTGCAACAGCCGCGCCAACTCGATTCTCCCCCGGTTGATTCGCGACTTTACGGTTCCTTCCGGCACGCCGAGCACTTGCTGAATCTCCGCATACTCCAGTTGCTGCAGGTCTCGCAGGATGACGGCTTCCCGCAATTCCGGAGATAGCTTGGTCAACGCCGATTGCACCTGGCCGCTCAATTCTCCGAGCAGCGCTTGCTCGTCCGGGCGCCTGGCCACCGACTCCTTGTTCTCCACCACGGGCATCGCGTCGTCAAGTGAATCCGTCAAGCGGTCCCGCTTCGTGCGCCGGTAATGATCAATCAGCAGATTGCGTGTCACGCTGGTCATCCAGGTCGCGAATCCTCCGTGCGCTGAACGGTAACTCCCGAGCGTCTTGTAAACCCTCAGAAACACTTCTTGTGAAATATCCTCCGCTTCCGTCCGGTTGCCCACGAACCGGTAACAAACGTTGAAGACCCGCCGCGAGTGGCGGCGCACAAGTTCTTCCCAGGCCGAGCCATCGCCCTGGAGACATTGTTGGACCAGATGGGCATCCTGCTCCAAGCGTTCTCAGCCTCGTACTCCAGATACCCGCTCAGGCTTTACCCCTTGCAGGGCTCCTTGGCCTGCCAAATCGTGGAACGTAAAATGCTCCCGAAATGTTCCCTTGACGTACCGCCACGAGCTACCGTGCCGCATCTTACCCCCCTCCCGACCCCGTTACAAGGCATTGGAATTGCTCCCCTTACGTCTCTTGACCTGGCGGCTGTCCGCAATTACCCTCCCCTTATGGATGCCAAGTCGAGGAAGTGGCTGCTGCTTGCGCTCGGGCTTCTCATCATCGGCTATCTCCTGTATCACGCTCGCGCTGCCCTGCACCTCGGCCAATTCAGCGGCGCCAAACTTTGGGACGCCATCCGCGGCGCAAACTACCTTTACCTGTTTTTCTCCGTCGTCGCCATTTACGCCTGCTATGCGGTCCGCGCCCTGCGCTGGCAGAGATTCCAGGCCCATGTCGGGCAGGCTCGCTTTTGGAACATCTATGCCATGACTCTAGCGGGTTTCAGCGCGCTCTTCCTCTTAGGACGAGCCGCTGAGCCCGTCCGTCCCCTGCTTATCTCCCGGAAAGACAAAATCCCCGTCGCTGACGCATTCGGCGTCTATGCGCTCGAGCGCATTCTGGACGCCGCTTCCACCGCCGTTCTCGCCTCCGTTGGTTTGTTCATCTTCGAATCGTCGCGCGCCCTCGCAGCTCAGGGTGCCACTGCGGGGGCTTTCGAGAAAGGAGCGCGCACGGCCGGCACGGTCTTTTCTCTGATTGCCATCGCGGCCATCACCGCCCTCGTCTATCTTCGTTTTCACGGTTCCGCTGTTCTCGAGCGCCGCATCGAGGTCTGGCTCCGTGCTCACGGATGGCGGGCCCGCTTCGCGCGCATCCTGCTCGGTTTCTCGCGTGGCGTGCAGACGATCAAGACGTGGAGCGATCTTCTTGCCGCAATCGTCCTTTCCCTGTTCCACTGGCTCCTTGTCGTGGTTGTGTATTACCTGGTCATCCGGAGTTTTGGCGGGCGTCTCGCGACGCTTACCTTCGCCGATTCTATGCTCGTCTTGGTGTTCAATATGGTCGGCTCGGCGGTGCAGTTGCCGGGTGTCGGTGGCGGCGCGCAAGCGCTAGCGATCGTGGCGTTCACCCATCTGTACGGCATCGGACAAGAAGACGCTGTTGCCGCAGCCATGGTCCTGTGGCTGGTTACGTTTGCCTCTTGCTCGCTCGCCGGCATTCCGCTTCTCCTCAAGGAAGGACTGTCCCTTGCCGAACTCCGCCGCCTCCGCGAGCAAGAGGCCCAGCAAATCGACGCCGAAATCGCCCACCCGCCCTCCGCGTCCGTGTAAAGGCCGGCCACGGGGCGCGAGAGAGCACGCGGCAACGTGTGAGCCACACCACGATTCGAAGACTCAGTCGGCTCGAAACCCTTTCACGCTCACTGCTTCACGGCCCCCACTTCCTGTAATATGCTCCTAACACCAGGAGAAACCACCGAGTGAAGTGTCCCTTCTGCGCGCACCTCGATGACAAGGTAATCGATTCCCGGGAAGGCCGCAGCGGCGACACCATCCGCCGTCGCCGCGAATGCCTCAAATGCGCAAGGCGCTTTACCACCTACGAACGCATCGACGAAATTCCCTACATGGTCATCAAGAAAGATGGCCGCCGCGAACGCTTCGAGCGCCAGAAGATCCTCCAGGGACTCCTCAAGGCTTGCGAAAAACGCCCGGTTCCCACGCCCAAGCTCGAAGCCATCGTCGACGAAATCGAGGGCGTGGTCCACGAAGCCACCGAGCGCGAACTGACCACCACGGAAATCGGGGAAATGATCATGCATCGTCTCAAAAAGCTCGACAAAGTCGCCTACGTTCGCTTCGCGAGTGTGTACATGGATTTCAAGGACGTCCAGGAGTTCATGTCCGAGCTCAAAAACCTGCTCAAAGACCGGGCCGTCAAGAAGTAGGACCCCCGAAATGCCGCCACGGTTTGCAGTACTGGTATACTGGTACGACGAATCTTCTCACCACTTGAACTTCTTCCCTGCGTCCTGTTCCCCAACGAATCTATAACGCCTTGTAGATCAATGGATTCGGGCTGGTAAGAGATGGTTCCCCCTGTGCCTCGGGCCTTGCCTGGGGAAACTCATGAAAAGCTTGCGCTTGTGTGCGTGGCCTTGCCCGCTATCCTGGCCCTGTGCCTTACCACTCCTGCTGTTCGTCAGTATGGCGGGCGGCTGTGGCGGTGGCAGCTCCTCCATGTCCAAGCCGGGCAACGGAATGGGCACAATCGTGGTATCCGTCAGCGATCCCCCCAGTTGCAAAAACCCGAACGGAAGTTTCGAACACGTCTACATCACCGTCCGTTCGGTCGAGGCTCACGTCGACCCGCACGCCACGGATTCGAGCTCCGGCTGGCAGGAACTAGCGCCGCAACTTCGAAACCAGCCCATGCAGATCGATCTCTTTTCTGCGGCTGAGACCAACTGCATCCTGGCGCAGCTCGGCTCAGCAAGTCTCCCCGCCGGCAGCTACCAGCAGATTCGTCTGCTTCTCGTCTCCAATGCGCCTGGCGCTAGCGACGCGGTTCCTTCGAACAATGCCTGCGCTGGCCACGGCTACAACTGCGTGGTCCTCAATGACGGTTCCGCTCACGAATTGCAGCTAAGCAGCCAGGCCAACACCGGTCTCAAGATTCCGCCCGGACAGATCGTTGGTGGCCCGATCCAGGTTTCGGCTGGTCAGAGCGTCGATGTCAACATCGATTTCAATGCTTGCGCTTCCATCGTCGAGGAGGGCAATGGAAGGTTCCGTCTAAAACCGACGCTGAGTGCCGGCCAGGTCAGTCCGAACAATTCCGGCATCGGTGGCCAGGTCGTTGACTCCCTCAGCAAAGCACCGATCGTCGGCACGGTCCTTGTCGCGGCCGAGATGCCCGATTCCACCGGCATCGACCGCATCGTCATGGAAACGGCTGCAGACTCAAACGGCAATTTCCGGTTCTGCCCCTTGCCCCCGGGCACTTTCGACATCGTCATCGTGGCCATCGGCCCCAACAATCTTCCCTACAACGCAACTTCCGTCGTGAACGTCCCGAACGGCACGAATCTGAATACGATTCCGCTAGTCGCCGAAGCCGGCGCATCTTCTCCTGCCGTTCTTATGGGCGTAGTAACCGCCAGTACCTCTTCCGGTGGCGCTTCGGTCGACGTCAGCCTCTCCGCCCTCCAGGGCATTTCCTTCAACGCGGGCATGCCCGCGAACCGGCAGCTCACGATTCCGCTCGAGAGCATTCCCGCTACCCCTACGACTCCCGCGATCGCGTCAACGGGGCTCATTTCCATTTCGACCAGCACTGCCTGCCCCGTTGGCAGCCCGGCCAACGCCAATTGTTCTGGCTACACGCTCGTCGTGCCCGGCAGCAATCCCAGTGTCGCCGTGTTCTCCGCTTCAGGCTTTTCCTACGCCGCTCCGGCTCCCGGCAGCGTGTTTTTCACCGTCGACGCGATTGCGGCGCTCCCGATGAGCGGCGGTCTGCCAGACTGCTCGCCTGCGGAATTGACCACCGCGAAAGACGCCAACAATCAGCCGCTTCAGGTAACCGCAAGCGCTACCACCGACGTTGCGCGTATCGATTTCGCCGGTTGCTCCTGAGCCGGCCAGACTAGCTGTACCAACGGTCAATGTCACCGCCCGGACAATCCTGTTCCTTGGCCGGGCCCGCTTGTTGCGCAGCCGGTCGACCACTACTCTCGAAGTAGCCCGACTTTTTTCAGGAGAGATTTGTGAAAACCTCACGATCGATATTCATCGGCTTCGTTGGAGTTCTCTTTGTTTCTAGCTGGCCCGCGTTAGCACAGGATCACGGCAACGGACACGGCAAGGGGCACGATAAACATTACCAGGAGGCCCGCGACGATGATCGCGACTACCACTACAGGCATCACGAGGAGGAGATCCGCGGCTGGTACACCCAACACCAAGGCCATCTCCCTCCCGGGCTCGCCAAGAAGGACCAGCTGCCCCCCGGTTTGGAAAAGCAATTAGTCGTCCGGGGCACACTTCCGCCAGGTCTGCAAAAGCGTATGTACCCCTGTCCCGAGGAGCTGGAGCGTCGCCTACCTCCGCCGCCGCCCGACTGCGCACACGTGTTCATCGGTGGCCATATAGTCCTTCTCAATCGCAAGACAGAGGTGGTCGTAGACATCTTCCACTTTGAGACCAATTAGCTGCCCCTCGATCCCAGACGTGTGGCGAACGCCTGCTTAAAATCCCGCCGGACGTGCGTCCACTACGCGAAAGGCGCGCTCGAGCGCGAGTCCGGCGTTTCCGACGGTTCCCTCATCGAATAGCCGTCCGATCAGCGTGACGCCGTGCGGTACGCGCCGCGGCGGCGAAAACCTCGGCAACGGCCGCGAGGGGTCCGGGGCCCAATCCGTTCGGGCCTCTGCTACCTCCACAAATCCCGCTCGCATCGTGAGCGACGGGTGTCCCGTATGATTCGTGATCGTCAATATGTCGTCACGCAACGACGGCACCAGCAGCAAGTCCACCTGCTCAAAGACTCGGGCCATTTCCTCGCATACTTTTCGGCGCAAACGGTCCGCCTGCACGAAATCCACGGCCGACAAGAATCGCGACTGCCGGAAAATATTCGGCCAAGCATCGTAGGTTTGCTCGCGCAACTGATTCAGCCCGCCGCCGAGCGTCAATTGCTCAAACGCGGCCGCTCCTTCCGCGAACAAAATCAGGTCCAGGGATTGATACGGCCAGTCCGGTATGGACACCTCGACCGGCACCATGCCGACTCTTTTCACCGTCTCAAGCGCCGCGCGATCCACGTCTGTTGCCGGCGCCTCCTTCATCCAGGCAGGGAAGTAGCCAACACGCAAGCCCTTCACGCTTTTGCCGGCGTCAAAGTCGAGCATGCTCGGCACGCTCGAAACATCTCCCGCGTCCGGTCCCGTGATGGCGACCAGTACCAGCAGCGTATCCTCGACGTTTCGCGCCATCGGCCCCAACTTGTCCAGTGACCAGCACAGTGTCATCGCTCCCGTCCGCGGCACGCGTCCATACGTGGGCCGCAGTCCGGTCACACCGCACCGCATGCTAGGCGCGACGATGCTTCCTCCGGTTTCGCTGCCGATCGCGAATCCCACTAGCCCCGCTGCCGTTGCCGCGCCAGGCCCCGCGCTCGAGCCCGACGCGCCCTCTTCGAGCAGCCACGGATTCATCGTTTGCCCGCCGAACCAGATGTCGTTCAGCGCCAGTGCTCCCAAACTCAGCTTGGCGATGAGTACCGCCCCCGCCGCGTCGAGTCTCTTTACAACAGCCGCGTCGTCCTTTGGCACACGATCGCGGTACGGTTCCGCGCCATACGTTGTACGGATTCCCGCCGTATCCAGCAAATCCTTGCCGCCCCACGGTATACCGTGCAGCGGCCCACGATACCGTCCCGCCGCAATTTCCGCGTCGGCCTTGCGCGCCTGCTCAAGCGCCAGCTCTTCTGTCAAGGTGATTACACAACGCAGCTTCGGATCGTATTGACCGATGCGCTTCAGGTAGATTTGCGTCAGCCGTTCCGAACTCAGTCTCTTCTGCTCGACCCAGCGCGAGAGCTTCGTCACGGGCGCAAACGCGATGTCCTCTTCTTTGTCGGGCAATGGCCCAGGATCGCTCTCGCTCCGCACGAAGCGGTTGCGCGTCACAGTCACCTTTTCCCCCGGCAACACGCTCACCGTACGAGAAAAGGGGGCGGCCGTCGGTCCCAACTCCACTTTACGGGGCCCGGTCCTCCGCTCATACAGCTGCGACATGTTGCCGCGCCAACTCTTGGCTGCCTGTGCGCATTCCGCTTCGCTCAACTGGACTTGCACGAGCTTTTCGGCTTCAGCGAATGTCGTCGGAGTCGGCACCGGTCCCGTTCCCGGCCCGGTACCAAATGCCGGCGGTGCTCCGGCGGGCTGTTGTTCGGATGGATCCGGCCGCAGGTCACAAGGCGTGTCGTGTCCGATCTCGACTTCAGCCGTCGGCGCTACGCTCAAGCCCATCACTCCAGCAGCCGCGCGCAT
>DATFTB010000287.1:0-4488 GCA_035262325.1 Candidatus Acidiferrum sp.
GTCCTCGGGGCGGCGCAGCATGCCCATGAAGCCGCCAAGGGCAAGGGCAACGGCGCGCAAGCCTTCGAAGTGCTCACCCCCGAGCAGGCCAAACAAATCGAAGCCATTACTTCGCAGATCATTCCCACGGATGAATTACCCGGCGCGCGCGAAGCCGGCGTAGTCTACTTCATCGATCGCGCTCTTAAGACTTTCGCGAGCGATACCCGTCCGGTCTATGAAAAAGGGCTTGCCGACGTGAGCCGCATTGCCGCCGAGTTGTTTCCCGGGATTCGAAACATCAGCGACGCCACACCCGAGCAGCAGCAGCAGATCGTCGCCGAAATGATGTCCGAAGTGAGTCCGCGGCCCGGCTCGCGTAGAAACGCCGTGGCCTCGGCCGGTTCTGATTTTCCGCGAATCATCTGGACGCATACCCTCTTCGGTTTCCTGCTCGACCCTGAAGCGGGCGCCAACCGCGACTACGTCGGATGGAAAGTCATCGGCCGCGATCCGGCTCACAGCTTTTCGCCGCCGTTTGGTTTTTACGACCGGGACTACCCGGGCTGGCAGGCAAATTCGCCCGAGACGGATAAGCGATGATGGATAGCAGAGTCAGCTACAAGACTTCGGACGAGGTGGACTTTGTCATCGTCGGCTCCGGAGCCGCCGGCGGCGTGCTCGCGAAAGAACTCTCAAGCAACGGGTTTCGCGTTGTCGTGCTCGAACAGGGCCCGTACCTGAAGGAGCCTGAGTTCTCTCACAACGAGCTCGAGGTGATGACTCTGCACCAGCTCACCAACGATCCCACGCTTCAGACGACCACCTTTCGCAAAACGCCCGAAGATACTGCGCGGCAGCAAAACTGCGTCCTCTACGGCCGCTGCGTTGGCGGCAGCACCGTGCACTTCACCGCTAATTTCTGGCGCTTCCACGAAATTGACTTCATCGAAAGGAGCAAGGTCGGCGAAATCCCGGGAACAGGTTTCGTCGATTGGCCCATCCGTTACGCCGACTTGGAGCCTTACTACACCAAGGTGGACTGGGAAGTCGGCGTATCGGGGTTGGCCGGCGCGAGTCCCTTTGACCCGCCGAGATCCAAGCCTTACCCGATGCCGCCACTCCCGGTCAAGGGTTCCGGAGTAATCTTCGAGCGCGCTACGCGCAAGCTCGGCTATCACCCGTTTCCCGCTCCGATGGCGATTCTCTCTCGCCCTCGGCCCGGCCGGAGCGCTTGCATGAATTGCGGCTTTTGCCTTGGGTTCGGTTGTGAGTTTGGCGCTAAGTCCAGTTCGCTCTCGGCGATGATTCCCGTGGCCGAAGCCACGGGCCGCTGCGAGATCCGCCCGAACTGCTATGTTCACAAAATCGAGACAGACAAGACCGGCAGAGTGACCGGAGCCGTGTACTTCGACGGAAAACGCGCAACACACATGCAGAAAGCAAAGGCCGTCGTCGTTTGCGCGAATGGTGCGGAAACGCCGCGCCTGCTGCTGCTGTCCGCTTCTAATCAATTTCCCAACGGTTTAGCCAACGCGAGCGGACTGGTCGGAAAGTACCTCATGCTGAACAGCGCCGCGATGGCCTTCGCCGTGTTTGACGAGCCGATCAACGACTACAAGGGATTCTGTGTCAGCCGCATCATTCACGATTTCTACGAACTGGATCCCGCAAAAACCGGTTTCTATGGCGGAGGCGGCCTCGACGCGCGCTTTGACTGGACGCCGATTGGCTTCGCGAGTGGCGGCCTGCCTCCGGGAACCCCCCGCTGGGGAAAGGAATTCAAGCAAGCGTTGCATCACAACTTCACCCGCACGCTTGAGATTTTCTGCCACGGGTCTTCTCTCCCCGTTGAAACAAACGGCTTCTCCCTCGATCCCGAGGTCAAAGACGCGTGGGGGCTTGCGGCTCTGCGCATGACTTACCGGGATCATCCGAACGATCTGAAAATGATGGAATGGATGAGAGACCGGGCGATGGAAATCCTGGATGCCGCGGGTGCCAGAACGAAATGGGCCAGCGCCGTAGAGGAGCAACAGTTCGCCGTTCACCTGCTCGGCACCTGCCGTATGGGCAACGATCCCAAAACCTCCGTGATCAACCCAGATCACAGAGCCCACGACGTCCCAAACCTCTTTCTCTGCGACGGTAGCAGCCTGGTCACCTCCGGCCGCGGCCAGCCCACCATGACGATCCAAGCGCTCGCTTTCCGCGCGGCTGACCGCATTACCACACTTGCGAAACGCGGCGACCTTTCGGGCTAGCAGCTTGCAGAAACATGCCGAATCAGGGCACACTGCGGGCTTGCCTGTGGCTGTTCACTTGTTCCTTCGGTTCGGAGAAACGATGAAAAAGATGTTTTGGCAGAACGGGTCGCTCGCTATTCTTTTGACGGCGGCCGCTTGCTCGGGATGGCCTACTGCCAGCAGCCGCGCCCAGGCACCGCAGGCAAAGCCCTCCTCCGATCAGCCGAAAACCGCGGAGCAGCAGTTCAAGAACATTCAGGTTCTCAAGAACATTCCCGCTGATCAGCTCATCCCCTCGATGCAGTTCATCGCCGCTTCGCTCGGCGTCGATTGCGAATTCTGCCACGTTGAACACCAGATGGACAAGGACGACAAGAAAACCAAGCAAGCCGCGCGGAAGATGATCTCAATGGTCCTGACGCTTGACAAAACCAGCTTTGAGGGCCAACTGGAAGTGACTTGCTACACCTGCCACCGCGGCTCGCCCCATCCGGTCTCTATCCCTGTGCTAGGTGCCGATCGAGCGAAGCCCACTCCGCATGCCCACGAGGAGGAGGGCGAAGAGCGCGACGAGCAAGCCAAGCTCCCGAGCACCGATCAGATCCTGGACAAATATCTTGCTGCGGTGGGCGGCGCGAGCGCGCTCATGAAAATCAAGTCACGCGTCCTTCAGGGAACGATCGACGCGTTGGGCTCGCAAAACCCCATCGAGATCTATGCCGAAGCGCCTGACAAGCGCATCTCCATCTCGCATCCCCACTCGGGACCGAGCGTTACGGCGTTCAATGGTGAAGTCGGCTGGCTGACGACGCCAGGTGGTGTCCGTCAGATGAGTGCCGCCGAAAGCGAAGCGGCTCGCATCGACGCCCAGCTCTACTTTCCTGCGCGTGTCCGCAGTTTGTACAAAGAATTTCACGTTCAGCCTGGTGAAGAAGTGGCCGGGCGCCAGACCATCGTCGTCTCAGCCCTGCCCGAAATGCGCTCGCCGTTTCTGCCCACGCGCCCAACGGCGCGGCCCCCACTGCGGCTTTATTTCGATCAGGAGAACGGGTTGCTGCTCCGGCTCGTCCGTTATGCCGCTACGCCACTGGGGCGAAACCCTACCCAAATCGACTACGCCGATTACCGCGAAAACGATGGTGTGAAGATTCCTTACCGCTGGACGCTCACCCGTCCGAACGGCAGCTTCACGATTCGCATTGACAAGGTCGAGCAGAACGTTGCAATCGACGAAAAGCTTTTTGTACCGCCGAGCGAACCTGCTGCCAAGTGATGTCGGGGCATGTGGGGTGGCGCAAAACCGCTCCTCCCAGTTAAGCGAGAGCCTCCGCGAAGTTCACCCTCAAAACTTGATGATGATTCCGCCGACGAAACTTCCCCGGTTGAGATAGTGGTTTAGTGTTACCGTGTAGCAGCCGAAAAACGGATCACAGTAGACGCCCGGGGATGAACTGCCGTACGTCGGCAAAAAGCGCAGATCTCCTCGCAAGCCGAAATGGCGCCCGATAAAATACTTCACGCCCCCGCCGACACTCCAAGAGAATTCCGTGCGGTTTGGCGTTCCGCCGCCGTTCGAATCATGAGTGAACCCGACGCTCACCGCCGCATAGGGCCTGAGCTTGTGTTCGCTGCCAAGAAACATGTACAACCCTCCGAATTGAAACTGGTCGATCGTGGAGTCAAACGCCTTGAAATAGGTTCCCGTCAGGACGCTGCGCGCGCTGTAAGAGGTGTTGTTGCGGTTCCACATGAATTCCGGCTGGAAATTCTCGGTTAGGCTGTAATCCACGAAAGTTCCGAAAGCCAGCGAATCGTTCACACGCAGTTGGTTGATCGGAATGGTGATCCCTCCCGCGGACGTAAATTTGCTGACCGGATACGAACCGCTGGTCTGATAGCCTACGAAGGGGTCCAGTTCAAAGCGCGCCTGCGCCCTGGCGGAAACGGCCGTCAGCAGAAACAAAGCGGCGCCGAACCACAGCGTGCGTATTTTCATCTGGCATTCTTCTCCTTGACAGGAATTGGCGGCAAGCCCAGACGCATTCAAGTGAGCTTGTCTCGCGCGGTCCGCAGGTTTGCCAGCGATTCCCTCGGGATCCAAAAGATAGCTTCAGCTCTACCGAGGCCCCCTTGGGAATGAACCCAGAACGTGCACGCAAGTTTCTGTCGCGCTCGCGCTTCTCCTGCCAATTCAATAGTTTAGATGAGCCGGCACTGGAATCAAGTTTCGCACTGGCCGTAATCCACTAAGAACAAGGGCCTT
>DATFTB010000288.1:0-35404 GCA_035262325.1 Candidatus Acidiferrum sp.
AGCGTTGGCCTCGTGCCCGCCGCTAGTGTATTCAGCTCCTCGAAGAGTATCACGATTGAGAACTTGCGTGATTGCCCGCCGGATTTGGTGCAGATCGTTTGATTCGTGACCCGTGCTTCGAGACCCGTGTAGACTGGCTTCAGGCGCGACGGCAATGCGAACCGCGATTGTATCGGACATCCACGGCAATTTTACGGCCCTTGAAGCCGTTCTCGCCGACTTGAAGTTCGCTTCGCCTGACCAAATCCTGCACGGTGGAGACCTGGTGCACGGCGGTTCGCACGGTGCCGAAGTAGTTGACCGGATCCGGGACCTCGCTTGGCCCGGTGTTTGCGGCAATACCGATCAAATGTTGTGGGCGCCGGAGCAATTGCACAAGTTCGCCACCACGGCTCCGAAACTGCAGCTCCTTTTCGCGATCATCGATGAGCTCATTCCGGCGACCTGTGCGCAACTCGGGCAGGACCGAATCGAATGGCTAAAGACACTTCCACTCCTCGAGCGCCGCGGTCCGGTGGCCTTGGTGCATGCCAGCCCGGGAGATCTCTGGCGCGCTCCGCTGCCCGACGCAAGCGATCAAGAACTGAGCGCTGTGTTCAGGCCGCTTGATGCATCGGTGGCGGTTTACGGCCACGTTCACCGACCATTCGTTCGAGAGCTCCGGGCAATCACCGTAGCAAATACGGGAAGCGTCAGTCTCTCGTACGATGGCGACGTGCGCGCCTCTTATTTGATTCTGGATGACACCAAGATATCGATTCGAAGGGTTGAGTACGACATTGAGCGCGAAGCGCGGGCGATGATGGACTCGGGTCTGCCGCACGCAGAGTGGATGTGCCAGACGCTGCGGGCGGGGCGATACGTGCCGCCGGTGTGACAGAGACTTTGAGACTTTCCAGCAGATTAGGCACAGTCGCAGCCGAAGCCGTGGCCTTTCTTGGCGCTAGCGCATCCAACCAGTTACAATTGAAGTGTTTGCATGGGCCCTGAGTGGCCTGTGCCCAGAACCAAACAGAGACCGCGCTAGACGAACGGCGGCAACAAAAACCTACATGGAAGCAGCTCAAATACTCGACCGCGTCGTGGCCAAGTTCATTGGCACCAAACACGAGCGCGACATCAAGAGAATGCAGCCCCTGGTGGCTGGGATTAACGCCCAGGAAGGCGAAGTCCAGGCGCTCAGCGATGCGCAGTTAGGGGAGCGCTTTGCGGCGCTGAAAACGCAGGTGCAGGAGCGCCTGAAAGACAGCGACCCAGCGGAACCCACGTATAAAGACGACGTTGCACGGGCATTAGAGCCGGCTGTGATTCCGGCGTTTGCGCTGGTGCGCGAAGCGGGCCGGCGCTTCCTGAAGATGCGTCATTTCGACGTGCAGCTCATCGGTGGAATGGTGCTGAACGCCGGAAAAATTGCCGAAATGAAGACAGGCGAAGGAAAAACACTCGTGGCCACGCTACCGGCGGCGCTGAACGCGCTCGCGGGGCGCGGCGTGCACATCGTCACCGTCAACGACTACCTCGCAAGACGCGACGCGGAATGGATGAGCCCGCTCTATCGAGCGCTGGGGTTAACGGTCGGGGTGATCGTTCACGACCTCGACGACAATCAGCGCCGCGCGGCTTATGCGGCCGACCTGACCTACGGCACAAACAATGAGTTTGGTTTTGATTACCTCCGCGACAACATGAAGTACGACCTGGCGAGTTGCGTGCAGCGCGGCCACCAGTTCGCGATCGTCGACGAGGTGGACTCCATCTTGATCGACGAAGCACGGACACCGCTGATCATTTCCGGGCCTTCGGAGGAATCCACCGACAAATATTTCAAGATTGACAAGATTATTCCCAAGCTGATTCAGGAGATCGACTACACCCTCGACGAAAAGCACCGCACCGCCACGCTGACGGAGGAAGGGGTGAGCAAGTGCGAGCGGATGCTGAGTCTCGGCAATTTGTATGACCCGGCGCACATGGAGTCGATTCATCACGTCTACCAGGCCCTGCGCGCGCACACCCTCTACAAGCGCGACGTGGATTACGTGGTGAAGGACGGC
This sequence comes from Candidatus Acidiferrum sp., assembly GCA_035262325.1. Lineage (GTDB taxonomy): Bacteria > Acidobacteriota > Terriglobia > Acidiferrales > UBA7541 > Acidiferrum. The sequence goes on from DATFTB010000288.1 coordinate 2,055, forward strand.
GAAGTTATCATCGTGGATGAGTTCACGGGCCGCCAGATGCCCGGCCGCCGCTGGTCGGACGGCTTGCACCAGGCCGTCGAAGCCAAGGAAAGCGTGAAGATCGAGCGGGAAAACCAGACCCTGGCAACTATCACGTTCCAGAATTACTTCCGCATGTATAAAAAGCTGTCCGGCATGACCGGTACCGCGGAAACGGAAGCGGCGGAATTCGGCAAGATTTACAACCTGGACGTCGTCGTGATCCCGACGAACCGCACGCTGATCCGCATCGAAAACCCGGACGTGGTCTACCGTACGGAACGCGAGAAGTTCGAAGCGGTGGTAAGCGGGATTCTGCAGGAAGACAACAGCGTGGCGCACGGCATTCGCCACTATCACGAGCGGGGTCAGCCGGTGCTCGTGGGCACGATCTCGATTGAAAAGTCCGAGGCCATTGCGGAGTTGCTCAAAAAAGCCGGCATTCCACACCAGGTGCTGAACGCCAAGCAGCACGAGCGCGAGTCCCGCATCGTGGCTCAGGCGGGGCGCAAAGGCGCCGTCACCGTGGCCACCAACATGGCGGGCCGAGGAACAGACATTCTCTTAGGCGGCAACCCCGAGTTCCTGACGCGCGAACATTTCCTGAAGAACAAACTGGCCATGCCGTACGCCGCCGCGCCCGCGGTCATCGGTGCGGAAAGCACAAACGGCGACGCCGCGCAGGCAACAGCGCCCATGGTGCTGTTCCAGCACGAAGGCAAGATTTTCCAGGTGCCGCAAGAACAGTGGAAGCCGGTCTACGAGCAGTTCGCCGAACAATGCAAGGCGGAGCACGACGACGTTGTGGCCCTTGGCGGCTTGCACATTCTGGGTACGGAGCGCCACGAGGCGCGCCGCATCGACAACCAGTTGCGAGGCCGCGCGGGACGCCAGGGCGACCCGGGCTCGTCGCGATTCTTTCTCTCCCTCGAAGACGATCTCATGCGGATATTCGGCGGCGAGCGTGTAAAGCAGCTGATGTTCCGCCTGGGCATGACCGAGGGCGTGCCGATCGAATCGAGGCTGATCTCGAACCGCATTGAAAACGCGCAGAAGTCGGTGGAGGCGCAGAACTTCGACGCACGCAAACACTTGCTCGAGTATGACGACGTGATGAACAAGCAGCGTGAGACTATTTATGCGATTCGCCGGTCCGCGCTCGAAGGCAAGGACCAGCGCGATTACGTCCTCGGAATCGCGGAGGATGTGGCGCTCGAGACAGTCGAAACCTATTGCCCGCGCGAGCAGCATCCGGGCCAGTGGAACACGGCGCAATTTCTCGCCGAAGTGCATAGCCAGTTCGGAATCGAGGCAAAATCGGCAGGTGCGGACCCGGCAACCCTGAATCATGATGAGTTGGCGGAAGCGACCGTCGAAGCGGTGAGGAATCGCTACACGGAGAAGGAGAAACAATTCAGCGCAGAACTCCTGCGTTGGCTCGAGCGCCGCATCATTCTCGATGTCGTCGACACGCAGTGGAAAGACCACTTGCTTTCGCTCGACCATTTGAAGGAGGGCATCGGGCTTCGTGGCTACGGCCAAAAGGATCCACTTGTCGAATTCAAGAAGGAAGCCTTTATCCTGTTCGAAGACATGATGACGCGCATCGACAACGAAACGGTGCGCTACCTCTTCCACGTGCAAATCCAGCAGGGTGAACCGTCGCCGGAGCAGCCGCGCCAGCCACGGCCGGAGCCTCCGCGAGCGCTTGGACCGACGCCAGCCGCAGCGGCCGCTGCCAGTGCGGCGGCACGCGTGGAGGTGGCGCCGCAGCGCTTGCCTGACTTTGCGCGGGCACTCGAGCGCAAGCAGGAACGGCAACAAAAGGAGATGCAATATCAGACCGGGCCCGCGCAGGCAGAAGCCCCCAAGCCGGTCCGAGCCGGCGCCAAGGTGGGACGCAACGATCCTTGTCCTTGCGGTTCGGGGAAAAAATATAAGAAGTGCCACGGCGCAAGCGCTTGAAGCCCCGGGCAAACCTGTCGGAGGGCTTCTGTCCAGGGTGAGCCGCTTGATGCTGGCCTTGACAGGGCCACAAAAGCAACAAGCCATCCCGACCGGACGGTCGGCGCGAAGCGGGGGGCAAACGGTGTGGGGCAGCCGCTTGTGCCCGGGCGACCTGCAGGGTTTCTGACGGTTTTGGGACGCTCTGATTAAGGGAGACCATTGAGCCATGCCACCGGGGACAATGCCAGGACAGATGCCGGAACGTCATGCGATTCCGGGAATAAGGAATCTTGTGGCGGTTGCTAGCGGGAAAGGCGGTGTGGGAAAAACCACGGTCGCGGTAAATCTGGCTCTCGCGCTCGCGAAACTCGGCCACAAGGTCGGCTTGCTGGACGGGGACGTATACGGACCGAACGTGCCCATCATGCTCGGCTCGACGGCAGAGCCAACGGCGACCGCGCAGCAGCGCATTATTCCTGTGGTTGCGCAGGGCGTGAAGATGATCTCGATGGGCCTGCTGAACCCTGGAGACAAACCTGTCATCTGGCGTGGTCCCATGCTGCACAGCGTGATCACGCAATTTTTGCGTAGCGTGGAGTGGGGCGAGTTGGATTACCTGATTATCGACCTGCCGCCAGGTACGGGCGACGTGCAATTGACTCTGATTCAAACCGTGGCTGTGACCGGAGCGGTTGTGGTGACGACTCCTTCGGCGGTGGCGCTGGCGGATGTTCGCAAAGCCATCGAAATGTTCCGGCAGGTAAGCGTGGAAGTGCTCGGCGTGGTGGAAAATATGAGCACGTTTGCCTGCCCGCACTGCGGCAAACCCGTGGATATTTTCGGGCACGGCGAAGGCGCGAAGACAGCGATCGAGTATGGCGTGCCGGTGCTCGGCGAAATCGAAATTGACCCACGGATCCGGCTCGGCGGCGATACGGGAATGCCGGTGACGGCACAAGGAGAAACCGCGCCGGCGGCCCAAAGTCTGTATCGCGTGGCCCGGGCGGTGAGCGCGCGTCTCGAGGAAGTTGCCGCAACTGCGGGCGGACCAAAAGTACAGATTGATTGACGCCGTTATTGGGGCTGCCTTCGGCTGGCTCTCTAGCCTCATAGGGAGGCGGTCCTCTCGCCATTCCTCTTGCGCTAGAATCGCTTACGGAACATTCCCGCAAGCGCTGTCGTTAATCGAGGTGAGGTCGCTTCGATGGGCGGATCCGAACCGGTCGTATCCAATCCCTCAGAACGCAACCCGGACGCCCGCCCGGAAGAATGGGCACTCCTGGGCGGGCTCTCTTTCGCCGTGTTCGCGGCGCACATGCTCGTCGGCGGCCGCTACGGCTATTTTGTCGACGAATTGTATTACCTGACTTGCAGCCATCATCTGGCGTGGGGTTACGTGGACCAGCCGCCGCTGATTGCGGTGATCACGTGGCTCGAACGCGTCACGCTCGGCGAGTCGCTGACGGCGCTGCATTTTTTGCCCGCGGTTGCAGCGGGATCCCGCGTGCTGCTGACCGGTCTGATTGCACGCGAACTGGGCGCGCGCCGATTCGGCATGGTGTTGGCCTGTGTATCTGTGATGGTCGCTCCGATTTATCTGGGACTCGATTCGCTGCTCACGATGAACGTATTCGAATCGCTGTTCTGGATGGGTGCCGCGCTGATCGTGCTGAAAATTTTCAACGGCGCGAGCCCCAAACTGTGGTTGTTGTTCGGCGTCGTCTGCGGCGTCGGCCTGCTGAACAAGCACTCCACACTCTTTTTCGGATTCGGCCTGTTTGTCGGCTTGCTGTTTACCAAGCAGAGGAAGCAACTGCGCGAGCCATGGCTCTGGCTGGGCGCGCTGATCGCCTTGATGATTTTCCTGCCGAACCTCTTGTGGCAGCTGCACCGCGATTTTCCGATGATTCAACTGCTGCGCAACGTGCAACGGAGTGGCAGAAACACGGAGTTTGGGCCACTGATGTTCATGGCGGTGCAAGCCATGATCCTGCATCCACTGGCCGCGCCCGTGTGGATTGCCGGCCTGGTGGACCTCCTGCGCGACCGCGACGGAAAGGGATACCGCGCCCTAGGCATCACCTGGATTGTGATCATGGTCTGCATGCTTACCATGCATGGACGCATGTACTATCCCGCACCAGCCTACCCGATGCTGTTCGCCGCAGGGGGAGTAGCTTTTGACCGTTGGCTTTCGCGGATCGAAAGCGGGCGATGGCTGAAGCCGGCGTGGGTCACCCTGCTGGTTGTTACCGGAATCGCCCTTGCGCCGTTCGCGTACTTTCCGATGCTCACCGTGGACCAGTACATCGCCTACTCGCGATTCTGGCATTTTGAGCCGCCACGTATTGAGAACCACCGCATGGGGCCACTGCCTCAGATCTACGCCGATCAATTCGGCTGGAAGGAAATGGCGCAAGTGGTAGCGGACGCTTACCACAAACTGCCGCCGGACGAGCAGAAGACTTGCGCGATCTTTGGGCAGAATTACGGCCAAGCCGGCGCGATCAATCTTTTTGGCGCAAGGCTGGGGCTACCGAACGCTATTTCCGGGCACCAGAATTATTACTATTGGGGGCCCGGCGGATACACCGGCGAATGCATGATCGTGATGGGAGACCAGCAAGAGAGGCTCGAAGCACTGTTCGACGACGTAGAATTCGCAGGCAGGGTGGATCATCCCTTATCCATGCCGTATGAGCACTTCGACGTGTTTCTGTGCAGGAGGCCAAAATTCGGCACACTCGCCGAGATTTGGCCGCAGGTCAAGCGTTGGAATTAAACACCACGCGAGTCGCCTTGTCAGCGGGGCAAAGCGGATGCTATCTTGATGTATTCGCCGTGGGCATGCGAACTTGCAGGGTGGCGTATATCTTTTCTCTGCAATAACTTACCGGGACTCCAAGGCTTTGAAGCGCGAACCCGACATACGCCCGTATCGCGGCAAATATCCGCAGATCGCGGCTTCGGCCTACGTCGACCCGGCGGCGGTCATCATCGGCGACGTCGTGATCGGAGAAGACGCTAGCGTGTGGCCGCGAACCGTAGTGCGCGGTGACGTGCACTACATCTGTATCGGCAGCCGCACGAATATTCAGGATGGTTGCGTGCTCCACGTGATGAAGGACCAGTATCCGCTGATCCTGGGCGACGACGTGACCGTGGGCCATTCGGTAACGCTGCACGGCTGCACAATCGAGTCGCACGTGCTTATCGGGATGGGTTCGATCATCTTGAATGGCGCGGTGATTGGCAGCGGCAGCATTATCGCGGCGGGAGCCCTGGTGACCGAGCGCTCGGTCATTCCCGCGGGAAGTTTGGTGATGGGTTCTCCCGGCAAGGTGAAGCGCTCGCTGACAGCAACTGAAAATGAGGCAATCGAGGCCTACGCGAAGCGCTACGTCGCGTACAAGAACGTGTATAAAGAGGAAGCGGCGGGTGGCTGGAAGTCCGTGACGGGTGACTCGTGACTCGTGACGCGTGGCTCGTGTACCGCCCTCCGGGCTCGTGTCGCAAGCAGTTCAACTCAACCTAATCCGTCATTCTGAAACGGAGTAGGGAATCTCTCTTAGAGACTGATGGTTAATCGAGCAAAGTTTCAAGCAATCAAAGGTACCCGGGACCTGCTCCCGCCGGAAACGGAACTGTGGAATCGCGTCGAACAGAGTGCCCGCGAGGTGTTTGCCACCTTCGGCTTCGGCGAAATTCGCCCACCAATCTTTGAGCTTACGGATTTGTTTGCGCGTGCTGTCGGCGGCGAGACCGATATTGTCTCGAAGGAGATGTATTCCTTTGAAGATCGCGACGAGACCTCGGTGAGTCTGAGGCCGGAGGCGACGGCGAGCGTGTGCCGCGCGTACCTCGAACACGGCATGCAACAATTGCCGGCACCCGTAAAGCTGTACTATCTGGGCCCGATGTTTAGGCGGGAGCGCCCGCAAAAAGGCCGCTACCGCCAGTTCTACCAAATTGGCGCCGAGGTGCTGGGTGGAAGCGATGCACCGGGGATTGATGCGGAAGTGATCGAAATGGTGATGGCGTTTTTCTCGCGTCTCGAGCTTGAAGGCGTACAACTGGAGATCAATTCGATTGGACACAGTGCGGGGGAATGCCGCCGCGGATACATCGAAAAGCTCAGGGCAGCGCTCGAAAAAGTGAAAGATCAGCTTGGCGAAGACAGCCGGCGACGCATCGAAACGAATCCGCTGCGCGTGCTCGATTCGAAACTCGAAAGCGAGCAGGCAATCATTGCGAACCTGCCGCGAATTAGCGAGCACCTGTGTGACGCGTGCGCCAAACACTACGCGGAAGTGAAACGGCAACTGGAGTTGCGAGGCGTTGCGTTCAAGGAGAACTGGAGGCTTGTTCGTGGCCTCGACTATTACATGCGCACTACGTTTGAAATCACTGCTAAGGGCTTGGGTTCGCAGGACGCGGTCTGCGGCGGGGGACGATACGACGGCCTGATGGAATTGCTTGGTGGCCCGCCGACGAAAGGAATTGGCTTCGCCATTGGCGAGGATCGCCTGATTCTTTCGCTACAGGAAGCGGGAAAGGGCGGCGTGGCGCGGGGCCGTGACGTCTTTATCGCTTGGATGGGGGAGGGGGCGCAGCCGGCCGCGATTGCCGCAGCGCAGAAACTGCGGAACGCGGGCTTCCGAGTGGAATTGCCGCCAACAGAACAGAAATTTGGCAAAGCGTTAGGACAAGCGGATAAACTAGGCTCACGCTACGCCCTGATTCTCGGCGAGGATGAAGTGGCGAGCGGCCTTTGGACGCTAAAAACCCTGGCCGATGGATCGCAGCAAAAGTACGCGGAAGCGGAGCTATTGGCGTTTTTGAGGAAAGCCTGTAGCTCACCCCGCTTGCCTTGAGCGCCTGCGAAAGCTCAGGGGTGAAGCTTTGTCCAATCGGCAGCGCAGCGACAATCGGGAGGAAAGCGCCGGGCTGACGTTACGAGCCTGCCGTCGCCAGGCAGGCGGAGCGAGGGATCTCAAGTGACGGCCACAGAGGTGCATGTGCAATTGAAGTCCTTCAGCTGCAAGCAGCGCGGGTTCAGGGTGACGCGGTACCTGAGTCAGCGGATCAAGGGGAAATGACGTGCTCGACTCTTTGGGAAATTTGAAGCGGACACACTACTGCGGAGCGTTGCGCGCCACCGACGCCGGCCGCGACGTGACGGTGATGGGATGGGTCCACCGGCGGCGCGATTTGGGGAAACTGCTGTTCTTGGATGTGCGCGATCGCGCCGGCCTCGTCCAGGTCGTGTTCAACAAGGAAGCGAAACCGGAGGCGCACGCGAAGGCCGAACAAGCTCGCAGCGAGTATGTGGTGGCTGTCGAAGGCAAAGTCGTGAAACGCGAGAAGGCCAATCCGGAGATTCCAAGCGGCGAAATAGAACTGGTTGCGAGCAAGCTGTACATACTGAACACCGCGAAAACCCCACCATTTCCGATCGAAGACGAAATCAACGCGGGCGAAGAGACGCGATTGCGTTACCGCTACCTCGATCTGCGCAGGCCCAAACCGCACCGGAACCTTGCGCTGCGGCACCAGATTGTGCTCGAAATGCGCAAAGCCATGGACGAAATGGGCTTTATCGAGGTAGAGACGCCGATGCTGACGCGTTCGTCGCCCGAAGGCGCCCGGGATTATCTCGTGCCAAGCCGTGTGCATCGCGGCCAGTTCTACGCCCTACCGCAATCTCCGCAGATCTTCAAGCAGATTTTGATGATTGCCGGCCTGGACCGCTACTTCCAGATCGTGAAGTGCTTTCGCGACGAGGATTTGCGCGCCGACCGCCAGCCCGAGTTCACACAACTGGACCTTGAGATGTCGTTTCCTCGCCAGGAAGACATTTTCGGCGTCATTGAAAACGTGATGGTGCGCTGCTGTGCTGTCGCAGGCGTTCAGGTGCAGGCGCCCTTCCCGCACATGCTGTACCAGGACGCGATCCGAAAGTACGGAAGCGACAAGCCTGATTTGCGCTTCACAATGGAACTTCATGAGGTCACGGATTGCTTTCCACCCGAAGCGAAACAGAAGCTTCAGATTGAGGGAAACGTATTTGCGCTGGCGGCGCCGGGTGGTGCGGCGTATTCGCGCAAGCAACTGGACGAATTGACGGAGAAGGCAAAGTCCGTGGGTGCGCGCGGCGCGTATTTCGTGAAGATCGCGGCCGATGGCACAACATCCACTGTCGAAAAACTGATTGGCGCCGAAAAGGTGAAGAAACTTGCGGAAGCGTGCGGTGCAAAGATCGGTGACCTTGTGCTTGCAGTCTCTGCGAAACAGGAGATCAAGGGAACAGAGGCCGCGGCTTTGGTCGCGGGCCAACTGCGGTTGCATCTCGCCGAAGAGCTGAACCAGATCGATCGAACAAAATGGAAATTTGCCTGGCTCACCGGTTTTCCGCTTTTCGAATGGAGCGACTCTGACAAGGCATGGGTCAGCGCGCAGCATCCGTTCACGGGAATCGTGGATGAAGATCTGGATAAACTCGAAACGGCGCCGTGGGAAGTGCGCTCGAAGGGCTACGACCTCGTGTTGAACGGTTACGAGCTTGGCTCGGGCAGCATTCGAATCCACCGCGAAGACACCCAGGAACGTGTGTTTAAAGCCCTCGGACTGACCGAGGAGCAGCTGCGCCAGCGCTTTGGTTTTTTCCTTGATGCCCTGGCATACGGAACGCCGCCGCATGGAGGCATCGCCTTGGGCGTCGACCGCATTGCAATGCTGCTCTCGGGCGAAAAGTCGATTCGCGAAGTGATTGCCTTTGGCAAGACCACAGCCGCCCAGGATTTGATGGCCGAATCCCCCAGCGAAGTAGACAAAGAGCAGTTGGATCAGCTGGGCATAAAGATTAAAGAATAGGACGAATTGCAGCGCGCCATGGACCAGCTTTGGGCAATCAGACAGAATGTTGACCCGCCTCGCGCGCGAGTCTCGTTGGGGAAGGCAATCGCCGGTGCGAGCGGCGCTTGTGCGGGGTGTGCCACGCGGTCTGACGGGCAAGCCTTTGCGGGTTTGTTTGTCGTTTTCATCTTGTTCATTTCTAATGTTTTTTGCTTGGATTTCGATGCTTGCAGGTTGTCCGATCTCTCCCTCGCTACCAGGAGCGCAATGAGCACGAGAACCGTATGAGCAGGATACGAATATTGCCGGAGGCGGTGGCGAACAGGATCGCGGCGGGCGAGGTAGTGGAGCGTCCGGCATCCGTCGTTAAGGAATTGCTCGAAAATGCCCTGGACGCCGGCGCCGCGGCCGTGCGAATCGAGACAGAGATGGGCGGGAAACGGATGATCCGCGTGATTGACGACGGGCACGGGATGACGCACGACGACGCGCTGCTGGCGTTCGAACGGCATGCAACCAGTAAGCTGCGTACCGCCGATGACCTCCTCTCGATTGCCACGCTAGGATTTCGCGGCGAAGCCCTTCCATCGATCGCGGCCGTCTCCCGGCTGCTGCTCGAAACGCGCGATGCAAACGAAGCCGAAGGCACCCGCGTTGAGTTCGCTGGTGGAAAGCTGCTAGGCGTGAAACCGGCAGGTCTGCCAGCGGGAACGACGGTCAGTGTCGCAGACCTGTTTTATTGCATGCCGGCACGGCGAAAATTCCTGAAGTCCGACACGACCGAGCTGGGGCATATCGCTTCGCTTGTGACGCATTACGCGCTTGCGAATCCTGGCAAGCAATTCACACTGGCCACTCCGACCCAAACGATCATCGATTGCCCTCCGGCCGAAAAGGTGGCCGACCGCGTGTACCAGCTATTCGGAAGGCAAGCGCTTGAAGAACTGGTCGAGATCCCGGCCACCTCCGGCTCGTTTCGCGCAGCCATCACGGAGCCGGGGATGGAAGCGGGCGAAGAACCCGCCGCGCTGACACTGACCGGTTTCACCTCGCGCCCATCGGTGCAGCGCCTGAACCGCAACGGAATTTATGTCTTCGTGAATCGGCGGCTGGTGCGCGATCGGCTGATTTTGCACGCGATTCACGAGGCCTACCGCAACATCATGCCGTCGAATGTCTTTCCGGCAACGTTGCTGTTTCTGGACATGCCGTACGACGAAGTGGATGTGAACGTGCACCCGGCAAAGATTGAGGTACGCTTCAGGCGGGGTCAGTTCGTGCACGATTTTGCTCGCGACGCGATACGGCAGGCGCTGATGAATACCCGGCCGATTGCGAGCTTTGCGACGGCCGCGGCTACCAGCGCGCCGAGTCCCGCAGCGCCCGCAGGGACGCCTGCCGACGGATTCACGGAGATGAGTGGGAATGGCGGCGTCCCGACCGTGCTGATTCCGTCCGTTGAAGGAATCGGTTCCGGTGTCGGTTCGGATGATTCGGTCGAGAGCAGCTTTCCTCCGGCCTCTGCGCCCTTACCGCCTGTGGCGCAGAGATTTCCGTTCGGGTCGGCAAGCCGATTCGGTCCCGGGGCAGCTCCACCGGACGAGAGCGCGACACCGAACTGGGCAGAGAATTTTTCACGCACCAGCGAGGTACCCGCCTCGCTGCCTCGTCCGGAGCAGATTGCAGACTTAAAGCCTCTCGGTCAGGTGAGCGCCAGTTTCATTGTCGCGGTGAACGGCGAAGGTCTGTGGCTCGTCGACCAGCACGTCGCGCACGAGCGCGTGCTTTTCGAACAGCATCTGGAGGCACGCCGCGCAGGGAAAGTCGAAGCCCAGCGCCTGTTGATGCCCATGGTCATCGAGTTGGCGCCGCGGCAATTGGTCATCTACGAAAAAATAGGTGAGGAATTGGCGGCGAACGGATTCGAAATTGAGCCAATGGGGCCAAAGAGCGTCGCGATTCAGGCGGTGCCGGCAGGAGTTGCAGCGAGCGACGCGGAGCATTTGTTGAGAGAGATCCTGGAGGGGCTGGACCCCGAGAATGCCGCAATTTCGATCGATACACTGCGGTCGAAGATCGCGGCATCGACCGCTTGCCACGCGGCGATCAAGGTGAACATGCCACTGGAGCAGACGAAAATGGAATGGCTGCTCGCAGCCCTGGCGAAAACGGATTGCCCGATGAGCTGTCCGCATGGCAGGCCGGTGGTTTTGCGCTATTCGGTCAGGGAAATCGAGAAGGCGTTTCACAGAATTTAGAGATGGGGGAATTGTGAGCGAAGGACAAAAAACTGCAGTAGTTTTTGGACTAGCGAACAAGAGAAGTATTGCTTGGGCGATCGCACAGAAGCTGCATGCAGACGGCTGGCGGCTAGCGATCACCTACCAAAATGAACGTCTGGCGGAGGAAGCCAAAGACCTGATCACCGATTTGCCAGGCGCCGAGGGGCTCATGTGCGACTTGAGCTTCGACGACCAGATCGCCAAGCTGTTTGAAGAACTGAAAACGCGCTACGGTGTTTTGCACGGAGTCGTGCACAGTGTCGCATATGCGCCGGCCGAAGATATGAAGGGTGAGTTCCTGAACACATCGCGGGAAGGATTTCGCATCGCCCACGACACGAGCGTTTATTCGTTGATTGCGGTGGCGCGAGCCGCCACGCCGCTGATGACTTCGGGGGGCGGCATCGTGACGTTGACATATTACGGCGCCGAGAAGGTGGTGCCAAAGTACAACGTCATGGGTGTAGCCAAGGCGGCTCTCGAAGCCACAGTTCGCTATTTGGCGAATGACCTCGGCCCGCAGGCGATTCGCGTGAACGCCATATCCGCCGGGCCAATCAAGACCCTGGCGGCGCGGGGTGTCTCGCAACTGGGCGAGATGCTGAAATCGCACGCCGAGCGTTCGCCTTTGAAGCGCAACGTCGATCCCGCCGAAGTGGGTTCAACCGCGGCATTCCTGCTCTCGGAAGGCGGTTCGGGCATCACCGGCGAGACTTTGTACGTCGACTGCGGCTACAACATTATGGGGTTCTAGAACTATCCGTTCCGCTTCGACTTTTGCCAACCTCGGAAATCAGATACCAGTGATCGGGATCCGGAACCGAAATAATGGCGACACGACTGACAATTGCAATTGATGGGCCAGCCGGGTCCGGAAAGAGCACGGTGGCAAGGCGCGTGGCGGCTACGCTCGGATACATTTATCTCGATAGCGGAGCGATGTATCGGGCACTCGCGCTCAAAGCTCTGGAGCGAAGGGTCCGCCTCGATGATGAAGCCGCGCTCGAAGCATTGGCGCGCGAGACGCACATTGTATTGAAACCGGCGACCCCGGAGCAAGAAGCCGCCGGACTGAAGAACCGAGTGTTTCTGGATGGCCGCGAGGTCACCGAAGAAATCCGTGGAGCCGAGGTGGCTCAGGCAGCGTCGAGGTTAGCAACGATCGCGGGCGTGCGCGAAGTGCTTGTGTCGGAGCAGCAGCGTGCAGGAGAAGGCGGCGGCGTGGTCATGGAAGGCCGCGACATTGGCACGGTTGTCTTCCCCCGCGCCGAGCTAAAGATCTTTCTCGACGCATCACCCGAGACCCGCGCCCAGCGCCGCTGGAAGGAACACCAGGAAAAAGGCGACAGCGTTACATTGCTCGAAGTTTTGCAGGAAGTCCGCGAACGCGACAAGCGCGACCGCGAACGCAAGGTGTCGCCGCTGGTCCGCGCGAATGATGCCATGCTGCTGGACAACACGGCGATGGGAATTGAAGAGACCGCCCGCCTGATTGTTTTCCTTGCCCGCGAGCGCGAAGATTCTCACGGTCACTCAGGATGACGGACCGTTTTGAGTATGCGGGACGGCGGGCCGTTTTTTATTTGTGACATGACCAACGCCCAAAGGGCCGAAGCGTTCGGCTGACGAAGCCGTTACTCACCCAAAGAGGCTGGCGCGCGATGAACTTTTCGCGCATCAGGTGGCCCGGTACGTGGAGCAATCCTCAGGCGGGCGACGACATGGAACTGAGGAATTCCGTGTTGGACTTCGACTTGGTAAGCCGGCTTAGGAGCAGTTCCATCGCTTCCACGGTCGAGAGGGGGCTCAGCACCTTGCGCAGCACCCAGACGCGGCTCAACTCCTCCGGTGGGAGGAGCAGTTCGTCCTTACGCGTTCCGGAGCGCTGAATATCGATCGCCGGAAAGACACGTTTGTCGGCCAGGCGCCGATCTAGGTAAATTTCCATGTTGCCGGTGCCCTTGAACTCCTCGAAAATCACGTCGTCCATACGGCTGCCGGTATCGATTAGCGCCGTGGCGATGATCGTGAGCGATCCGCCTTCCTCCACATGGCGGGCGGCCGCAAAGAACCGGCGTGGCCGTTGCAGAGCGTTGGCGTCAATGCCGCCGGATAGCACTTTGCCGGATGGCGGCGTGACGGCGTTGTAGGCGCGAGCGAGACGCGTGATGGAGTCCAGCAGGATAACGACATCACGCTTGTGCTCGACCAGGCGCTTGGCCTTCTCCAGAACCATTTCCGCCACTTGGATGTGGCGTTGCGGGGGTTCGTCGAAGGTGGAACTGATGACCTCGCCCTTCACCGTCCGTTGCATATCCGTCACTTCTTCGGGGCGCTCGTCGATCAGGAGTACGATGAGCGCAACTTCCGGATGATTGGTAGTGATGGAATTGGCAATGGATTGCAGCATTACGGTCTTGCCGGTGCGAGGCGGAGCATTAATTAGGCCGCGCTGGCCCTTGCCGATCGGGCACAGCAGGTCGAGAACGCGGCCCGTGAGATTTTCCTTGGTAGTTTCCATCTTCAGGCGGCCCTGGGGGTAAAGCGGCGTCAGGTTATCGAAGAAGATCTTGTTGCGCGCGACTTCGGGGTCTTCAAAATTGACCGCTTCGACTTTGATGAGCGCGAAGTAACGCTCACCGTCTTTCGGAGGACGCACCTGGCCTGACACCGTGTCGCCGGTGCGAAGGTCGAATTTGCGGATTTGCGACGGGGAAACATAGATGTCGTCGGGACCCGGCAGATAGTTGTATTCCGGTGCGCGGAGGAAGCCGAAGCCGTCGGGGAGGCACTCGAGTACACCCTCGGAGAAGATGAGGCCGCTCTTTTCCGTCTGCGCGCGGAGAATCTGGAAGATCAGTTCCTGCTTGCGCATCCCGCTCGCGCCAGGGATGTTCAACTCCTTGGCGATCTTCGCGAGATCGGTGATGTTCTTTTCTTTCAGCTCAGCGAGGCTGATGCTTGGCTGGTTATTCGCTTCTGGAGTAGTTTCTTTTGCCATATATCCTGACTTTAGTGATTGGTGATGATGAACCTTGACCCTGAGTTTCCGGAACTGGCCTGCGTGGTCGTATACCTTCTGGCGGACGGGAAATCCCCGCCAGGGTGGGCAAACCAAACTGTCTGCAACCGGAAACGGCACCAGGCGCTTTCCGAACTGCAGCCCGCGGGTGCAGGCCGTGCCTGAAACGTGCCGCTTAGCTCCGCTCCAACCCCAGCGGTGAACTGCCTTCGGACCTCCCCCGCCACAAGTGCCGGGAAGGCCTCGGGCAAATTCGGTCCCTTTAGTTGGAACGGTGCTAGTTGGTCAAACTCGTGTCTTTTTCGGCGCCGCCGGTATACGTCTCCGCAACGGGCGCAACCCCGGAGTGTTCGAGTGGCACTATCGGCCGCTCCAGCGCAATCTGCAACACCTCATCCATGAGATCCACAGGGTGTATCTTCAGGCTGGAAAGTATCTCCTGGGGGATTTCCGCAAGGTCTTTCTCATTATCCTTCGGAAGTATGATGGTACGCAAGCCCATTCGATGGGCGGCGAGCAACTTCTCCTTGACCCCGCCGATGGGCAGAACCTTGCCACGCAGCGTGATTTCGCCAGTCATCGCCACGTCGTAGCGGACCGGAATTTTCGTCAGCGCGCTCACGATCGACGTGCAGATCGTGATGCCGGCCGACGGGCCGTCCTTTGGAATCGCGCCTTCCGGCACGTGCACGTGAATATCAAGTGTGCGGTAAAAATCCTTCGGCAGGCCGAACTGTTCGGTTCGCGAACGAACGTAGCTCATCGCGGCTTGCGCCGATTCCTGCATCACTTCGCCGAGCTTGCCGGTGGGCGTCAGCCGACCTTTTCCTTCCATGATCGTCGCTTCGACAGCGAGAACCGAACCGCCGACTTCGGTCCACGCGAGACCGGTGGTCAACCCGACTTCATTCTGTTTTTCGAGCCAGAATTCGCGGTACTTGAGCACACCAAGGAATTCGTTCACATTTGCGGCACTGATTTGCGCGCTCGTTTCCACGCCTTCCGCCACAACGCGCCGCGCCATTTTGCGGGCGATGTTCTGAATTTCGCGTTCTAGGTTGCGCACTCCGGCCTCGTGCGTGTAGTACCGGATCATGTGCAGCAAGCCCTCTTCGGTGAAGGAGAGGTTTTTCTCCGTCAGGCCTGTGGCCTCAAGCGCGCGCTTGACCAGGAACCGTCTGGCGATTTCCAGTTTTTCCTGCTCCGTGTACCCGGGCAGGCGCAGGATTTCCATACGGTCCTGGAGAGGCTGCGGGATGGTATGCAACACGTTCGCCGTACAGACGAACATGACCTTCGAAAGATCGTACTCCACGTCCAGGTAGTGATCCGTGAACGCGTGGTTCAGTTCAGGGTCCAGCACTTCCATCAGCGCGGCCGACGGGTCGCCTCGGAAGTCGGTAGACATTTTGTCCACCTCATCCAGGACAAAGATGGGATTCACCGTTCCCGCCTTCTTCATCATTTGGATGATCTGGCCTGGCAGCGCGCCGATGTAAGTACGGCGATGGCCGCGAATCTCGGCTTCGTCCCGCACGCCTCCAAGCGAAACGCGCACGAACTTCCGGCCCGTGGCGTGCCCAATGGACATAGCTAGGGAAGTCTTCCCGACGCCCGGCGGGCCGACGAAGCACAGGATAGAGCCCTTGGGATTCTTCACAAGTTGGCGAACCGCAAGAAATTCCAGAATGCGCTCCTTGATCTTTTCAAGGCCGTAATGCTCTTTGTTCAGAATATCCTCGGCCGCTTTAATGTCGCGAATTTCCTTCGAGCGCTTCTTCCACGGCACCGCGATGAGCCAATCGACGTAATTGCGGCTGACGGTGGACTCCGCCGACATAGGGGGCATCAGTTCCAGGCGCTTCAATTCGGCGGTAGCCTTTTCATGCACCTCCTTGGGCATGCCCGCAGCGTCGATCTTCTTCTTCAGCTCGTCAAATTCACTTTTCTCGCCCCGACCCAGCTCCTTCTGGATGGCCTTGAGCTTTTCGTTGAGGTAGTACTCTTTTTGGGCCCGCTCCATCTGGCGCTTGACGCGGGTATTGATGTTGCGATCGACGTTCAGCTTCTCGAGTTCGATTTCAAGAATGTCGGCGATGCGGTTCAGGCGCTCGAGCGGATCGGCTGTTTCAAGCAAATCCTGCTTTTCGTCGACCGGCAACTGCAGGTTGGCGGCGATCGTATCGGAAAGCCGGGAAGGGTCATCCACGCGCGCCGCCGCGATCATCGTGTCATAGTTAAGGCTCTGCGAGAGCTTGATGAACTGCTCGTAGAGGTTAGTGACCTTCTGGACGAGCTGCTCCACCTGCGGGGTGGTTTCGATTTTGCCCGTCAGCAGACGCAGGTTTGCTCGGAAGAAGCCTTCCTCGGTGCTGATCGAAAGGGAACGCGCGCGTTCGACGCCTTCGACGAGCACCTTGATGTTGCCATCCGGCAGTTTCACGCTCTGAACGATGTTCGCCAGCGTGCCGACCGCATAGATCTCTTCGGGCTTCGGATCATCGATCGAGGCATCGTGTTGCGTCGAGAGAAAGATCTTTTTGTCGCCCGCGAGGGCCTCTTCGAGTGCGCGCACGCTGGCTTCGCGCCCGACGATAAACGGTGTCATCTGCTGCGGAAAGATGACCATATCGCGCACCGGCATCATCGGCACGCGCTTTAGTTCTTGCTTTTCTCGGTTGAACATGAGGCCCTTGAAATCCCCTCAGTTGCCCAAGCAGGCCGTCAGCCGGCCTTTTCGAGCAAACTCCAATTGATTTCGTGGCCCCGCACCATATCGGCGGTCACCACAAAATCCCGCAGCCGCTTCTGCATCGGCAGGTGGTACATCAGTTCCAGCATGAGGTCTTCGAGGATCATTCGCAAGCCGCGCGCTCCGACCTTGCGCTGAAGTGCCAACTCCGCGACGGTATCGAGGGCATCGTCGGTAAAGCGCAGACGCACGTTTTCAAACTCGAATAGGCGCTGGTACTGCTTCAGCAGCGCGTTCTTCGGTTCCGTCAAAATTTTCATGAGCGCGGCCTTATCGAGGTCGCTCATCACGCCAGCGACGGGCAAGCGGCCCACAAACTCGGGAATCAGCCCGTACTTGATCAGGTCGGTTGGCTGCACCTGTTCGAGCAATTCCGTGTTGCGGCGTTGCGCAGTGGTTGGCGCCACGTCAGTGTGGAAACCCAGCGAGCGGTGGCCTACGCGCCGCTCAATCGTCTTTTCCAGGCCCACGAACGCTCCCCCACAGATGAATAGAATGTTCGTCGTGTCCACCGGGGTAAACTCTTGGTGCGGGTGTTTGCGGCCGCCTTGGGGAGGCACATTAGCGACCGTACCTTCGAGAATCTTGAGCAGGGCCTGCTGCACGCCTTCGCCGCTCACGTCACGAGTGATCGAGGGATTCTCGTCTTTCTTCGCGATCTTGTCGATCTCGTCGATATAAATGATGCCTTGCTGTGCCTTTTGAACATCCCCATCAGCCGCCTGCAGCAGCTTCAGGATGATATTCTCCACGTCCTCCCCGACGTATCCGGCCTCGGTCAGCGTCGTGGCATCAACGATCGCAAACGGTACGTCGAGCATGCGCGAAAGCGTCTGTGCCAGCAGGGTCTTTCCAGTGCCCGTGGGACCGATCAGGAGAATGTTGGACTTGCTGAGTTCGACCTCGCCCGGCTGCTTGTTCAGAAAGATGCGTTTGTAATGGTTATAGACCGCAACCGCCAGTTTCTTCTTGGTGCGCTCCTGCCCGATCACGTAGCTATCGAGAAACTGCTTGATTTCGGGAGGGCGGGGAAGACGCCGGGCCGGGGCCGCGGCCTGTTCCCGTTTTTCGTCTTCGAGGATCGTTTGGCAGACGCCGACGCACTCATTGCAGATGTACGCCCGCGGGTAGTCCGAAGGCGAACTGATCAGCTTTTCCACCTGCTCCTGAGTCTTATGGCAGAAGGAACACCGCAAAGGCTCGTCTGGGCTATATTTTTTCACGTGTGAGCAGGCCTCTCCTCTGAATCAGTCCCCGAAGCCAATGCCAACCATTGTAGGCCGAATTTTTCCCTGACGAAATAGAATATCGTAAGCCTTGCCCCCAATCAGGAACTCGCTGTTGAAAACTCTCCGGTCTCGCAACTTCGACCGGCCTTTCCATGCGGCCTTCAACATGGTACCGAAACTGCAACTTAACCCTACCGATGCTTGAAGATGATCTCATCAATCATGCCGTACTCTTTCGCCTGCTCCGGATTCATGATGTAATCCCGGTCGACATCCTTTTCAATGCGGTCGATCGGCTGGCCCGTGTGCTTCGCCAGCAACTGGTTGATCGTCGACCTCATGCGCAGAATTTCCTTGGCGTGCAAATCGATGTCGGTGGCTTGGCCCCCGAGCCCACTCATCCACGGCTGGTGGATCAGTATCCGCGAATTGGGAAGCGAAAAGCGTTTTTTGGGAGCGCCGCCAACCAGCAGAACCGCCGCGATCGAGGCTGCCTGACCCACGCAGGTTGTAACTACGTCAGGCTTCACGAATTGCATCGTATCGTAAATTGCGAAACCCGCGGTGATCGAGCCCCCCGGCGAATTAATGTACAGCTGAATATCCTTTTCGGGGTCTTCCGCCTGCAGGAAAAGCATTTGAGCTGTTGCCAGATTGGCGACATGGTCATCAATGGGTGTACCGATGAAAATAATGTGCTCTTTCAGGAGGCGTGAGTAAATGTCGTACGCGCGCTCCCCCCGGCTGGTCTGTTCGACAACCATCGGTACCAGGGTCGTGGCGCGGTAAACCGAATCATCGTAGTTTTTCATGTGAGAAAAGTTCGCCTGTACGCGCGGGGTCGGATTCACTTGGCGCTCGCCGCGGCAACCGTTTTGACCCGCGCATTCTGCGCCAGCCAGTCAACCGTTTTGTCGCTCCGCAGCTTCGCTTTCATCCTATCGAGCGCACCTTGCTTTGTCAAACGCGCTCGAATCGCTTCGGCGGACTCTCCACCGTGGCTGGCCACGTGTTCCAACTCGTGCTGGAGTTCCTCCTCGGTAACATCAATCTGTTCTTCGGTAGCGATGCGGTCGACCACCAGTTCGGCCTTCACGTCGTCTCTCGCGCGCTCCTCCTGACGGCGGCGCAGGCTCACCCAATCAACGTTGACGGCACGCGGATCAACACCCTGTTGCGCAAGAGAGCGAACGACCCGCTCCAGGCGGACGTCCATTTGATGCTCCACCAGCGAATCCGGTACAGGGAAGGCATGCAGCTTCACCAGCTCCGCCAGAACCTTCTCTCGCTGCAACTCCTTCTGGCGATGATCTCGCTCGTGCTCGAGACTCTCCCGGATTTTTTTCTTCAACTCCTCTAACGACGCCGCGTCGCTGACGTCTTTCGCAAATTCGTCGTTGATTTCGGGCAGCGTCTTGGTCTTGACGCCCAGCACATCGACGCTATAGTGAAATTTCTTTCCGGACAGTTTCGCGTCAGGGTAATCCGCAGGATACTCTACGTCGAAATTCTTGTGATCGCCCGCATTGGCGCCCCGCAGATTCTCGTTGAACGGTTCCATCGTCTCTTCGGCACCCACATGGCACAGCACGCTGTCGGCTTGAAGCGGGTCGCCTCCGCCTTCCGGCGTGCCATGCAGCTTCACCTGGACGAAATCGTCGTTCTCGACCGCGCGGCCCTCCACCGGAGTGAACGTAGCCGCACGCAGCTGCATTTCGGCGAGCGTTTCGGCGACGCGCTCGTCCGTTATTTGCATTTCGGGCATTTCGATTTCGAGGTTCTTGTAATTGCCCAGGGCGAATTCGGGCAGTACTTCAAAGCTAGCGCGGAATTTCACCGGCTGGCCTTCGTTGTATTCGACCTTGTCTACCTGAGGCTGGGACACGGGCGTGAGTTTTTGCTCGGCGACTGCTTTTTCAACCCGCTGGGGCACGAGCGTTTGCAGCACTTCGCCTTTGATGTCCTCTGCGAAGCGCTTCTTGATCAGGGGAATGGGTGCCTTGCCGGGCCGGAATCCCGGAACACGCGCGAGGCGCGCGAATTCCTTGGCTACTCTTTCCATAGCTTTCGAAACTTCGTCAGCGGAGATCTCCAGCTCCAGCTCTTTCCGGCAACTTTCGTCCGCCATTTCGTTTTCTCCCTTGCGCCGGTTTGCGCGTTGGCATCGGCCGCGCGATTGCGGCGAGCACCCTCGAACGACACCGATTCCTGGCTTGCCTCGCTTGTTAAGCGGAAATGTCAGGGGACCACCCTAGCGACATTGCGGCGGGCTATTTCCGTTCCACCCTGCAATAAAAAGTATAGGGGACCGCGAAGCCGCGGTCAACGAACCGGCAAACGCAGCAAACTCGCAAGAAGCGTCGTCGCCGGCGGAGTGCTTAGCGGGGAGTGACAACGGCACCGCCTCGAAGGGAGAACGATTCAACGGTCGACAGGCGCACGGATTGAGGGGTTTTTCCGCGGTCTTTTTCCTAGGCTTTGGAGCATGCCTGCGCTAACATCTCCCGCGTCGAACCTGCGATCGATGAATCTGGGGAGGAATTCTGCAATGAAGAATATGCTTCGCTTTCTCGTTGTTGCCGCACTGTTCGTTTTCGCCGTTCGAGCGGCGGATGATGTCGTTTCAGCCGTCCACGGGACAGTCACGAAACTTGATTCCGGTACAAAGACCATGGTCGTGAAAACCAAGGATGGCACCGAGCATACCGTCCATTTTGTGGACAAGACAACTGTCTGGGGCGCTGACAAGACAGCGGCTGGCGCTAAGGATACCTTCAAGGGCTTGTCGGAAGGTTCGGAAGTTGTAGTGCACTACACCAAGAAGGGCACCGTTGACACTGCCACCGAAATCGACAAGATCGGCAAGGATGGGCTCAAGAGCGTCGATGGCACCGTGACCAAAGTCGGCAAGGACGGCAAAACCGTGGTCGTGAAGTCGGCCGACGGCACCGAGCAGACCTTTGAAGTCGCTGGCCATGACACCGCCGATGCGGCCAAGGACATCGGCAAGGGCACGGACAAGGCGGCAAAAGCCACGGTGTATTACACCGATGAGGGGGGAAAGAAGGTCGCGCATTTCTTCGAAAAGTTCTAGTCGCCTTCTGAAATCCCGAATCGGCATCCCGGGCGAAGTGACGAGTCACTCGTCCCGGCCTTCGATCGAAGGGAGATTTCACTCAACGCCGGCCTACCGCAGGCGGCTCGAAATGCGAGCTGGATGATTCTTTTCCGCAGCCTTCTAACGTTCACACACTTCCGGGCATAATTTCAGGGGCGGGTTCGCCCCGGCTCGCGCATTCCCTGGTCGCTCTCGCGTGTTTCGCGCCAAGATTGCCCGCCTCGGCTACAATGGCGCGGAGAAACAGGAGACCCCAGTGAAAAACAGTGCGATCCTGCTAGTGCAATGCGCAGACCGCAAAGGCCTCGACGCCAGCATCGCCGAATTTATCTACCGCTACGACGGCAATATCCTCCACTTCGAGCAGCATCAAGCCGGCGAAGAGCGCTACTATCTCGCGCGCGTCGAATGGGACCTCGACGGTTTCCGCCTCAACTTGAAAGACTTTGACGGAGCTTTTGGCCCCATCGCTAAAAAGTTCGGCATGAATTGGGTGATTCGCCTGGGCAATTACCGCCCGCGGGTCGCCATTTTTGTCTCCAAATACGACCATTGCCTGGTGGATCTTTTGTACCGGCAGCGCAACGGGGAGCTCCCTTGTGAATTTGTGCTGATCGTCAGCAATCATCTCGACGCCAAGCATCACGCCGACTTCTACGGCGTACCGTTTCATCACGTTCCGGTTACCAAGGAAAATAAACCGGAGGCGGAAGCCCAGCAGCTGGACTTGCTCCACGCCAACAACATTGATCTTGTGGTCCTTGCCCGCTATATGCAGGTTCTCTCGGCCGATTTCATTACCAAGTTCCCGCAGCCCATCATCAACATTCATCACTCATTCTTGCCAGCGTTCGTCGGGGCGAGGCCCTACCACCAGGCCTACGAACATGGCGTAAAGCTGACGGGTGCCACCGCCCACTATGTAACCGAAGTGCTCGACGATGGGCCCATCATCGAACAAGGTGTCGCTCGGATCACCCACAAGGATTCGCTCGACGACTTGGTGGAGAAGGGAAGAGACGTCGAAAGGGTCGTGTTGTCCCGCGCCGTGCGCTGGCACATTGAAAACCGCATCTTGCTCTACAACAACAAAACGGTGATTTTTGAGTAGGCCCGGCATGCTCGGTAGCACTGGCTCGAGCTTACAGAGATCTCGGAGGCTTTGTGGGTTGCCTAAATCAGCCTGCCCCAGGCGGGCCTTGACATGTGTGTGTTGCATCCAGCTTGACTAAGGCAGGGCAGGGCGCGCAGCGCCCTTGCGCGAGCTCTTCTCTTCCATCAGTCCACCGACACAGGACCATTTACCGTGGACACTCGAATCACCGCCGGTCCATTCCCGAATTCGATGCGCTTCACGTCCTCTTCCCAGGTTTTCCGTCCTTCCGAGCAAACCGAAGCCTGGCACTGGAACGGGCCATGTCCCTCGGACTCTACAAGCACTCCGGACTGATAACCGGAAGGGATTCTTATGCTGACCGGGCCATTCTGAGCGCGCGCCTCAAGGCCGGAGCCGTCCCAGGTTGTTCCGTTGAGCGATAGTGTCACCGGTCCGTTCTCCGTCCTGACATTCAGCTTGCCCCGGTTGCCTCGCAGCGTCACCGGGCCGTTGTGCGCGGAGAGCTCCACTTCACCGCTGCATTCCGACACGGTGATTGGACCGTTCTCGGTGTGGATCTTCAGGCTGCCGTTGACGGCGTACAGGCTCACCGGACCGTTGTGAGCGCTCAATTCCATTGCCGCACCCGGGGGCGCGTGTACCAGAAGGTGCGCCGACCAGCGGTTGTGAGACGCGGGACCGCTGACCGTCAGTTCGCCACCCTGAAAGTTGAGGTGAATCTGCGAAAGCAGGGCCTGCGCATCGCTGTTGGGGTCAGCTCCCTTGCACAATGTAACCATGTAGCCTTTCTCAGCCCAGCCCTCTACCTGCAAGCCCCCGTTCGAATGAGCCTGAATCCGTAGTGGGGAAGCTTCGGTCGTGGAGATCGTCTTCTCCTCGGATTGCCGCACGGCTTCACGGCCATCGAACTCCATATGCAAATCCGAGCAACTGGCTGCCAGAGCGTCGTCTTGTACGGAAACTGTGACCGCATGGCGGTAGGCAATCGTGTGGGGCCAGGCCGTCAGAGCGACCGCCGTCCAAACCAGGATGCCTACCAGAGAGAGAAGCTTGCCTGATCGCATAGGGAATTACCTCCGCCCGTATAGACGAACGGAGAGCGCCGAAGGTCAGGTCGCTTTGCAGAGGATTTGTGCTAAGGGGTGAAGAACTCAACCGACATCGGAAATCTTACCAAACACAGGGCATTAGCCGCTGAGCCACGCAAGCCTTTAATTTCGATATGGTTTTAGTCTGCGGCAAAAGCTTGCTCTAGGCCGCTACTCATATCCTTATAAAGGAGCCGGTGAAACAGATGCTCACCTGCCTCCCGGCGGACCGACAGCCGCCCTCGGACATATGCCCGCGAGGCCAGGCCCCGCTGAACCGAATCGCAAATCGCCATGTCTTCGTCTTGGACCCTTTCACTGACGGCGATGCTTTCTCGGTGAAGCTGGGCCGCGGCAGGGCTGAGGTCGGCGAAATAGTAGTCGAAAATCACGGCACACCTATCGATCCCGAGTGGCAAGACCAGGTTCGTGTCCATCACGCCCGCGTAAGCGTTGATCATGAAATTCGGATACACCCAGAGATAAAACGCGTGGCCCTGGCGTGTCGACCCGATGGCGGAATCCGCCGCGCTCGACGATTCCAGCGGGCTTGATTGCAGGCACGAACGCTCGAAGTTTTCGATTGTGTATTTTGTATACTCGACCACGCTGCTGAGCCCTTTATGCGCATGCGGCACGTGATACCCGCCATCGAGATAATTGTCTACATACACCTTCCAGTTACACTTCAGGGTATAGACGCGGCGGTCGAAATAATGCAGCTTCTCGGTGATCTTCAAGGGCGCTACCAGGGAAGGGACTTTCCCGAGGAATTCCGCGAGCGGCGCCGCGTTCCCATCGAGATTAACGAAAACGAAATTCTCCCAGGTACCAACACGCACCGGCACCAATCCATTGTCTTTGCGCTCGAAATTGCACACGCCTTCGAATTCCACTACGCCCTTCAACGCGCCGTCATTACCATAGGTCCAGCCGTGATACGGACAGCGGAACTGTTTCGCGCAACCAGACTCCACAGGAACCACAGCGGCCGCGTGGTGACGGCACACGTTGTAGAACGCGCGCACTTGGCCGTCATCACCGCGAGCAACCAGCAGCGGCTCTTCGTTCACGTCGATCGTAAAGAATTGCCCCGGCTCTCTTATCTGATCGAGGCGGCCGACCACCTGCCAGTTGCCCGCAAAAACGCTGTTACGCTCGAGTTGGGCGATTCGCGTATCGAAATACCAGGGAGCGGGGATAGTCCACGCCTTTTCGAGAGGATCCGCGGGATTATAAAGGTTCAGAACTTCGCGAATGCTGCGCTCAGGCATCAAGGTATGACCCCGGAATGATGGCAACTCGGTCTGTGCGAAATATTCTCGTTCAGATGCCGGTGACCAAGCAAGCGGAGAGGACAAAGGGGGCGGTAGTGTCGCGCCAGTGGGCCCGGGCTTTAGCCCTTCGTTTCGTAGGCCGCCTTCTGAGGCCGGCCCCTCATGTCTTTGCCTGTAAGCGCCGGCTTTCGCGCCCTTTGTCTTTCTGATACGACCGTCGTAGGGCCGGCTCTAAGGTCTTGCGTCGGCGTCCAGCTCCGCTGCTACTCCTGCGGGGGCCTCCGTTGATGAGCTGCTTTCCTGCCGCGTCAGATAGAGCGCGAACGGCGTGATTTGAAAGGGTCTTTTTTCGTCTTCAGCTACCGCACCGGCTGGCTTGGACTTAAGCATTCGCAATTGGTCGTTCCAAGGGTCGACCTTAATGCGACCGCCGACGGGCAGCGCCGCAATTGCGTTCTCCGCCTTAGTCTTGGGCGACTGCGCAGCGGAAGCCCCTGGCGTCAGGACCCAGTTTGCAGGAACCTTATCACCCAGGTGCGGACTGATCAGATTGGGAATCTCCTTTGAGCGCTCATTGAGCGCCTGAAGGAACAGTTGTGCGCTACCGGACTGGTCCTTGTATGGCGAGTTCATCAGCAGCTCGATCCCTTTCTCTTTGGCCCACTCTTCCGCCTCCGGTGATCGTGCAAAGTCAAAGTGGCGGAACGTCTCCTTTTCGTTGAAGCGCAGCCGGTTGAGGAACGCGAACTGCGTGTCCATGCGGCGTCCTAGCAGGATGTGAGCGAGCTCATGCGCCAGAATGGCTGCCAGGCTGGCCTCGTTAGGAAGGACGTCAATCAACCCTCGGCTCAGCACAATCGTGTGCCCCATGGTGAACGACTCAAGGGTCGACGTCATCAACACACGGCAGCGCACTTCCGGCTGGATGTCGAGGTCGTTGGTCGTCTCCAGGTTGTCCGTCACTGTCTGGAGCACCTTATCGACTTCTCCATAAGGTGCCAGCAAGCCTTGCCGCTCCAGTTGATCCGCAACGTTCTCTTCGGCTTTCCGGCCCCACAAACGCTCCGCTTGCAGCGGCGAGAAGTCGCTGTCGCCGTCTGTCTGATCCCTGACCGGACGCGGCGCCTCTACGAAGACTGTGCTCAGCTCTTGTTCTGCCCCAACGTGGCCAACGTGGTAGCCCCAAAGACGGGTCTGCGCTCGGAATGCTCTGAATCCCAGGTTCCTGGCCTTTGCATCTTGGACGCTGCCGTCCTCGACATAAACAAAGGCCGGCACCCATAGCTTCGGTCCCACATTCATTCGCCAGCTGTCGAAACTGAAGTAATAACTGGCCGAGGATGGCATTCCGTAAGAGCCGTTGAACCGCACGATGTGGTAGTCCTGATCCTCGACCCAGATGCGACCCACAAAGCGCCGCTTGCCCGCCTTCGGCAGCGGGTCAACGTCAAACACCATGCAACGTATCTCACCCAAAAATTCTCGCCGTACGTACTCGATCTTGTAGTGCTGGCGGTCGAAGCCATTCATGTCCAGATAGATCATCTGCAGAAAGCCGGCTGGCACAAATTCCATTGAGAAGAAATCCCCCCAGCTTCTGAACGCCTTCTCCTTTAAGCTGATGCTGCGGTTCAGCGGTTCGAACTCCACTCCTTTGGCCAGCACCGCCCGGCCCAAAAAGTATTTGTCGCCGTCGGGCACCGCTCCGAGCTGCTTGTCCGGGCGGACATACTGGATATATGTCTCGACGAGTGGAGAGTATTGACGCAGCAACTGCATCTCCCTGTGCTCCTGGGTCATAATTTTGTCCACCACTTCAGGGAGGACCATCGGTTGTTGAGCCGATGCAGCTAGCGGCATCACGCCGTATGCCACCGCCACAGACAGTAACTTGAGGCTACGCATGTGCGCCTCCTGACCTCGTTCTGCGACACTAGGGCTGTGTACCGCAAGCTAGCTCTTCGGGCGTACGCTGCCAGCTGTCCTGACGAGCGGTTTAGGGCCAGGCGTTTTTGGGCTGTCCGTACCGGCTACGGCGCGCGATCGCGCGCGTCCGATCCACTTGGAGCAGAGCATGTGTACAAAGGGAGAAGTATCAGCAAGAGGACGAAAGCTGACTGTCCTGCGAAAGAAATGAGGCTTCGGGGCGAGTCAACCGTCACGCCAACCCTGGGTGCTTGTCACGGAAACCTTGGCGACGCGTCTACCATATTCTTCAGGCTGAATCGAGTTGCTCTCGCGCTGCCAACCACCCTTCCAGATGTTCCTTTCCCTTCCCATCAAAACTTTGCGCAACGATGCCGGCCATGCCTTCCGCATTGATCCACGCCACTCGCCCTTTGCCTCTAATGCTCACCCCCATCGGCAACTCAAAGCTGAAGCCTACTGCCACTGAATGCCTGAGCGGTTTCACGGTGTGTACCGCCATTCCCCCCTCACTAAGGTTCGTCATACGGGCACGCTGTTCGAATTCTCCTTCTTTCAGCACCACCGCCAGATTCACGGGATGTCGAAAGTACCGCCGCCGCTCGCGCACCAGAAGGTCCTTGGCAATCCTGATGTGCAGCGCAACACTGTCCAGACTCACTGGCTTGCGCAGCAGAAAGTTTGCTCCGGCGTTCAACGTTTGTGTGTAGTCTTTCGAACTTCTCCCGCAGGCGAAAATCACCACCGTGCTATTCGAAACTCCTTTGCGGATCGATTCAATCAGCCCCAGCGCTCCCGGGACCTCCAGGTCGATGAACACTCCGTCCGTCTTGCGACGGTTCAGATAGTCTCGTGCGGCTCCCGATTCAGGGACCAGGACAAATTTGCCCCCGTATTTTTCTACCCCTTTGGAGACGGCAGTCATCGTCGCGTATTCGTTGGACACGAGCACAAACTCGAGCACAATGGGCAGGGACATGGCGTTTTTTGGTTCTCCATCGACCTTGCGTAGGTCCTTGAGTGGTAAGACAGTACGCGTCACTATAGTTGCGTGACGCCGCTCTGTCGAATCATTTCTGTGTGCTATTTTCGATCTGTGAAACACAAGAAATTGCTCTTGGCCGATTATCGCTTCCCTTGCGACTTGCCTTGTGTCGGATACCCTTTGCTCGGAAATCCAACCAAAAACGCACTCAGCCGCAGCGGCCCCCGAACCTGCCCGCGTTCGACGGATCACGGCGGTCGCGGTAACCGTTGTCGTGCTGGTCATGAATCTTGCGCCGGTGAACTCGCCTCTACTGTCAACACGGCTCGGAGCGCTCGGAGACGAGCTGTTTCTGCTCAAGCTCGCCCGTGGTTCCTGACGGCACGGCGGTGCTTAAAGTCACCGTACGCTGAGAGCTGCTTCCACTTGGACGCTCGCAGGATTCAGCATGCGATTCTCTGGCCATGAACGGCGTGACACGACGGCGACTCAATCCGGGTGCTGACGCGAGCGGCCGCCCAGCAGGACAGAAAGCAGCGCTTTGGGTTCGGCGTCGTCGCTGAATGTACGATTGAAATGCGCGAATAGATCGCGATTCCCGGGCCCGAAGATGAAGCTGGCACCGAGTTGGAAGGGATTCCTCCCCAGTTGGTGCTGTTTGTAACCGGAGGCCTGTGCTTGGGCCCGTGCTTCGGTGTTGTCGCGACGGAAAATGTGAAAAAGGTTCCCTGACTTCACTTCCGCGGCTTTGTAGGCTGTTCGCTCGGCATCAACAAGCAGCGGGAAAGCGATTCCGGTTTCCTCGCGAAATAGGCGAGCATAGTGCATGTCGCCAAGGCCGATTGCCGCCAGCATGCCGCCGGCTTCCCTAATCTCGTTCTCATGCTCGCGCAACTGCGCGACAGTCTGGCGGCAGAAGATTCACCCGTAGTGTCGCAGGAAAATAATGAGGGCGGGGTTCCGCTCCCACAGAGAGCCGAGACGAATTTCACCGCCGCCAGCTTCCGGCAGCAGAATGTTCGCGAGCTTTGCACTCACAGATCCTGCCATTCGCCGATTATAGAGGATAAGTGGCTGGTACCCTTAATTCCGAAAGGCCTTCGCGTGGGACATCCTTCTGCGCCTCTCGCAAAGGGGCTGATTCCGCTTTGCCTCTCTTGCAGGTTTTTTATACACCATACGCATTTCGAGTAAATTACTCAAAAAAAGCGCTGGTACCCCGCTCTCTCATCTCCTGTTGGTACCCGCGCCAAAACTCTCCCGGGATCAACTAGCGGGCGAGACGGAGACGGCGGGCCGAGGTTTGAGAAGGGAGTCGACCAAGCGGTAAAGGAGCAAGACAGCCAGGATTGCGCCGTACAGAAGCGGCAGCCGATGATCCGATTTGACGAGCCAGTAGTAATGAATGACGCCGCAGAGCGCGGTCACGTAGATGAGCCGATGCAAGGCTTGCCAGCTCCTGCCACCGAGTCGCCGAATCCAGCCCTTCGTCGAAGTCAGTGCGAGCGGGATCAGCAAAACGAAGCCAAGAAACCCAACAGTAACAAACGGCCTTTTCACCACGTCCTTCCACATTCTGCCGAGGTCGAACGACTGGTCAGGACCAATGTAGGTCAGGAAATGCAGCGAGACGTATGTAAAGGCGAACAGTCCCAGCATGCGGCGGAAGCGGATTAGCTCTGGAACATTGAGCAGTTTGCGTAGCGGCGTGACAGAGAGCGTGATCAGCAGGAAGCGAAGCGTCCAGTCGCCGGTGAAATGCTGGACAAACTCAACGGGATTGGCAGTGAGCTCGCCCTGATAGGCGCGGAGACCCAAGTATTCGAGGGGAACCATACAAAGAAGGAAGACCACGACTTTGGACCACTTCTTGACAAGGAGCTTACGCAACAGGTCGCGCACGTCAAAAATTTCTTTTCAGGTCCATGCCGGCATACATGCTTGCAACCTGGTCGGAGTAGCCGTTGAACATAAGGGTCTTGCGTTTTAGGATTTCACCAAGCCGGCGCTCGGTAGCCTGGCTCCAGCGTGGGTGGTCGACGCTGGGATTGACATTGGAGTAGAAGCCATATTCGGTGGGAGCATAGCGGCTCCAGGTGGTCGGGGGCTCACCCTTGACGAAGCGGATTTTGACGATTGATTTGATGCTTTTGAAGCCGTATTTCCACGGGATTACCAGACGAACGGGAGCTCCATCCTGGTTGGGCAGCGATTCACCGTACATGCCGACACAGAGAAGTGTAAGCGCGTTCATGGCTTCGTCGAGACGCAGGCCTTCGACGTACGGGAAGTCGATTCCCGCCCGGCCGGCCAGCGGCATCTGAGACGGATCATACAGGGACTGGAACGCTACGAATTTTGCTCTTTCGTTCGGCTCGGAGAGCTTGATTAGTGTGCTCAGCGAATAGCCAATCCAGGGAACTACGATCGACCAGCCCTCGACGCAACGGTGGCGGTAAATTCGCTCCTCCAGTGGAGCCAGTTTCAGAATATCGTCCATGCTGTATTGCGCCGGCTTTTTCACTTCACCCTCGACCGTAACCGTCCAGGGAGAGGTGCGAAAGTTTTTCGCATACTTGGCGGGATCGCTTTTGTCGGTGCCGAACTCGTAGAAATTGTTGTAGTGCGTGATGTCGTCGAAGGTGTTTAGTTTCTCGGTGGTGCTGAAGGGACTCTTGACGGTGACGTTCAGCTTCGCACCGGCGTGCGCCGCGGTCTCGGGCCAGACAAGATCCGATACGACTTTTCCACCGATGGCCGCGACACCGACAATACCTATGGCGCCCAGAATCTGGCGGCGATTGAAGTACAGGCCCTTGGGCGTAACGTCGGCGTAAGTCAGTTTGCCTTCTTTGCGGATCAACATGCGGCGGCCTCCAACATCGTGAGCGCGCCATGCCGGCTGGGCATGGCACGTGCTTATTCCGTGAGATTCATGGCCTCTTATGAAGTTACAACCAAAGAGAGTGTTTGGGGAGAGGGGGGTAGCGTTCCGCTTGCTTTTGGCGGGCCGGGAACCCGGCCGTTTTGATTGCGACCTGAGTGAATGCATGGATTTGACTTGACAATCCGTGAAGGGACGTACATCGTAGTGGGCTTTGCTTCTTCTGACAGGCACTCCCGGGGAGGCTAGGCTAATTCGTTCCCTATGACCAAGGTCCGACTCTGCTTTCACGATCGCTGCTTCGATGGCACCGCTTCTGCGGCGCTTTTCTATCGTTTCTACCGGGAACAGTTCGATGCAAAAGCCGATTTTCGTTTCAGTGGAATGACACACAAAGCAAAACATCCGTGGGAGGATGCACTTTTCGACGGGGATGAGAATGTCATCGTCGATTTCAAGTATTCCAACTCACCCAGAGTGACCTGGTGGTTTGATCATCACCAGAGCGCGTTTTTGACCCCCGCCGACGCCGAGTATTTTAAGAGATTCCCGGGCGAACATATGTACTACGATCCGGAATACAAATCCTGCACGAAGCTGATCGCAACAGTTACGAAAGACAAATTCGGATTCGACACTAAGCCGCTCACGGATTTGATTCATTGGGGAGACATTATCGATGGCGCGCAATTTCCCACGCCCGAGTCCGCCACTGAACTGAAGGAACCGGCGACGCAATTAGCGTTGGTAATTGAAGCGGCGCCGGAAAATGGCGTTCCGGCGCAGATTATTCCCGAATTGGCTTACCGGCCGCTCGAGGAAATGGTGAAGCTGCCCGTCGTCGCTAAGTATCTCGGCCCCTTGCTCGAGAGGCACCGGAAATCAATCGATATTTTGCGGCAGAGGTGCGAAGCACAGGATGGCGTGATTTTCTTCGACGTAAGCGATTTGGACCTGGAAGGGTACAACAAATTCATTCCCTACCTCTTGCATCCCGAAGGGGTGTATTCGGTGAGCGTCAGCGCTTCACCGACCCGCGCGAAGGTGTCATTGGGCACGAATCCCTGGAACCAAACAACCGCGGACCAGAACCTTGCTACCCTGGCGGAAAAATACGGCGGGGGCGGCCATCCCCGCGTGTCTGCGATCTCGTTTGATCCAGAGAATCTCGACCGAGCGAGACAAGTAGCACGAGATCTTGCCACCGTTCTGCGAACGAAGTAAAGAAAAGTCGCAAGGAAGCCTACGATGGCACGCCTGAATCTGGCGAGGAAGATTGCCGCGTTCACCTTGATCGCGTGGAAGAAATGAGGTACGTTTCGACCCCAATTATGAGTGCACGCTCAGACCGTTGGGCTGAATGCCGAGACCCAAAAAGGGGAAACCGATGAGTGAGGCCAAGCCAACTGCGGCGCCAGGTCACTGCCGAGACGGTGGCTCTAGCGGGAGCCGTATGAGCTGAGAGGTTCACGTCCGGTTCTGAGACGGCGCGGGGGTGAAATTCCCCGCGCTACTGGCCCGGGCCGTAAGACGAGTCGTGATAAATTTGGCATGTCGGGATGGACTCCATGCATCGCTGAAATGGCGGTCGGTAATGACTCTTCTGCGCAATTTCATCGGAAGAGTTCTCGGACTTGGATAGAGCCCAGTCCCGAGTAGCTACTCAGAAGGAAGCGGGTTGAGGGGGAGTGATGAGCACAGGTGTCAACACCAAGCGGGTTTCCATTCAAGATTTTGCTGCTGGCTTGAGAAGGTTCTCCGAGTCCGAATTCAATTCTACGGATCAGGTTATTAACTTTCTTAAGTCGGCGCCAGTCGACCCGGATACGCTTTCCCCGTATCTACACTGGGACCGCCAGCACTACACACGCAACCTCATCGACAAGACTCCACTCTATGAGCTGATTGCGATTTGCTGGGAAATCGGACAGATCAGTTCTGTACATAATCATGAGGACCAGAATTGCTGGATGGCAGTGCCGATTGGTAGGCTACAGGTCCAAAACTACCGCACCGTTTCGCAGGACCTAACAAACCGCAGATGCCAGCTGGAGGCGACCGAAATAGTGGAGATGGATCTTGCGCATCCGTGCCGGGTTGATCCCCGGGAACCCGTCCATCGCGTGCTTAATCCTCGCGAGTTCAACCATAGAGCTGTATCCTTGCATGTTTATTCGCGGCCCATTGATTCCTGCGTGGTCTATTCGCCGGAGCAAGGCACCTGCGGCAAGATCAAGTTGCACTACACGACGGAATATGGGAAGCCAGCGAACAGCCATTAGCTACCATCACGTTCTGAAGGGTTTTAGTCGAGTCGGCGCGTGCTTCTGAGTGGCCTTTGGTGCAATTGCCTTGGAGCTGCTACGTCACTTCTGCGGTATTAATTGTTCGAATGAAGCCTGCCATCAAACGGTGCAGGGATGGTCGAACCCTCCTGCCTCCGCAGAGTCTTTTACCACAGCCTTGCTTTGGCCGAGCGCTTGATTGACGGCGTTACTGGAAAGGTGGCTATCGGGACCAAACGACACATGTGCGGCCTGCGATTTGTGCCCTTCTGGGCACGATACCTGTTGGCGTCCAATCAGGCCTAGTTCTATTGCCTCGCCATTTTTCCGGCTTAAATACTGGACGTACTATGCGCACCACAAAAATTGTTCCAGCCTTGGCTGTATTCGTGTGCGCCAGCCCAGCGCTTGCACAGCAAAAGGTATTCGAGTGGCAGCGCGGCACAGAGGAATCCGTGCGGCTGGACCCTGCCAACTACCATGGCGGCAAAAGCTATGGTTCGCAAGGCGGGTCGATCCACGTAGACATCGACGCGCAGCAGCCCGTATCGGTTTTTATGACAGG
>DATFTB010000289.1:0-22277 GCA_035262325.1 Candidatus Acidiferrum sp.
CCTGCTGTTTTGGTTGCGTCAGTGATTCGCACGTTTCCGGCGATTTTGGGGCTTGAGGACCCGGAGGCTTCGGTGGCAACTTCCACTCGCTGGAACCAATCCGCGGCAGCCGGCGTTCCCGGTCCTCGCGCTGCATTCCAAACACACGCGGTTTTTTGGCGGCGAGAAATGAGGATTGCCGCGAGCCGGACAACTTGCTCCTCAGAGTGCTTTCGCATAGCATTAGTTTTGTGCGCCGGCGCATTAGATTGTTTATCCTGACGCGGCCGCTGTATGATTGCGATCTGACGCTCCCGAGGGCGCTGATCAATGAGTGAGCCGCCTGACATCAAACCGACGCCACCGGCTACTGCCGGCAGTTCCCGTGAACCTTCGTCGGCGGAAACCGCCTGGGAGAGAAAAACACTCGAGCCCACGCTGGCGAAAAGCCCCGAACGTCAAAAAGAATTCACGACCACGTCGCTATATCCCATCCGCCGCTTGTACACCGAAGCCGACCTCGCGGGGTGGGATGCGGCTCGCGATTTGGGCCTTCCGGGCGAACCTCCCTATACGCGCGGCATCCACGCGAGCATGTACCGCAGCCGGCTGTGGACCATGCGGCAGTTCGCGGGCTTTGGTTCCGCCGAGGACACCAACCAGCGGTTCCGTTACCTGCTTGCTCATGGTCAAACCGGACTCTCGACGGCGTTCGATCTCCCGACGCTGATGGGCTATGACTCCGATCATCCCTTCTCGGAGGGCGAGGTCGGGAAGTGCGGTGTGGCCATTAGTTCACTGGACGACATGGAGGTTCTGTTTGACCAGATTCCGCTAGCTGACGTCACCACGTCGATGACCATTAATTCGCCTGCGGCGGTCATCTGGGCTATGTACCTGGCCGTTGCAGAAAAGCAAGGCGCCGACTGGAAGAGGATTTCCGGCACACTGCAGAACGACATCTTGAAGGAATACATCGCTCAGAAGGAGTACATCTATCCGCCTGAGCCTTCCATGCGGCTCGTGATCGATACCTTTGAATTCGGTATGAAGCAAACACCGAAATTCAATGTGATTTCGATTAGCGGGTATCACATCCGTGAAGCCGGCTCCACGGCGATTCAGGAGCTGGCATTTACGCTTCGCGACGGCATGGAGTACGTGGAATGGGCTTTGCGGCGCGGACTGAAAGTCGACGAATTTGCGCCGCAGCTTTCGTTCTTTTTCAACGCGCACAACGACTTCTTTGAAGAAATCGCGAAATACCGGGCTGCGAGGCGCATCTGGTCCAAAGCCATGACGGAACGTTATAAGGCGCGCAACCCGCGCTCGTGGGCGCTGCGGTTCCACACACAAACCGCCGGTTGTTCGCTCACAGCGCAGCAGCCGATGAATAATGTGGTGCGGACCGCCATCCAGGCGTTGGCCGGCGTCCTTGGCGGCACCCAATCGCTGCACACCAATTCGTTGGATGAAGCTTGGGCATTACCGACCGAATTCGCTGCGACCATCGCGTTGCGCACGCAGCAAATCATTGCGCACGAAACAGGCGTGACCAACACCGTGGACCCGCTAGGCGGTTCTTATTTTGTAGAAGCGCTTACCAATGAAATCGAAGAGGCCGCGTGGGATTACGTGCGGCGCATTGATTCGCTGGGCGGGATGGTAGCAGCCATCGAGAAGAGTTACCCGCAGCGGGAGATTGCCGAGGCCAGCTACCGCTATCAAATGGCGGTCGACAAGAAGGAAAAGATCATTGTTGGCGTGAATGACTACGTCACGGCGGAAAAGCCGCTGGAGATCCTCCAGATCGATGAGACCGTGGCTCACCGCCAAGCAGCGCGACTCGGCAAGCTCAGGGCTGAGCGTTCGTCTGGCGAAGTCGAACGGCGGCTAAACGCCCTGCGGCGCGCAGCCGAGGGCAGCGAGAACCTAATGCCCTTCATTTACGACGCGGTCAAGGCCTATGCCACGCTCGGCGAGGTGTGCGAAGCGATGCGCGCCGTCTTCGGCGCATACGAGGAAGTCGCCATCACGTAGGTCAAGAGAGAATGACCAATGCCCGAAAAAAGGATTAGGGTACTGATTGCGAAGCCGGGACTGGACGGCCACGATCGCGGGGCTAAGGTGATTGCGCGGGCGCTGCGCGACGCCGGCATGGAGGTGATCTACACCGGCTTGCGCCAGACGCCTGAGATGATCGCGTCGGCAGCCGTGCAGGAAGATGTGGACGTGATCGGGCTTTCGATTCTTTCGGGAGCGCATAACACCCTGTGCCCGCAACTTATGAAACTGCTTCACGAAAAGGGTATGCAAGATGTCACCGTGCTCGTGGGCGGGATCATTCCCGAAGCCGATATTCCTGGCCTCAAGCAGGCCGGCATAGCTGAAATCTTCCTGCCGGGAACTTCGACCCAGGAGATTATCGATTTCATTCACAAGCGCCTCGCACAACCGCGCTAGGCCTCGCCTGCTTTCGCCGTCGGGCAGGCGCGCTCGAATTTCACTCTTGTGTAGAGTGTCTCGAAACCTTGCCGAGTGATGTTTCGTTGCGAAACGCTACCAGGCTCGGCCAGGCTGACTGCTAGCTCACAGCCTGTCTCGGCTGCACGCTCCAGCCGGGCGTGCAAAAGGGCGGTTTGCACGCCCCGCTTCCGGAATTCCGGGAGCGTGCTGGCCCCAAACAGCCCAGCAATCCTGCCCCGCAGTGCTAGCGTGGCGCCGCCAACCACACGGCCTCCGATGCGCGCCAGGTAGCATTCCGTGTCCTTTGCCATCGCGAACATCTTCATAACCACTAGGATCTCCTGGGTGACGGGAACAGTCTCTCGAAAGCCTTGGGACACGGCCAGCGTCCATAAATCCAGTTCGTCGCGGTCGGCCCTGCGAACTTCGATGCCGTTTAGGTTGACGTCTTGCTGCTTGACGACCCGGCGTGCCATCACGTTGGAAAATTCCGTTACTCGATAGCCGCGGTGGCCATAATGTTCGAACAGGTTTGCATCCGCGAGCGGACAGGTCTCCACGCGCACGGGTTCCTCGCGGTCGAAGTAAAACCCCTCGAGGCGGTCAAACTCTTCGGCGCTGACAGACCCGCTCAGTCCAAGCGCCACGGCCTGCGTTATGGGTGAATTCGCCCCGCAGTAGATTGCGTAGCCGCCTGCAATGGGTTCGACCGCGCCGCCAGCATCGGGCTGGCGTTCGTTTAGCTTCTCGACGCAGGCGACCGCCGCTTGCGCCTCCGCGAGTTCAATCTCCCGCGCCAAGTTCTGGTCGAGCAGCAGGCGTTCCATCGAGGGAAGTCTACCCCACCGGCGCGATTCCTCGCGACTCTCTTTCCGCTTCCGTCTCTTTGCGTCTTTCCCTCATTCCTCCGTATACTCAGTGGGCTGCGATTTCTACATGCGAGGGCCGCGTGTCCGCTTCCGTTCTGAAGACCAGCGCAAATCCAAAATCCCCACAATTTGAGAAGAACGCTCGCCAGATGGCCGATCTTTTGACAATGATCAAAAACGAGGAGGAAACAATCCGCGAAGGCGGCGGAGCGAAAGCCATCGAGGCGCAACACAAGAAGAATCGTCTAACGGCGCGCGAGCGAATCGCGGCTCTCATCGATCCGGGAACACACCTGTTCGAGCTTGCCATCTACGCTGCCCACGAGATGTATGAGGAATGGGGGGGCGCGCCGGCCGCCGGCACGATCACGGGCCTCGGCCGAGTTGCGGGACGGATGTTCATGATCATTGCCAACGATGCGACGGTAAAGGCCGGAGCATTCTTTCCGATGACCGCAAAGAAGGTCATTCGCGCCCAGAACATTGCGACCGAAAACCGCATCCCGACGATTTACCTGGTCGATTCCGCGGGCGTATTCCTGCCGTTGCAGGAAGATGTCTTTCCCGACACAGACGATTTCGGGCGCGTGTTTCGCAACAACGCGGTGATGAGCGCGTTGGGCATCCCGCAGATTACGGCGATTATGGGGATGTGTGTTGCTGGCGGCGCGTACCTCCCAGTGATGTGTGATCACATCCTGATGACGGAGGGTTCGGGCCTGTTTCTTGCCGGCCCGGCGCTAGTGCAAGCTGCCATCGGCCAGAAGTCGACGGCTGAGGAATTGGGCGGGGCGAAAGTGCACGCGCAGATTAGCGGGACGGTCGATTTCCGCGAGCCGGACGATGAATCGTGTCTGAAGCGCATCCGGGCACTCGTTGACAAAATGGGCGCGCCGAATCCCCCAATTTTCAGCCACTCCCGCCCGGCCGAGCCGCTTTATGCCAGCGAAGAGATATACGGAATTTTCTCCAGCGAGGCTTCGAAGCAGTACGACATGCGCGAAATCCTAGCCCGCCTGGTGGACGGGAGCGCTTTCGAAGAATACCGCGCGGAATACGGCGAAACGCTACTGTGTGGCTACGCCCGAATTGGCGGCTGGGCGGTCGGCATCCTCGCGAATCAGAAAAAACATGTCCAGACACATGCGCCGCACTCCGATCAGAAGCGCATAGAGTTTGGCGGCGTGATCTATACCGAATCGGCCGAAAAAGCCGCACGCTTCATTCTGGACTGCAATCAGAACCGCATTCCGCTGATCTTTCTGCACGACGTGAATGGCTTCATGGTGGGAAAGGACGCCGAATGGAGCGGCATCATCCGCGCCGGCGCGAAAATGGTGAATGCCGTGGCCAACAGCGTGGTGCCCAAAATTTCGGTCATCCTGGGAGGCAGTTTCGGCGCCGGCAACTACGCCATGTGCGGAAAGGCCTATGATCCCCGTTTTATGTTCGCGTGGCCCACGGCGAAATTCGCGGTCATGAGCGGCGACGCGGCGGCCAATACGCTTGCCGAGATTAAGCTCAAGCAACTCGAGCGCGAAGGCAAAAGACTCGACGAAAAGGCGAAAAAGGAACTGCTCGATTCCATCAAGGCTACTTACGAGCATCAGACTGATCCGCGCTACGCGGCGGCACGCTTGTGGCTCGACGCTATCATCGACCCAGCGCACACGCGCGATGCGATCATCTGGGCGCTCAATGCCGCGGCGCTGAACACGCATGTCCCGGACTTTAAGACCGGCGTGCTACAAACCTGAGGACATCGGAAGCGAGAGTTCGAAGCGAATGGAAGCCGTCAAGCTCATTGAATGCCCGCGGGATGCCTGGCAAGGACTGCCGGATTTTATTCCAACCGATCACAAGGTGGCGTATCTGCGGGAGCTGATTCTTGCGGGCTTCGCGCATATCGATGCGGTCAGCTTCGTTTCGCCAAAGTACGTGAAGCAGATGGCGGACAGCGAGGAAGTCATGAGCGGGCTGCTCGCTTCCCTTCCCGACGGCATTGTGCTTCCGGAAATCATCGGCATCGTGGTCAATGAAAAGGGCCTCGAACGCGCACTGGGCACACCGGGAGTTTCGACGATCGGGTATCCCTATTCCATCTCTGCTTATTTCCGCCGCGCCAATGCCAACATGACGCGGGACGAGTCCCGGAGACTGGTCGAAACTCTCAAACGCGAAGCCAGCGCCGCGAAGCGTGGGCTCGTGGTTTACATCTCAATGGCCTTCGGCAATCCTTACGCCGAGCCCTGGGCTCCCGAAATCGTCGAGGACACACTCGAGTGGCTCAAAGACATTCGCGTTGCTACCGTTTCGCTTGCAGACACGGTTGGTACCGCCACGCCGGAACTCGTTCACGACGTCTACACCCGAGTGAAGGATCACGTCGCTGGCATTGAGCTGGGCGTGCATCTCCACTCGCGGCCCGAAAATGCCGGGGCCAAGGTTTTGGCCGCCTACGAGGCCGGCTGCCGGCGGTTCGATTCCGCTCTCACGGGACTGGGCGGCTGCCCCTTCGCGGGAGACGACCTTGTTGGCAACATCTCGACGGAGAGCGTGCTTGGCGCCCTTGTCCAGGCGGGCGTGCATCCCGGTGTCGACGGAGCTAAACTGGCCAAGGTGATCGAATTGACCAATGAAATCCGGGCCAAGTATGCGCACGAGGCAATGACCGGGTAAGGGGCTCGTTCATGAACTTTGAAACTTTGCATTTCGAGACCACCGGCCAGCTTTCCACCATAACGCTGAACAGGCCGGAAAAGCGAAACGCAATTTCTATCCACATGATTGCCGAGCTGCAGGCGGCGCTCGACGCGATTGAGAAAACCCACACGCGGGTCGTCATCCTTACCGCTTCGGGAAAGGCGTTTTGCGCCGGGATCGATCTGGACTACCTGCAAGCGATCGGCCGTCAGACTGCGGCGGAGAATCAGGAAGACTCCAAGCGCATCGCCAAGATGTTTCGCAAGATCTGGAGTTACTCGCGGCCGCTGATCGCCGCAGTAAACGGCCACGCACTCGCCGGCGGATTCGGCATCGCGACGCTTTGCGATTTCACGCTCGCGGTCCCGGAAGCAAAATTTGGGTACACGGAAGTGAAGATCGGTTTTCTACCCGCCATTGTTTCCGTTTTCCTGACGCGGCAGGTTGGGGAAAAGCGTGCCCGCGACTTGCTCCTTACCGGCCGGCTCGTCGAAGCGCAAGAAGCCAGGGAGTTGGGCTTGGTGAACGAAATCGTGCCTGCCGAGAAACTGATCAGCCGGGCGCATGAACTTGCCGAGACCATCCTTGCGGCCAGCCCGAGCAGCATTACACGCGCAAAACATCTTCTGGTGTCCGCTGC
This sequence comes from Candidatus Acidiferrum sp., assembly GCA_035262325.1. Taxonomy (GTDB): domain Bacteria; phylum Acidobacteriota; class Terriglobia; order Acidiferrales; family UBA7541; genus Acidiferrum. The sequence continues at coordinate 6,658 of DATFTB010000289.1, forward strand.
CGCGGCCGGCGTCGATCAAGATCTCGAACGAGCGGTCCTCGAGAGTGCCCGTGTGCGGTGCACGCCGGATTTCAAGGAAGGGATTGCCGCATTCCTCGAAAAGCGCAAGCCCATCTGGCGAGGAGAGGTAGAAAAGCGCTAACCAGCCGTCGGGTTTTCTAGTCTTGCGTCAAGAGCTCTCGAGCCCACTGACGCTTTGACTTCTCCCGGACCGACGCCTGACTAACGACTCCGCGCCGTTTTCCGGCATACTAGTCCCGGACTCACTGAAACCAAACATGCTTGATTATCACGATGTGACCATCCGTGTGCGCTACGCCGAAACCGACCAGATGGGGGTCGTCTACCATTCGAATTACTTGGTCTGGTTCGAGGTCGGCCGCGTGGAGCTAATGCGCTCGCATGGCTTCGACTATAAGCGGATGGAGGTGGAAGACGATTGCTACCTCGTGGTGGCCGATGTTCATTGCCGCTACCACCACCCGGCACGCTACGATGAACTAATCACCGTCCGCACGCGGATCCTGGACGCCAAGAACCGCATTCTCAAATTTGGATACGAGGTCTTTCGCCAGAGCGATCGGAAGCTGCTTGCCACGGGGGATACGACGCACGTTTCCTGCCGCCGCGATGGCCGCGTGACCCACTTCCCGGAAAAATACAAGGCCGCGTTCCTTGCGATTGTAGGGTCATTTCCTTCTGGCCGGAGCGAAGCATGAGTATCGCGATCACCGGCAATGACCTGACCCTTCAGCAGCTGTATGCGGTGGCCTTACAGCGAGAGCCGGTCTCTGTCTCGGCGGACGCGGTCGTTCGAATGGAGGCTTCTCGCGGGCTCGTCGACAAGCTACTCGCAGCCGGGCAAACGGCCTACGGCATCAATACTGGTTTTGGCAGACTAGCCAGCGTGCGAATTTCGCCTGAACAGGTCCGCCAGTTGCAGATCAATCTGGTGCGCTCTCACGCGTGCGGCGTCGGCACGCCTCTTTCTGAACCAGAGACGCGGGCCATGATGCTGCTTCGCGCCAATGCCCTTGCCAAGGGTCTCAGTGGTGTTCGGCCCGTAGTTGTCGAGACGCTTTGCGCCATGCTCAACGCGGGCGTGCACCCTGTAATTCCCTCGCAGGGTTCGGTCGGCGCATCGGGCGACCTGGCGCCGCTCGCGCATCTTGCCGATGTCGTCATCGGCGAGGGTGAAGCGGTCTACAAGGGGGAGAAGCTTTCCGGGACCGACGCCATGCAACGTGCCGGAATCGCTCCGGTAGCCCTCGAGGCAAAGGAAGGGCTGTCTCTGTTGAACGGCACGCAAGCGATGCTCGCACTTCTTGGACTCGCACTTCGTGAAGCAGACACGCTCGCCGACACCGCCGACGTTGCCGCTGCGCTTTCGCTCGACGCTCTGCGCGGTAGCCCGGGCGCCTTTGACGCTCGCATCATGCATGCGCGTGAATATCCCGGTGCCGGCGTGACGGCGCGTAATCTGGCTCATCTCAACGAAGGCAGCCAGATCCGAGAGTCACACCGTTCCGCTGAAAAAGATACGCGCGTGCAAGACGCCTACAGCTTGCGGTGCACACCGCAGGTTCACGGCGCGGTGCGGGATTCGCTCGTCCAGGCGCGCGGCATGGCCCTCGTCGAGTTGAACAGCGCCACCGATAATCCGCTTGTATTTGCCAAAGAAGGTGGCGGAGGCGATATCGTGAGCGGCGGGAATTTTCACGGTCAGCCCCTTGCCATGGCTGCCGATCAAGTGGCGATTGCCCTTGCCACGCTCAGCGGAATCTCGGAGCGCCGCATTGAGCAGATGACCAACCCTCTCACAAGCATGCTCCCGGCGTTTCTGACGCCCGATCCTGGCCTGAATTCCGGATACATGATCGCGCAGGTCACCGCCGCAGCGCTGACCAGCGAAAACCGAGCGCTTGCCACGCCCCATTCCGTGGATTCAATTTCCACTTCAGGGAATCAGGAGGATTACGTTTCGATGGGCATGAGCGGGGCACGCCGCCTGGAACGCATGCTTCACAATCTTCGCCATATTCTCGCCATTGAACTGCTTTGCGCCTGTCAGGGCATCGACCTGCTGGCCCCCTTACAGACAGGCGCCCGCGCGAAGAGAGCTTACTACGCGGTTCGCGTAGCTTCGCCAAAGCTCACGGCAGACCGATCGCTCGCGCCCGACGTCACCGCCGTAGCGAATCTGGTGGCCTCCGGGGCGATCGCCAGGGTACTTCATAGCTGACTTTGGACACCAGAAACGCGGCGTGCCGAGCTTTTACTTACCCCAACGCTTCGAGGAAATACGTGATCATGCGATAGCCGGCTATGTAGCTGAACGGTGGCAACTCGAGCGAGTAGTGGCCGACCGGTAGTTCCAGGGTGCGCGTTTCCGCTCCGTGACGCCGCAGTGATTCGAGCATGCCCCCGGTCAATTCCGGCAAAAAGGTCGGATCATATTTCCCGTACACCATAAAGGTACTGCGCCGCGCACCCATGCCTCGCTCGACGTAGGGCATCGGGCTTATCGGCGCCCAGAATCTTCGCAATTCCGCCACGCTGAGCTCGTGCCGCAGAGCCTCCCAGACGTGGTTGGTGGTCATGCCCTGGCTGACAACGTCAGCGAAGTAGGTGGACACATGGAAAAATCCGCCAGCGCGCACGCGTTTGTCGTGCACCAGCGTGATGTACCCGACCGACGAACCGATGCTGGTGCCCAAAATCCCCAAGCGGTCGTAGCCTTGTCGTTCCAACCAGGTCAAGCACGATCGCGCGTCGAGGACGGCTTGCCGGTTCGCCTGCAAGGTCAACCCAATGTTCGGTCCCACCAATTGGTCGGCTCGCTCGTGTCCCCGTGCCATGCGCCGATCGTGGTACGGCAGACTCATCTTCATGGCCGTGATGCCGATTCGTTGGAACCAGCGGCAGAGGGGCACCTGGCCGTGCCATTTTGCGTTCCAGTTCGGCAGGATCAGCACCGCCGGACCCGATTTCCGCGCCGGGAAAAACTGCGCGTGTACCGTGTTGTTCTCCGGCCAAGGCGATTCCAAGGGGCTGGTGAAGGTCAGCACGTGCGCTTGATCTAAGCGGTAATCGCTCACGTGGGAAGCGGCATACCACTGCTCGCTTCGAGCAATTGCCTCGCTCGCGTATTCACCGACAAACTCTCGTGGGTCGTGTGGTCCGGCCCGCCCGTTGATGTGCTCGAGCCCCCACTCAAACGGGCGCACCATGCGGTTGTCATCGGTGGTCCAGCGCCGGTGCTCGTACCTTCGGATCGCGTGCTCATACCAACTCATGGTCATAGCAATCAGTTTAACGCCAAGCAGACCGTCCACGGTCGGAGCCAGCGGATGAAAATGCGGGCCATAATCCACCACCAAGAAACGCCGCGCTCTGATTTTGTCTTGACGTTAGCCATCCGACACCCAAGGCCCCAGCCGCATTGAGCCCCAACACGTCCTGTGGCACAGTCGTTTGTGTGATTCCGTTCTTCTTTTTCCTCTTCGGCATCGTGATCGGCAGCTTCCTGAACGTTTGCATTTCTCGCATTCCCGAGGGGCTTTCCATTGTTTCCCCGGGCTCGCGATGCCCCCGCTGCGAAGCTCCCATCAAGCCGTATGACAATATCCCGGTTCTCGGCTGGCTCCTGCTTCGCGGCAAATGCCGGAATTGCCGCCTGCCTATTTCACCGATGTATCCGTTGGTCGAATGTCTGACCGGGGTGCTGTTTGTCCTGACCTACCACACATTCGGCATCAGTCTCGCGGCATTCAAGTTTCTTGTGTTCGGCTGCCTAGTGATCATCCTCATTGTCACTGATCTGCGAGTGCGCCTTCTGCCCGATGCCGTGAACTGGTTTGGCTTCGGCCTCGCGCTGGCCTTTGCCACGAGGATCCCTCCAGACGGGGGCCGTGATATCCGGGTGCTGGCTCATCCAGTGCACCCGATGTTGGTTGGAGTTCTAGAGGCCCTTCTCGGTGCGGCCTTCGGCAGTTTTGTTCTTTGGGGAGCGGCCGCCCTTTACAAGCTTGTGCGCAAGCGCGAAGGGATGGGCATGGGCGACGTAAAAATGATGGCCATGGTGGGGGCGTTTCTTGGGGTTCGCAGTGCCTTCCTCACGATTTTACTGGGCACGCTGCTTGGCAGCGTCATTGGGCTGGCTACGGTCGCAGGCCTCTTTCTTTTTGGGTGGAACAGTGACTTGGCTGAGCGCGCTCATCGGCGCGGGCTCGGCAGTACGGCTGCGCTCCGATGGACCATCGCTTCGCAATACCAGCTCCCGCTCGGCACGTTTCTAGGAATCGCTGCACTGGCCGTCGTCTACGCCCTGCCGCGTTTTGGGCTGCCCTGGTACCTGCGCTCCGTTGTCTTAACTCGTTAGCCTCATGTTCTAGGCATTCAGCGGGAACCGAGCGAAAACGGAGTACAATAGGGTGCGGCAAAGAGTATGCTTGTATCGGAAGCTTCCAGCCCGCTTCGGCGGAGGTAAAGCAATGGGCATAACAGCTCTAATTCGTTTCGCAGCGTTGGCCAGCCTGCTTGGACTCGCGGCTCTCCCGGCACCCGCCCAAGATCCGGGCAATCAGGACGTTGCGGCGGCGGCGCGCAGGTCCCGCGAACAGCAGAAGACTGCGGCCAAACCTGCCAAGGTAGTGACGAACGACGATTTTCCTTCCCCGCCCGCCCCGACCACGACTCCGGCGAGCGACACGAAAGCGACCGCCGAAGGCAAGCAGGGCGCAGACCAGCCTTCCGCCGAGCAGGAAGCGGAAAACGATCCAAAAAGCGAGGCGTACTGGCGAAAGCGCTTCCGGAAGCTACACGACAAGCTCGCCCAGTCTGAAAAGGAGCTTGATATCCTACAGCGCGAACTGGACAAAAATCAGGTTCAGTACTATTCCGACCCGCAGAAGGCCCTGGTTGAGCAACACGCCCGCGCCGACATCAACGAGGGAACAACAAAGATTGACGCCAAGAAAAAAGAGATTGAATCCCTCAAGCAGCAGTTAAGCGACCTAGAAGACGGACTCCGGAAGGCAGGCGGAGACCCCGGCTGGGCCCGCTGACGAACACCCCTGACGTGGACGGTGGGTTTTCTGGGTTTTCTAGAGGATTGAATACCGATTAATTCACGTAGCCGCTGTCGGGCAGTTCCAGTTCGCCGTCGAGGATTGCCAGGCCTTCTTCCAGCATGGCGGTTCCCTTTTCGAGCGCTTGCCAGGCGACGCGCTCGGACTCTTTCGCAACAACTTCCAAGCAGCTCTTTACGGCCGCCGAATCTCCGAGGATACCAGCATCTAGCAGGGTGACCATTTTCTCGAGCGCCTTGTCCTGGATCTTCTGGAACGCTTCTTCTACCGGCACCTCATCCATGCACAGATCGCAGGCCATCATCGCCAGCGACTCTTCCAGGTGAATGCGCCGAATCCGTCCCCGCAGCTCCTTGCTGGCAACACCGGCCCTCGAAGCACCCGTGGCCCTCCGTGTATCGCTTGTCATGGCGTCTCCCTTAGGCATTAGATGCCGCTGAGGTGAGACTAGGGACTCCCATTGTGGGGCACAAGGGTCTACTCCCAACCCGTCATTATTCGAATGCGCACATTTCCGCGGCCGTTCAAGCCCCCTTTGGTTCTTCTTTTCCCGGGGACGAGGATTCAGTATTTGTCCTGTAGCTTTGGAGGATTCGCGCGGCTCGCCGGTGGAACGATCCCGTTCTCGCGGAGGTAGAGGGTGACCTGTCCGTAGTGATCCGCGACGTGCCAGATGCACACTCCGGCCAGACCCAAGCGCGTGTTCGGGCCCGCGTAAGGACCGTCAATCGGATCGTACATGTTCTTCACGGTGATTTCGTTCAAGGACTTTTTGAGGGCGACGAAGGAGTCTCTCAGGTAGTTAAGCAGCTCGACGTTGGTTTTGGCCGGGCTCGGACCACCTTTGTCGCAAGCGTCGGGTGGTTTCGTCGAGCCCAGCTCGGCGGCAAATGCAAAATTGGCGCAGGCCACATGCTTGACCTGCTCGGCAAAGGTGCGGACCTCGCTCGGACCGAATTCGGACTTCTCGTTTTTGAACATTCCCGCTGCAGGACGATAGTCCCATTTGATTGCGGGCATGGCTTCCGCCGCCGAGCGAAATTCATACTCCTGATTTTCGAAGGTGCGCAGAATCGCCTTTGCCGGCGTCTCGTTCCTGCTTAGCTCCGTCGCGGTCGGCTCTTTCTTCTCCTGCGCGGTCGCCGGGAGTATCACGGCAAACAAACACGCAGCCAACGTGCTCGCACGATCAAGTCTGGTCATGATTCGCGCCTCCCGCCCGCAAGTCTAGCCCGACTTGGCCTGATTGCTCCAATCTCTTCTTGACGCCGGCGAGTCGTTCGGTTAGTCTGCGCCAACGTTTCTTCGCAGTAGTGAGCATTCCCAGGATTGCCAGCTGTTCTCAACTGTCGCAAAAGGTTGCCTGTGATGTCTTTCGTTCTGAGAGGAGGATCTTCCGCATGAAAGCAGTCTCAAAAACGCTGGTTGGTTTAGGTTTTGCCGTGGCGGCCACGCTCTGCCAGCGGGTCTCGGCGCAAGACAAGGCTCCGAGCGGGCCCGCGAAAGTCATGGTGATCACGCGCGAATTTGTGAAGCCAGGAAAGGGCGGCGCGCCTCACGACAAGGCGGAGAGCGCTTTTGTCGAGGCCATGGTCAAAGCCAAGTGGCCCACTCGTTATATCGCCGCTCAAGCGATGTCGGGAAAGCCCCGCGTTCTTTTCTTCACCCGGTACGATTCTTACGACGCCTGGGAAAAGGATGTCGCCGCCACAATCAAGAACACGACCCTGTCGGCAGCGCTAGACCGAGCGAACCAGGTGGATGGGGAGCTCCTCGATTCTACCGAACAGAATGTCTTCACCTACAATGAGGAATTGAGCTTGCGCCCGGTCTCCGATATTTCCCACATGCGTCTCCTTGAGATCTGGGTGGCGCACGTCAAGCCGGGCCACTACCGCGAGTGGCTCGAACTCAGCAAAATGTACAAAGCCGCCTATGAAAAGGCGGTTCCGGATGGGCATTGGGCGGTGTACGAGGCTGCTTACGGGTCTCCCAACGGCACTTACCTCTTTTTGACGGCGCGCAAATCAGCCTCTGAACTGGACCGAGGTCCTCAGGACGACAAGGCGACGATGGCTGCGCTCGGCGAGGAAGGAATAAAAAAGATCGACGAGCTCTTCGCCGCGTGCGTGGATTCCTCTGAGACTCAGATCTTCGCTTTCAGTCCGCAGATGAGTTATCCGCCGGACGAATTCATCAAGGCCGATCCAGATTTCTGGAAACCGAAACCAACAACCGCAACGGCTGCCAAGGCCGAGAAGAAGCCTGCGGCGGACTAGCGGCCCTCGAAGGATCGATCCCTCAACCGGGATTGCGGCTGCGTTATTCGAGGGGCTCAAAATTCCCTGCTCGGGCGGCCGAGGGGCGCGTGAGGAGCGTCATCGCTTTCGAGGCTTCGCCTGCTTTAACGCGTGCTCCCGGCCGCGCTTCTCGAGACTGCGCATAAGGGTCGCGACTCGCCGCTCGAGTGTGGCTGGTCGTTTCACCTGCGTGATGTAGCGCACGATTTGCCGGCGTAACGAGGTCGTCATCCTGCGAATTCGGCTTGTGCTTTCGGGGAATTGCGGAGAGCCAGGACCATGACGGGGGGAAGAACGGGTTCGCGCGACGCTTGGTCGCGGCACAGGGCCACTTCAACGACGGTTCCCGCGTCCACCTTCAACCGCTTGCGAATGTCGCCGTGAATCGCCAGCCGGTAGCAACCCTTTCCCCTCGACACCAGCGTGGTCTTTAGCGGAGCTCCCGCTACTTCCCCTTCCACCGGCACGTGCCTTGCGCCCTCCCCAAGCACTCGCGAAACCTCCAGAGGGACGTCAACGTAACGGATGAGTCCAACCTTATAGATCCGTCCTGAGAATACGTGATAGTCGTTTGTCACTCGCTCTGTTTCCAGCCGGGATGGCTATGCGCGGACGCCCAGGTGCAGCGCCACCGAGTTTAGGGTCATCAAGTGGTAGCGCACTTGTGTGTAGCCCACCTGCTTCATCAGCCCTGCCAGTTCGTCCGGCCGAAAGAACCGCGATACTGACTTTGGCAAGTAGGCGTACGCGTCTGCGTCTCCCGAAATCAGCCCGCCGATTTTTGGCAGTACCCTCTGGCAATAGAACCGGTAGAGATCACCAAGCGGGCCAGCCGCCGGCTCGCAGAACTCAAGGATGGCGAGAGCACCGCCAGGCTTCAGCACCCGACGGGTTTCTCGCAGTCCCTCTTGGTAGTTCGCGAGGTTCCGAAAGCCAAACGCGGTCGTTACGAGATCGAACGTCTGATCGGCGAACGGCAGACGGAGCGCATCCGCTTCCAGGAACTCCACGCGAGCAACACCGTTCGCTTCCAGCGCCTTCCTTCGCGCACGCAGCAGCATCGTGTGGGAAAAATCTGCTCCGACAATGCGCGCCTTGCCTCGCTGTCGCAATGCGAAAGATAGGTCACCTGTACCGCAACACAGATCCAGCGCGATAGCGTCGCTGCGGTCCAGAATCGGCTTTAGCTCCCGCGCCGTCCGGTTGCGCCATACTCGGTCCATTTGCGCGGACAGCAAGTGATTCAGAAAGTCGTAGCGCGGGGCGATTCGGGTGAACATCTCGCGTACCCTGCGCGAGGCATCCTGTTCGCTCGAGGCGCCCAGCGGGTTCGTGCCGTGCGGCAATGTAGGCGGCTCAACCATCGCATTTCTCCAATTCCGCGGGCGGTCGTAATACAAGTTGTGGCCCGAATCGGAGTACACACAACACATTCTTCATTGGGACATCGGCATACGATAAAGCGCAGCCCAAGCGTGGCGTCAGCACAAACCGAAGCTGTCCTTTGTTGGCTTTTTTGTCGGAGCTCATTGTTTTCAACAAGCGAACAGCAGGAATCTTCGGCCAAGTCGGGAAGGGACCAATCTGCCTGATCAGCGCAACCATTCGCGAAACTTGATCGGCGGGCGTTTCCAGCAGTTCATGGCCGAGCAGGGCGGCGCACATCATGCCGAGCGCCACCGCTTCGCCGTGCTGGAAGCGGCGGTAGCGCGTCGCCGATTCCAGCGCGTGCCCAGAGGTGTGCCCAAAATTCAACGTTTCGCGGGGCCCGGATTCCCTTTCGTCACGGCTCACCACGCTGGCCTTGATCTCGATGCAGCGCCGGATGACGTGTTCGAGGACGCTTGCGTCACGCCTCAAAATCCTCGTTATGTTTTCTTCCAGGAAGCGGAAGAGCTTCTCGTCGGCAATAACGCCGTACTTGATTACTTCAGCCAGCCCGCCACGGAATTCCCGGTCGGGAAGCGTGGTCAGAACGTCGGGATCGACCAGCACGACCCGCGGCGGGTAGAACGCTCCAACGAGATTCTTGCCTTCGGGTAGATTCACCCCGGTCTTTCCACCGACAGCGCTGTCCACTTGCGCCACTACTGTCGTTGGCACTTGCGCGAGCGCCACGCCTCGAAGGTACGACGCAGCCAGGAATCCCGCGACATCGCCAACGACGCCCCCGCCAACCGCGATCAGCAAGGCCTTGCGGTCGGCGCCGGCTCGCACCAGTGTTCGGGCCATTTCTTCTACGGTTCGCAGATTCTTCGCCGTCTCCGCATCGTTAAACAAGTGCACTTGCGGCTCGTAGGCGGGCGAAATTCCCCTTCGCACCCTTCCGGCAACGGCGCGCCACACTTTCGGCGACGAAAGAATATGCACGCTCGTGAAACGGCCCAGCTTCTCGATCACGCGCCCCGCTTGGCGCAAAATCCCGGGCCCGCATGCCACCGAATAATCGCCGGCAGAGGCGCGAACGCGAATGGAATGTGCTTGGCCTGCTTTCATCTCAAAAAACGCGCGTCGCTCCAATGTAACACACGCCTTGTCGCCCGCCGAACCATCAGCAGAATCGTACGGCGCAAAAATTCTTCGTGCTACCATAACAGGCCGATGAAGTAGGCCGTTCATGATGCTCCCCCACAAGACTTATCACGTCGACTACGTCGTCGTCGGCTCAGGAGTTGCGGGTGTCCGTGCGGCAATTGAATTGAGTCAAGCCGGCAGCGTTCTAGTTCTTGCCAAGTCCGACCTGAGTGAATCCGCCACTGCTTATGCACAGGGTGGCATTGCCGTGGCCCTAAGCGACGAGGATGAGATCTGCTTGCACGAACAAGACACGATTAACGCCGGCGACGGGTTGTGCCGCACGGAAACAGTCGCTCTACTGGTTGAGGAGGGACCCAGGTACATCACCCAGCTTATTGATTGGGGCACCGAATTCGACCGCGCCGGTACGAAATTGGCTTTCACGCGCGAAGCGGCTCACAGCCGCTCGCGCATTCTCCACGCGCACGGCGATTCGACCGGCCGCGAAATTAGTCGAGCCCTGCTGGCCCGCGCCCACACCATCTCCAACTTGCATTTGCGGGCTCACGCATTTACGACCGGCCTGATGATTGAGAAGAACCGTGTTGTTGGCGTCCGTTTTCTCGACGAAAACGATGGCTCGCTCCACGAGCTGCATGCTGGCGCGGTGCTGCTCGCCACGGGCGGACTCGGCCAACTCTACCGCGAGACCACAAATCCCCAAGTCGCCACTGGCGACGGCATGGCCATCGCTTTTGAGGCCGGCGCTGTACTTTCTGACATGGAGTTTGTGCAGTTTCATCCGACCGCCCTCTCGGTAAAGGGAGCTCCGCGATTTCTGCTCAGCGAAGCTTTGCGCGGCGAAGGCGGCGTTCTGCGCAACGTCAACCTGGAGCGTTTCATGAAGCGCTACCACGAAGCCCAGGAGCTTGCTCCCCGCGATGTGGTGGCCCGCGCAATCACCAGCGAAATGCACAAGACCAATAGCCAGTACGTTTATCTGGACATGACTGGCAAGCCCGGGGAGTTACTCGAAAAGCGCTTTCCGCGCATCTACTCGACTTGCCTCAGCTACGGTCTCGATCTCGCGAGCGACCTTGCTCCTGTCAGCCCCGCCGCGCATTTCATGATGGGCGGCGTGAAAACCGATCCCTGGGGACGAACCTCCGTTGGCGGCCTGTACGCCGCTGGTGAAACCGCTGCTACCGGCGTGCATGGAGCAAATCGGCTGGCCAGCAATTCCCTGCTTGAAGGCCTGGTGTTCGGTGCCCGCGCCGGAATTGCGATGATGAAGGACGCACCCGGCTCGAAGAAAAATGCCGGGCATTTACCCGGGGTTCCGGCGCCAAAGACGTGGAGCAGCGAAGGAGCCGGAGAAAAGGCCAAGGTCAAGCCTGCCCCTTCAAGCGCCCTGACTCACCTTAGGGAATTGATGTGGAACTGTGCAGGCATCCTACGCAGCGGCAAAGAGCTGAAAACTGCGATTGACTCTCTGCGTGCAATGGAAATCCCGCACTCGGAAAGAAATGGCCGACTTGACCGCGAACTCCGCAACCTTCACGCCCTCGCTTTGCTAATCGCCCGGAGCGCCCTCACTCGCGAGGAGAGCCGTGGGAGCCACTACCGCTCCGATTTCCCCTTCCACGACGACGAAAAACTTCAGAAGCATTCTCTGATTGCCAAGGATCACGACGTGACATTCGAGAAGTGAAGTTTGGGCCGGCCGTGATTCGACTACTTCTGCTGAAGTTCTTTTATGGTTTCAAGCAGCGTGTGTCCGACGATCGCCAAGCTCCTTGGGCTGATTTTGTCCAGCGTGTCCTGAGGCGTATGCCAGTAGTCTCCCGTTGTGTTCATGTCGATTAAATCCACCACGGGCACTCCGCGGGAAGAAAATGACAGGTGATCGTCCGCAATTGCCAGCACTTGCTCTTCGACAAACACGTCTTTGTATCCCAGGCGCTGGCCGGTTTTCCAAACCAAGTTCGCGTCTGACTTAGTCGAATTCTCCTCCCGTTTCAACTCTAATTTCTTGCTCCCTACGATGTCCGCCAGCAAAAACAGCCTGATTTTCTTCAGGTCGCCACTGGTAGCGAATTGAGCCGCCATTTGCCGGCTGCCATAGCGATTGTCGGGATCGGCCCATTCCTTGTTCACGGCCTCTTCTCCATCGAAGAAGGCAATCCACACCGCATATTTTCCCGGCTGCTTCTGGGCACACAGCACGCGCGCGAGTTCAAGCATTACGCCAGTCGAGGAGCCACTGTCGTCCGCGCCCACAAAATCATCCAGCCGTTTCGTGTCGTAGTGGGTGCCAAGCAAAATGATTCCTGGCTTTTCACCCGGAATCTTCACCAGGATATTTTTCATGGGCAGCCGGCCTGCGGGCGTATCGGCGGAGAATGCGTCCGTTTCGACAGCACACCCGTAGGATTTCAGCTCCGCCTGCAGATAATCCTGCAACTTGGCAAGCGCCGCCGAACCTGCCGGCCGCGGCCCGAAACTTACCTGTTTCGCGACCTGGTCGTACGCGCGCTTTCCGTCGAATCCGTCGGTCTTCTCCGGCGGTGGCGCCTCGTCTGCGGGCGACGGCGCGTTGCCGGCCACGGCGCTCATGAATGGGGGTTGCGGCGTGGCGGGAGGTTTGGTGTCGCCCGATTTGCAGCCCAGAGCAAGCAGTGCACAAAACAGCATCGCGGCTGACAGCAGGGAGGCTCTCCTCTGGGGATGGGTCATGCGGACGTGCCTGCACTTTCTGCCGCCAGCTGTCTCTTTTTTCGGCGAACGACGGCGGCGGATACGGCAATGCCGATAAAATACAACGCCACCATTGGCAGCATGAAGATCAGCATGGTCTGTGCGTCCGGGGTGGGAGTGATAATCGCCGCGACCACAGCGATAATCAGGATTGCATAACGGAAATTTTGCCAGAGAAACTTTGGCGTCACGATCCCGAACAACGAAAGGAAGAAAATCAGGATGGGCAGTTCGAACACCAGACCGAGCCCTAGCAGGATCATCAAGATTAGATCAAAATACTCGTTGATACTAATCATGGGCACGACCGGACCTTTGAAGCTCACCAGGAAACGGAGCACATAAGGGAGCGTTACGAAGTATCCGAACGCAATCCCGGCCAGGAAAAGAAACACGGTGGAGAACAGGAAGCCCGTCACCGCGCTCCGCTCGTGCTTGTAGAGCGCGGGCGCTACAAATAGCCAGACCTGATAAAGCACAATCGGCGACGCCAAGACGATCCCAATATACACGCCCAGCGTAATCACCATGTTGAGGTAGCCGGCCGGGTGTGTGTAGACCAACTTGGCGTCCAGGTGTGCATCGCTCAGGGCCTTCAACATCGGCTGCGTGATAACGCTGATAAACCGCTGGGATAGATAGACACCTACAAACGCCCCGACGCCAATCGCGTACAGGGAATTTATGATGCGCTTGCGCAGCTCAGACAGATGCTCGAAAAACGTCATCTGCCCGCCGGCCGCTTCCATCCGGGCTGCGATGGAGTTGTCAGGCTGGCTGCTGTTGTCCATGAGAAGGCGAGGCTTCGCTGGTCTCCGGTTCCGCCGCCGCTGCCGTTTCCTGGGCGGGAGCGTCTAAACGGGGGACAGACTCAGCAACAGGACTGACACTGGGGGTTTCGGCTACTCCGGAATCAGCCGTAGCCCCCGCAGTATCCGGGGTGCCTGCAGGAGAAGCTAGGGTGGGGGCTTCCACTGGATTTTTCAGCGTGGCGGTAGCGGCCGCAGTGGCTTCAGCTGCCTGCTTTTTGAGTTCCGCGATTCGCGCCTGGCGTTCGAGATCGCGCATCTCTTCTTCAAAGGCGCTCTTGAACTCCCCGGAGGCCTTGCGGAACTCTGCCATGAGTTTCCCGAAGGTTCGTGCCAGTTCGGGCAGCTTTTGGGGGCCAAAGACCACCAGAACCACCAGGAAAACGACAATCATGTGGGGAATGCTGAGCATGACTCTACTTTAGACGACCGAAAACGCCCTACAAGGGCCCTCTGGCATCATAGAAAGGGCACGCAATTGTGTCAAACGACAGTTAGCCGTATGCATGTTATACTGGTATTTTAGATCAATGACGGGGGTCCTCATGAATCCAGAACGGCGTGGATTAATCCTCGTAGTCGTGGTGCTCGGTGTGTCCGCGATCCTTGGGGGCATCTACGGCCCTTCGGTGAGGGCTACGACGGCTTCCACCGACGACTACCAGTCCTCGGTCCGTGACTTCACTAGGGTGCTGGATATTGTTCAGTCGAACTACGCTGAACCGGTCGATATTGACAAGGCGGTTTATCAGGGCGCTATTCCGGGCATGCTTCGCATGCTCGATCCCCACTCGAATTTCTTCGACTCCCGGCAATTCGCGCTACTTCGGGAAGATCAGCGCGGCAAGTATTACGGTGTCGGCATGGTCGTGGCGCCGCGCGAAAATCACACAATCGTCGTTGCCCCCTATGTCGGTGCACCCGCCTACAACGCGGGTCTTCGTCCCGGCGACGTCATTACAAAGGTCGACGAGAAATCCACCGACGGTCTTTCCACTAGCGAAGTGGCGGATATGCTAAAAGGTCCCAAGGGCACGGTCGTCAAGATCCAGGTGACCCGGGAGGGGTATGCTGACCCGCTACTCTTTACAGTGACTCGTGACGAGATCCCGCGCCACTCCGTTGACATCGCCTTCCTCATCAAACCCGGCGTCGGCTACGTCCGCCTCTCGCAGTTCAACGAAACGACCGATCGTGAAATCGCCGAGGCCCTCAAGCAACTTGGCGCCAACTCTCTCGACGGCCTCATCCTCGATATGCGGGGAAATCCCGGCGGTCTCCTCAACGAAGCCGTCGCCGTCGGTGACATGTTCCTCGAAAAGAACCAACTCATCGTTTCCTATCACGGTCGCAGCGCCCCGGAACGCCGCTTCTACGCTGTGCGCGGCAACCAAGGACTGAATGTTCCGCTCGTAATCCTGGTAAACAATAATTCGGCCTCCGCCGCGGAAATTGTCACAGGCGCGGTTCAGGATCACGATCGCGGGCTCGTTGTCGGCGAAACCACCTTCGGAAAGGGCCTGGTTCAGACGGTGACTCCGCTCGCGGAGAATACCGGGCTCGCCCTCACCACCGCCCGCTACTACACTCCGAGCGGCCGCCTGATTCAACGCGACTATAAGTCAATCTCTCTTTACGAATATCACTACGAGCGCAAGGTTCCCGAGCATCCGACGGAGATTCGCCAAACAGATAGCGGGCGCCAGGTTACCGGTGGCGGCGGCATCACTCCGGACATCATCGTGGATTCGCCTAAGCTAACCAAGTTCCAGGAAGAGATGTACCGCGGCGATGTCTTCTTCCCTGGTGAGCAGGGGGTGGGTAGCTTCACGCGCTACTTCCTTGGTACGCGGCCGGTCATTACGCGCAATTTCGAAGCGGACGAACACGTCGTCAAGGAGTTTCGCGATTACCTGGCAAAGCATAACATTCGCTACACTGAACCCGAGTTCGCTGAAAGCCAGGACTGGCTGAAACGCAAGATCAAGCAGGAAGTTTTCATGTCCAACTATGGCACCCAAGAAGGCTTCAAGGTTCTGCTGGAAGCCGATCCGCAGGTGCAGAAGGCGATCGAAGCCATCCCGCAAGCTCGTGCGCTGTATGAGAACGCACGCAAGGTCATCGCCCAGCGCAATGGCACGACCGGT
>DATFTB010000290.1:0-6250 GCA_035262325.1 Candidatus Acidiferrum sp.
AACGATCTGCACTCGCGGGTGGGCCCCGTCCTCACGCGTGCGCAGATTCTTCTCGACGAGACGGAGCCCAAGATCTCCGCCTTGGTTGAAGACGCATCGCATGTTGTATATCTCGCACGCACGCAGGCGCAAAAGATGGACCGGGTCTTCACGGAAGCCGCCGACCGTTTGCGCGGCCAAATTTTGCGGGCTGATCGGATCGTGACGGGAACTCTTGAGACCGTCGAGGATGCCGGCGTACAAGTCCGCAGGAGTTTCCTCGGACCGGTGCAGAAAGTTTCGGCGTTGGTGCACGGACTGAAGATCGGGCTCGATGTCTTGCGCTCGCGGCGCAGCAGCCGTGAGCCAGTTGTGGAAAGCGTGGAACAGGAAGACGAACTTTTTATTTAGCTGGCCGTCGCTAGACTGCGGCGCTCGGAAAGAACCGCCATCGCTGCCACCCCTGCCTTCCTCTGACCATCGACGACTGACGACCGGCGCTACCGACTGCTTCTTATCCAGCCTCCGGCTAAAACACTGTCACCGTCGTAAATGACTGCGGCCTGGCCGGGTGTGACGGCGCGCTGTGGCTGCTCGAAGGTAATTCGTGCACGCAGGCCGGGGAGCGCTTCGGCGGTGGCCGGCGCTGGGTCGTGCTTGTGGCGGATCTTCACCAGCGCGCGAACCGGCGCCGCTGGCTCGGCAATCGAAATCCAGTTTACTCCCTCCATCTCAAACGAGACGGAACGCAACGCGTCATCTTGGCCCACAACGACGCGATTTTGTTCCGGATCAATCGCCAGAACATAGATGGGCTTGCCAGTGGCGAACCCCAGGCCCTTGCGCTGGCCGATCGTGTAATTATGCACGCCGGAGTGGCGGCCAATCACGGTTCCATCTTCCGTGACGATGTCACCTTCCGGGTTCTTCAAGGGCTTGCCGCTTTCGCGCGAGTAGGCATGAATGAACCGGACGTAGTTGCCATTCGGGACGAAGCAAAGTTCCATGCTATCGGGCTTTTCGGCCACGGGTAGGTTCGCCTGACGCGCGAGTCGGCGGACCTCATCCTTGGTCAATTCGCCGAGCGGAAATTCGCTGCGGGAAAGCTGCGCTTGAGTAAGCCCCCAGAGGAAGTAGGACTGATCCTTCGAGTCGTCCCGGGCGCGCAGGAGTTGATAGCGGCCCGTCAGCGCATGGTGGCGGATGCGGGCGTAGTGGCCGGTGGCCAGGTGTTCGGCGCCGATCTGGCGCGCCATGCGAAGCAGCGGCTCGAACTTAACGTCGCTGTTGCAGTTCGTGCACGCAATGGGTGTGCGGCCGGCGAGGTACTGTTCGACGAAGGGCCGCACGACGCGCTGCTCGAACTGTTCCTCAAAATTGACGACGTAGTGGGGGAAGTTCAGGTGTTGCGCTACGCGCTTTGCGTCGTAGACGTCGTCAAGAGAGCAACAGCGGTCCCGGGCTGGTGCGTCGCCCTGAAGTTCCGGCAAACGGCGCTGGTTCCAGAGCTGCATGGTCAGTCCGACAACCGGCCGGCCCTGCTGGAGCAAGACGGCTGCCACGGTCGACGAATCCACGCCGCCTGACATGGCAACGGCGACGAGGCCGGGTCTCCGTTCGGCGGAAGCCGGCAGAGAATCAAGTTGGAGCGCCGCGTTCATTCCTCTTCTATTTTAGCGTGAATCGGGAATCGGCGCCGCGCGTCGGAATCCGCGGTGGGTCCCCGCGATTTCGGAAGCCTTTTCGGGTGCGCTCGCTCATGGATGAGCCGCTGTCTCCCTGCGGTAGGTGGGAGAGATTTCGCGGAGTTGGGCCAGGGCGGCGGGAGCGATTTCAAGGGCGGCATCGATTTCGGCGTCGGTGGTGTGGCGGCCGAGGCTGAAGCGGATGCTGGCGCGGGCTTCCGCCGCAGGCAGACCGATGGCGGTGAGCACGTGCGAAGGTTCGACGGCGCCCGAGGAACAGGCCGCACCTGTGGAACAGGCGAGGCCTTTGAGGTCGAGAGAGATGACAAGCGCCTCGCCTTCGATGCCGGGAAAAGTGAGGTTCGATGTGTTGGGCGTGCGGGGAGCCGCGGAAGCGTTCGCATGGGAATCGGGAATGCGCGCGAGCAGTCCGTCTTCGAGCCGATCGCGGAGGGCGGCGATGCGCGACGCGTCTCGCTCGAGCGAAAGACGCGCGAGCTCGGCGGCCTTGCCGAGCCCGATAATGCCGGGAACATTTTCCGTGCCGGGGCGGAAGCCTCGTTGATGATGGCCGCCAAAGAGAAACTGGCGAAGACGCGTGCCGCCCTTGATGAAGAGCGCTCCGATTCCTTTCGGGGCATAGATTTTGTGGCCGGAGAGGGAAAGCAAATCGAGCTGGAGCGCCTTGACGTCGACAGGGATTTTTCCGATCGATTGCACCGCGTCGGTGTGCAAATAGACGTCGACTTCGGCGGCGATGCGACCGATTTCAGAGAGGGTTTGCACGGTACCGAGCTCGTTGTTCGCATGCATGATGGTGATTAGAACCGTGTCGGGTCGAATGGCCTTGCGAAGCTCGTTTAGATCGATCAGCCCTTCACGTGAAACGGGAAGATACGTGACGGCGACGCCCTGCTTTTCGAGAACCTGACAGGCGTTAAGGACGGCTTCGTGTTCGATGGTAGAGGTAATGACGTGCTTTGTCCGGGCTGTCGAGGCGGCGACGATGCCGAAGATGGCGTGGTTGTCAGACTCGGTGCCGCCGCTGGTAAAAACAATTTCCTGAGAGCGGGCATTGAGGAGCGCGGCCAACTGATCGCGCGCGGTTTCGACCGCGGCCCGGGCGCGCTGGCCGAAGGTGTGGATCGAGGAGGCGTTGCCAAAATCGGAGGAGAAGTAGGGAAGCATGGCCTCGAGCACCGCGGGCTCGACGGCGGTGGTAGCGTTGTTGTCGAGGTAGATGCGATTCATGGAGCGGCCGGAATTCAGAATAGAGGCGAGGGAGGGAACTGTCCAGTGGTCGCTCGAGTGAGGGCAGTCCGCGGATCGAAGGAAGTGGGCAGCAACGGACTCACACTGAGAAGGGCGGTGAGCGAGAAGCAGTGGCCCTCCGCCCGCCGCTTTTTGAGTCAGCCGATTCACAACACGACTGCCGAGAGCGACGAGTTCGGTAACAGCGTCGAACAGCCTGAAAATGCGGCGTTTGTGCAAAATCAGGGGGCCGGCAAGGCAAATTCCTGCTTACTACTGACTCGTGGAGTTTGCCGCCTGCTCGGCGACGCTCGAACGCCCGCCCTCTGAATCCAAGAATTGCGCCAGGGTGCCCCCGAAATCCTGTTTTGTCGGAGGAGTGCTGAACTGCACACCTTTTGCGCTCATCTCCTGATAAAACGTTTCGAGATTACTGACGTTGAAGCCGATTTCGACGCTCCCGGCAGGACTTTTGCTAGACGCGGGGTGTAAGGCCAACGAGGTTTCGCCAGTCGAGAATTCACTCCAGCCAGGCGACTGGAACCGTAACGGCAAGCCAAGCACATCCCGGTAAAACCTTACGGCACGATCCATGTCCGCTACAAACTGAATCACGTAGTTGAGTTTCATGTTTGCGGGCCTCCAACGGCCCGGAGAATAACCCTTACGAATGTAGAATTCCAGGCGTATTGCCCCCGGCGGAGGTCAGATCGCGAAAAGCCATGAGCCAAGCGGCCCGGAACCCCGTCTACCAGGACGTTTGTGGTTATACTCACTCTTGGGACGGTCGGCCGCCGAAAAAAGCGCATCGTGCGGTGAAGCGGGCGTTGCCGGGAGTCGAATCGCCTAGTGGTTTTTCCTCGAACGCCCGGTGGTTTTCTCAAGCACGACTGAGTTTTTCCGTTTTAGTGCAAGTTCGATCGCGTTGGCGGACAACTCTAAACTGAAGACAACACACCAGCCGAGGTCTGTGATGAGGAACCTGAAACCGTGCTTCGTAGTCTTTCTTCTGCTGATCGCGAGTGGCCCGGGACTCGCCGCGCAGCGCCGGAAGGTCATCATCGACCAAGATTGTTCGGGGCCCGGCGGCAGCAATATGCAAACGTTGTTGACCTTGATTCAGTCTCCTGTAGTGGAAGTATTGGGGATTACGGTTGTCAGCGGGAACCAGTGGCGCGACGAAGAGGTAGCCCACACCCTGCGACTGTTGGAACTGGTTGGGCGCACGGATATACCGGTCGTGCCCGGCGCCGTGCTTCCTTTGGTGCATCGCCGTAAGGAAGCCCAGTTGTGGCAGGCAAGGTACGGGAAAGTTGCATTCGCCGGAGCGTGGGACGATCGCTGGTGGCACGAACCTGACGCCATTCCCGAACTGCTCGAAGGCGGGCCGCACATGAAGGCCGTTGACGAAGACGCCCCGCACTTCCTGATTCGCATGGTGCACAGCTACCCGCATGAAGTGACCATATACGAGGGAGGTCCCATGACCGACCTGGCACTGGCCAACGCCATCGATCCCCATTTCGCTGAACTTGCGGAGGGCCTGGTGTTCATGGGAGGAAGCTTGGAGCCACAGACAGACGATCCGGAGTTTCTCAGCGCGCCGCGTCACGAATTCAACTTCTGGTTTGATCCAGAGGCCGCCAAAAGTGTTTTGGAGGCCCCGTGGAAAAAGATCGTTTGCACGCCGGTCGATATCTCGGTCAAAACGAGAATTACCGATCGAATGGTTGCGGACATTAGAGAAAGCAGCGGCGCCGCGGCGCAGTACGTCGTGAAGTTCTTTATGAAGGATCAGGGCGGTTTTTACATGTGGGATGAATTGGCCGCGGCCGCGTGGATCGATCCAACGCTAATCACCAAAAAAGACGCGCGCTTCATGAGCGTGGATGTTGACCATGGTGCCGCGTACGGGAACACGCTGACGTGGACGGATAAGGACAACCCGATGCTAGGCGCGCGGCTGGTCGAAATCCAGAAGGATTTGGATCTGGCCAGATTCAACAAAATGTTCGTGAATTTGATGAAGGCACCTACCCCACAAGCGCACTGAGCACCGCTCGTCAGCGTGTTGGCGCTGAGCACCTCAAGCAAGCTCTCGTCTAGGGCCGCTCGAATATCTTCTCGCGGAATCTGGCGGTTGGTGGGCTTAGACGCGCGAGCAGAACGGCGAGCACGGTAAGAGCACAGACCAGCAGTGGAAACCACACGGGTGCAAACCACGGCTCGGGAATCAGGAACAAAACATCTCTATCTGTGATCGAATGAGGCCACCTAATCGTGGCCCAAAGGGACAGGTAGTAGACCGCATCCCAGATGGCAAACGCCCAGAGGAATAGAGCGATGCGACCCCGCGCCCTTATGGGCGTGAGTAGGGCAACACTGACCAACATGAGTAGGGTTGCCGCCTCGCGGATCACTTCGAGACCCAGAAGGCTCGCTGGGAGTTCGCCTGTCGCGGTCGGTTGAGACTGCCGGGTCAATCGGACAATGTCCGACAGCGTGCCCTGATACCCTGGCAGCAAGCCCGAGGCGGCGCGAAGGTAGACAACAACGGTAGCCTCCACAAAGCCGAACGCGCTCGCGAACAGGGCAACGATGAGGAGTTGGCTCGCCGTGACCGGCAGGGAACTGCGCCGCCAGAAGAAATAAGCGGCTACAGGAACCAGGATCGCCAGGTTCACCCACCATGGCTCTGCCACAAGAGCAATTCTCATCTGAGCATTCTACTGAAGGCCAGGGATGGTGCAATCCCAGAAGGAGCCCGTTTGTCAATTTCCCGAGTCAATCCAGAGGCAACACTAGCCCGCTTGAAAAGCTTGCAATGAGAAATGGCCGACGCGGGGGTATCGCGGTGACCGAGCCGAAGCGCGCCAGCACATTCGTTCGCCCGGAGACCTTGGCGATGCTGAGCACCGTTGGCGGCTAAGAGTGTTTTTGTCTTGCCGAGGGTATCCGAGGCTGCCGAGGCTGGCGGGATATCATCGGTCTCGAACTCGATGGTGTCATCAACCATCTGCGAACGGAACGAACGGCTCTGTGCCGGGCCGACGCTGCGCCTGTGGTCGTCCCCCTCGGCTCGTTTAGCCACTCGAGGCATTGCTCCACAAGTAGGCGACTATCGCGTGCAAAAGAGCTGCTCACAGAGCGCGAGTACAAGCGAACGCGGGACTGAAGCAGTGAAGCCGCCGAGGACAGGCAAGCGATGATTGTTTCAGGGCGCGAGACACTCGCCGGCACCCTGGGAATACGAACCGGTAGCTCGCCTTTTGCGTTCGCCGTTGCGGGCACGCTCGTGGTCTGCTTCTCCTGCTCGAAGGGCGGGACTTCCACCC
>DATFTB010000291.1:0-4114 GCA_035262325.1 Candidatus Acidiferrum sp.
CCCGAGGCCGTGCCCGGACAATTCAAAGAGCCGATCATTCGCCAATTCAAGACTGAACTGAGCCTGGCGATGCACGACGGTCAGACGGTTCAGACGACGCAAGCTGCCGATCCCTTGAGCGGGAGAGTTCAGACCGTCACCATCACCATGAACGTTGTCAAATAAATCTCCTCTTCAAGAGAGTATCGCTCTCAAGGCGGATTCCAGTTCCGGCTGCAGAAACGGATAGCCGAGTTTCTTCAGGTAGGCGGGTTCGACACGCTGGCTTGCAAGAAGCAGAGCGTCAGCCATTTCCCCCATCACTATACGGAGGGCAAACGCGGGAGCCGGGAATAAAGCGGGGCGGCGAAGAACGTTTGCGAGGCACGACGTGAAGTGCGCGTTCCGTACCGGTTGCGGCGAAACCACGTTCAGAGGGCCGCGCACGCTTCCGTTCTCGATTGCCAACCGCAAGATGGCCACGGCGTCTTGCAACGCAACCCAGCTCATCCATTGCCTGCCGGAGCCTAAGCGGCCACCAAGGCCGAGCCGAAATGGCCGCTTGATCATCGGCAAGGCGCCACCATCCCGTCCCAGAACGACGCCGAAGCGAACACAGACGACCCGGATGCCCAGAACTTCCGCGTTGATCGCCTCGGCCTCCCAATCCCTGGCCAGATCAGACAGGAAGTCATTTCCCGGGGTGCTTTGCTCGACCAGGGTTTCATCGCCGCGATTGCCGTAGTAGCCGATTGCCGACGCCGATACCAGGGCACGCGGTCGCGCAGCCATCTTGGCCAAAGCCTGGACCAGCGCGCGGGTAGTATCCACGCGACTCGAACGCAAGAGCTGCTTGCGTTTTGGGGTCCATCGACCCTTCGCGACCGACGCGCCGCCCAAGTTGACGACTGCATCGGCGCCCACGGCCGCCGCGCCGAGTTCGCCCGTGGCTGGGTCCCAGCCTACGTCGAATCCCTCCGAACCCCGAACAGCGCCGGCCGAACTGGCCGGGCGTATTAACCGGCAGACCGTATGCCCCGCGCGTTGTAGCTCGCTGACGAGCGATGATCCGATGAGTCCCGTGGAACCGGTAATAAGGACTTTCATGGGCTTTTTCTCGCCCCGTTTGCCGACGACAATTGCCCGAGGCCCACTGGCACAGTACTTCCCGCCAGGTTACAATTTTCCGATGCCAACCGTCGCTCCAAAACTACGCGTCAAAGTGATTTTCTTCGGGCGCATCAGGGAGCTCGTCGGGCGGTCTGAGGAGCTCGAAGAGGTGGTCGAAGGCGCAACCCTTGCCGACCTTTTTGACCGTTACGCGGCAAAATACCCGCAACTGGCGGGCTTCCGGAGCTCACTGGTCGCCTCTCGCAATCAGGAATTTGCTGCTTGGGAGACGCGTGTCGCTGCTGGCGACGATATCGCCTTTCTTCCCCCGGTCAGCGGGGGTTGAGCCGCTCGATGATTCATCTTCCTACCGACGATCGCTTTGAACTGCTACACAGGCCGATTGATGTCGGGTCTGTGATGCAGCACGTCCGCGCGGATCAGGACGGAGCCATCGTAAGCTTCGATGGCTTCGTCCGCAACGAGTCCCACGGCCGGCCGACGCTGCATCTTGAGTACGAGGCTTATGAATCGATGGCGCTCACGAAAATGAGGGAGATAGGCGTTCAAGTTCATGAGAGGTTCGCGATCGACCGCCTTGCCATGGTCCACCGGCTCGGCCGGCTGGAGGTTGGCGACACCAGCGTGTTTATCGCCGTCAGTGCTCCGCATCGCGCCGCGGCCTTTGATGCCTGCCGATTTGCCATCGATACTCTCAAAAAGACGGTGCCCATCTGGAAGAAGGAGTTCTTCGCGGACGGCGCGGTCTGGGCGGACGGGGAAATTCCTCCGGCACCTCCAGTTCGCGCGGAACCTGCATCATAACAAGCAGATGAAGATTCGCCCGCGCAAGATGTTTGTGGCTGGACCGGCCCTTTTGGGGCTTTTTGTGAGCACTTCTGTCGTCAAGGCGCAGGAAAAGCCCGACCGCCCTCCGTGGGCTCAGCCCTCTTCCAGCCCGAATGCGCAGGCGTCTGCGGGAGAAGCGCCGGCCAAGGAAAAAAACACGGACACGAGTTCTCCCCAAGGAACGGTGAAGGTCAACGTCAATTTGGTCAATGTCCTGGTCAGTGTCCTGGACGATCACAATCGTCCGGCCCCCAATTTGCCGGTCGAAGCATTCCAGATCTTCGAGGAAGGCGTGCAACAGAACGTCGCTGTGTTTGAGCCCGAGACCAAGCAGCCTTTGGATCTGGCCCTCATGCTCGACGCTAGCCTTAGCGAGCGTCAGGAGATGGCCAGTGAGCGAGATGCCGCTTGTCACTTTATTCAGCAGGTCCTGCGTCCGGACGACCGCCTGTCTGTTTTTGGCTTTGACGAATCCGTGACCCAGATGGCCCCGTTTTCCTCCGACATCGGGTCTTTGCAGTCTGCGGTGCGCAGGATTCCCGACGGCGCTGGCACCTCGATTTATGACGCGGTGCTGCTTGGCTCGAAAGCACTAGAGAAGCGCTCGGCCGAGCGCCGGCGCGTGATTATCATGGTGACCGACGCGGGAGAGACCACGAGCCGCTCGGATTTTGAGTCTGCGCGAAAGTCGGCGCTGCGGGCGGGAATCCTGCTCTATACCATCGTCATGCGCCCCGTAAAGAACGAAAATGGACGCAACACGGCCGGGGAGCATGCGCTCCAGGCCATCACCGAAACCACGGGCGGCGCCATGTTTTTTCCAGGCTCTCCCGTGGAGCTGCCGATTATTTTTGATCGCATCGACAACGAACTTCGCACGCAATATCGGCTGGCCTACTACCCGAATCCGCGCGGGCCAGCCAGTACGTACCGTACAATTGAAGTGAAGGTGCTGCCGGGTTACTCGGCGCGGCACCGGACAAGCTATTTGACCGGGCCACAATAGTGGCTGCTGAGGGCGCATACAACGAATGATCAAGCCATATCTGGAAGCAGCGGTCGAAATTGCGCAAGAAGCCGGTAGAGTATTACGCGAAGAGCTCGAAAGACCGCCCGCGATTGCTTACAAAGGGGAATTCGACCTGGTGACGCAGGCGGACCGCCGTTCCGAGTCTGTGATCGTCAGCGGACTACAGAGGCGTTTTCCGGAGCACGCGGTCGCGGCGGAGGAGGGCACGGGCAAAGATACCGCGTCGGAGTTCCGCTGGCATGTAGACCCACTCGACGGCACCACCAATTTCGCTCATGGCTACCCCTGCTTTTGCGTCTCAATGGCCTTAGCGCGCAAGGGTGAGCTGCTGCTTGGGGTGATCTACAACCCGGTGTACAACGAGTTGTTTACCGCGACTCGCGGTGAAGGGGCTTTTTTCAACGGCAGAAGGATGCAATGTTCCAAAATCAGCGCGCTCAAGAACAGCCTGCTTTGCACCGGCTTTCCCAATCAGGACCGGCACGCCAACCCCAATATCCACTACTACTGGGATTTTAGCTTACGCTCGCACGGCGTGCGGCGCGACGGCTCAGCCGCTCTCGATCTGGCCTGCGTGGCCAGCGGCCGTTTTGACGGCTTCTGGGAGTTCGGCCTCAAACCGTGGGACACGGCTGCCGGCGTGATCATGGTGGAGGAGTCCGGGGGCAGAATCACCGATCTCAAGGGGCAACCATATCAGCTGGGCGGTAGCTCCATTCTAGCCTCGAACGGATTGATCCACGATGAGATGGTCAAGCTCGCCGGAGAAGTTGCCAAACGGACGGCTGCCTAGCACGGTAGCCTTCGACGGGTTGCGGTGGCGTCGGACTGTGGCAACCCGACCTGAAGAAAATTAAGAACCGGTTTGACCTCGCGATCTTCGTGAAATTCTGGCTCGCGGCGGAACGGACAACCGCCCGGGGCGCCCATGGACGGCACCCGAGTGAACCTGTACTCCCTTTATTTGCGCTGCAATTCGGCGTAGAGCTTTGTGATCGCAGGGCGAACGCACAGCCCCCAGGAAAACACGGTAAGGTTTTTGTATTTGTCCGGGATGACATACTGGTCGCCGGCCTCGGCCAGAGGCACGCCCGCCTCGTACATCCTTTCGGCTTGCTCTGACAGGTCATCGAATAGATCGCGCAG
>DATFTB010000292.1:0-25500 GCA_035262325.1 Candidatus Acidiferrum sp.
CGAAAGTGCCTGTCTACTGAACGACGAGCTGCACCGTTGCGCTGCTCGTCACCCCGCCGGACCCGGTTCGCTCGTCGTCGGCGACTACCAGGATCCGTTCAAACTGCGCGAAATCGATGACCCCAATTGTTTCGATTGTCCGGCTGGAATCGCCAATCCTTCCACCGGCGTGCGAAATGGCGCCGTCGTGTTCGACGGCTGCATTAGAAGAGCTGTACTCATTTTTCCGCGATGTGGGGACTTCGGAGGACTGTTGAAGCGGCTTGCAACAGCGAGGCGGGTTCGACGGCCCCATCAGACTTCCACCCTTCGGGAGAAGGGCGCACGGGATTCTATTCCAGGTGAATAAGAGACTAACCCGCGCGGAGTGGCCGCGCACCTTGGCCACTGGCAGGCATTTCCTTACGGCTTTGCTTTCGTGCGCGGTTGCTCTTAATCTCGTTCAACCGCCAGCGCCACGGCGTTCCCCCCACCGAGGCACAGCGCCGCAATCCCGCGTTTCAAATTGCGCCGCTCGAGCTCATACAGCAGTGTCACGAGGATGCGCGCTCCCGACGCGCCGATCGGGTGTCCCAGCGCCACGGCGCCACCGTTCACATTCACCTTCTCCGGATTTAGCCGCAACTGTCTCGTCACCGCGATCGCCGCAACCGAGAACGCTTCGTTCAATTCCACGAGGTCCACATCCTTTTCGCGGTCCCAGCCCGTCTTCTTTAGAAGCTTCTCCACAGCATCCACCGGAGCCATCATCACCCACTTTGGCTCCACGCCGCTCACGGTCCCCGCGACGATCCGCGCCATCGGTGATTTGCCCAGCTTCGCCGCAACGCGTTCACTCGTCACCACCAGGGCCGCTGCTCCGTCGTTGGTGCCCGGCGCGTTTCCCGCGGTCACCGTCCCGTCCTTCTTGAACGCTGGCTTCAGCCTGCCGAGCGCTTCGAGCGTCGTGTCTTCGCGCGGCGATTCGTCGTACTTGACTACCAGCGCTTCTCCCTTTCTCTGCGGCACTTCGATTGGCAGAATCTGGGATTCAACGAAACACGACTTCCGAGCGCGAATGGCTTTCTGATGGCTTTCGAACGCGAACTTGTCCTGCTCCTCGCGCGTGATTGCGTATTTCTCGGCCACCAGTTCTCCCGTCATGCCCATGTGGAAATTCTCGTAGGCGTCCCACAGCCCGTCCCAGATCATGGAGTCAACCACCTTCTGGTCGCCAATGCGGTACCCGGTGCGCGCCTGTGGCAGCAGGTACGGGCAATTCGACATGGACTCCATGCCGCCCGCAACCACAATCTCGCTCTCACCTAACTGTACGGCCTGGGCCCCGAGTGCCACGGCCTTCAATCCTGACCCGCACACCTTATTAATGGTCAGTGCCGCGACCCGCGCGTCACACCCGCCCTTCAGGGCAGCCTGCCGTGCCGGATTCTGCCCAAGCCCCGCCTGAACCACATTGCCAAGAATCGCTTCGTCGATCTGTTTCGGATCGATGGCGGCCCGGCGAATGGCCTCCGCCACAACCTTGCCGCCCAACTCCGGCGCGCTGAACCCTGAGAGCCCGCCTTGGAATTTGCCGACAGGAGTGCGCACCGCCGACAGGATCACAGCAGTTTCCACGGCCCACCTCCAAACAACAATCTTCAATTATAGCGGGAAGAACCACACGCGGAAATTCGGCCACTGCGATGCGAGCGACCGCCGCGTTTTTCGACCGGCCGGCTTGTCCTTGTGCTGAGGCGAAGGAAAGCGGGCGCTCCGGAGTGCGGCACAGGATCCTTACTCCCTCGCACGGTTTTCGTGCGAGGGAATGCCGCACCCCCGCCTTTTGCCAGCGTCGGCCGTTTAGCCGTATCTCGCTAACTGCTCGTCGAAGCCTTCGCCGCCGGCGCCATTTCATCGGCACTCGGCCCGTACAAACCCGGCACCGCAACGTTCAGCAAGCGGAGATAAACGGTCAACTGCGCCCGGTGATGGATCAGGTGATTGAACACCATCCCGCGGATGCAGGCCGCTCGAGGCATCTCGAAAATCTTCTGCCCGCCGGCCAGAAGAGTCCAATTCTTCATCATTTCCTCATCGCTCACGCGGCTCAGCGCCGCGCGCGTTTCCGCCACATTCTTATCGAAGACTTGCAGCAACTCCGTGCGGTTGTCCGTCTTCGGGGGCTGGTAGGAAGGGCCATTGACCGGAGCATAATCGAGCTCTTCAGTCTGAATCGTCATGGCCGCCCAACCCGGCAAAGTCGCGACATGCCCTGCGAGCCAACCAACGGCTCCTGACTTCTCGTGGGGCTTCCAATTCCACTTGTCCTCCGGAACGCGCTCGAGCACTTTCCTGGTATTTTCCATCTCCTGCTCAAATTCGCCGAGCATGGCCTGGCCGATTCTCATAGCTGTTCTCCTTACTGGTATTCGGGGACGAAACGGCTGCGTTGGACGTGGGCGGACGGCTAACGGCCAGCCGGGAAAGGTAGCACACAGGCGAACAAAAAGCAAATGCAGTCGGGGGCGTTCCCCGCGCAACCCTTTACTTGCTTGCCTCTTCCCCGAGCGCGAAAATTGCCGAATGCCACATCAACTCACTAGCTCGTATCTCAACGACTCGGTCGACCTGTTCCGCTACTACAAGAAGCTCGCCGAGCGTGCCATCGAACAGTGCCCCGATGAGGCCCTGTTCACAACTCTCGATGCCGAATCCAATTCGATCGCGATCATCGTGAAGCATATGGCCGGCAACATGCGCTCGCGCTGGACCAGCTTTCTCTCGACCGACGGCGAAAAGCCCGACCGCAACCGCGATTGTGAATTCGAAGAGCCCCCGCAAACCCGCGCGGAGCTGCTGGCGATGTGGGAGCAGGGCTGGAAATGTGTGTTTGACGCGCTCGCGCCATTGACCGACGCGGACCTCACGCGAACCGTGACGATCCGCAGCGAACCCCACTCCGTGATGCAAGCCATCAACCGCCAGATGGGTCATTACGCTTATCACATGGGGCAGATCGCCTTCCTCGCGAAACACTTCGCCGCGCAATCCGGCAAGTGGACGGCCCTCACCGTTCCTCGCAGAAAATCGGCCGAATTCAACGCCAGAGTGGCCTCCGGCCAAGCTTCCCAGCGCTAGTCGTTCGCGGAGCGCTGGCCGGCGGCCACAGGCGGGCTTCGAGGCCCGGCGCCGCACTCCATTGCAAAAACGCGATCCTGTCTTTCGCTTCCTCTTCGCCCTAAAAAGCGCTACCCTCTTTACGTCATGACCACGCTCTTCGAAATGGGCCTGCCCGAAGCCGGCCGGCTGCAGCCGAACGAATCCCAGCGCCGCGTCATCACACACGGCGACGGCCCGCTCCTGGTGATCGCCGGCGCCGGCACGGGAAAAACCCGCGTCATCACCGAACGCATCCGCCACCTCCTCGAATCGGACTCCTCCCTGCTCGGCGAAAACATCCTGGGCCTCACCTTCACGAAAAAGGCCGCCGGCGAAATGAAAGCCCGCGTAGTGAAAGCCGTAGGCGAACGCGGGAAAGAAGTCGTCCTCGCCACTTTCCACTCCTTCTGTGAAACGCTGCTCAAAGAAGTCGCCCCCAATCGCCTCCCGCTAGAATCGGTCGACCACTGGATTCTGCTTCGCCGCAACCTCGCCCGCCTCAGGCTCGAGAAATACCGTCGCCTCGCCGAGCCGGGACAATTCCTCAGTGACTTCATTGCTTTTTTCTCCCGTTGCCAGGATGAACTGGTCTCGAGCGAGGAATACCAAGCCTTCGCTGACACGCTTGCGGCCGAGTTCGAAGCCGAGAAAAGTGCACTCGACCGAGACACCGCGAAGGAGCGCGCTGAGCACGTCGCCCTGCAACAGGAAATCGCCCGTGCCTACCGCGCCAACGAAGAGATCCTGCGCGAAAAGCGCTGCGTGGCCATCAACGGCCTCATCTCCGAGACTGTGGCGCTTTTGAAGAACGATATGAAACGTCGGCTAGGCCTCGAGGAGCGCTTCAAGCACATTCTCGTGGACGAATTTCAGGACACCAACATCGCCCAACTCGAACTGCTGCATCTCCTATCCGGCGACTCCCGCAGCATCGTCGTCGTCGGTGACAACGATCAGGCCATCTACCGTTTTCGCGGCGCCTCTTTCGGCAGCTTCAAGCTGTTCCTCGAACGCTTCACCAGCTGGCAAGCGGGACAGGATTCTTCCCCCTACCGCGTCGCTCTCACTGAAAACTACCGCTCGACGCCCAACATCCTGCGCGTGGCCACGCAAGCCATCGGAATGAACGAGAGCAGTCCCGAATTCCCCAAGAAAATCCTCGAACCCAACAAGCCCGAAGGCGAAAGAATCCGCATCGTCGAACTCGAAACCCCCGAAGCCGAAGCCTCCTGGGTAGCCGACGAACTCGAGCGCCTGCACAAGGCCGGGCGCCGCTGGGAGCATTTCGCCGTCCTCTACCGCCAGCACGCGCACCGCGACTTTCTTGTTGAAGAATTGTCCGCGCGCAAAATACCTTTCGTCATCGCCAAGCTTTCGATCCTCGATCATCCGCTGGTCCGCGACGTTCTCGCTTATCTTTCCCTCATCGCGAAGCCGTACGACGATATCGCCTGCGCCCGTGTTCTCTCAGCCCCCGCGTGGCGCTTCGGGCCCGAGGACTTGGTGCGCCTGGCCGAACGCAGCGCCAAGAAGCGCGGAATCTCGCTCCATGACCTACTCCAGGCTCCGCAGGGCGTGCTTCCCTTCGACCCTTCACCGAGCGCCACCGAGGACCTGCTCGAATTTCTCGACAAGCAGCGCAAAACGCTGAAACGGCGCACGGCCCGCGAAATCACCGCCGGCCTCGTGGAATGGCTGGAAATCCCGCAACGCGCTGGCCCCCACGGTCGCAAGTACGTCAACCAGCTCTTTCAATTCATCAAGGATTGGGAGCCCAAGAGCGAAACCCGCGGTTTGCCCGAATTTCTCGAATACCTCGACTACTTTGAGCAGGCTGGCGGCGTCCTCAGTCTCGAAGACGACGCTCCCGGCGACGCCGTCCAACTGACGACCGTTCACGGCGCCAAAGGCTTGGAATTCCAACACGTCTTCCTCCTCCGCGTGAATTCCAACGCCTTCCCCGCTCGAGAGCGTTCGCCCCTCTTCGAATTCCCAGTCCGCCTAATGAAAGAAGAGCTGCCGCAGGGCGACTTCCACATTCAGGAGGAACGCCGCTTGTTCTACGTTGCACTCACGCGCGCCGAAGATCGCCTCACCATCACCACCGTGACCGAAAAAAGAAACAAAGTTCCGGTCTTCATCGAGGATCTGGTGATGGAACCCGCCGTGAAGCGGCGGGACCTGCTCGAACTTGCGCCCAAGGTCAAAAAACAGGAGCACGCCGGCGGGAGCGACAATAAGCCGGCAGGCGCCGAGCTCTTCCCTTCAAGCGAGGAGCTTCCGAAAATCTTCTCGCGCATGGCGACCTGGGCCGAGCAGTATCGTCCGCCTACCGCCGAACCGCTCAAACTGAGTTCTTCGGCCATCGAGAATTACCGCAAGTGCCCCCAGCAATACGCGTTCGGCTACCTCTGGTCGCTCAAGGAAGGGCCGCGTGCAGCCCTTAGCTTCGGCAGCGTGATGCACACCACCATCAGGCGCTTCGTTGAGCAGCTCAGAAAAGGCGCGAAGCTGCCCTTTGAAGAAGTGCAGCGTATCTATGAAACCGAATGGAGCAGCGCCGGCTACGAAGACGACTACCAGGAAGCGGAATACAAAAAGGACGGCCTCGAGCAGTTGAGGGCCTTTCACGCTTCCATGCTCGCAGCACCCCCGAACATCCTGCACCAGGAAAATGCTTTCGAACTCCCGCTCGAAAACGATGTCATCCTGACCGGCCGCATGGACCAGGTCAACGCCCTCGGGCGCAACGAAGTCGAGATCGTGGACTACAAAACCGGCAAGCCTAAAAAAGACGCCGACGCCCGCAAGAGCCTGCAACTAAGCATCTACGCGCTTGCCGCCAAGGAAATCTTCGAATGGAACCCGGTTCGCCTGGTCTTCCACTACCTCCAGAACAACGAAAGCCAGGTCACCGCGCGCGATGCCAGGCAGATCGACCAGGCCGAGAAAATCATCCAGGAAACCGCCGCGGACATCCGCGCAAAGGAGTTCCCTCCAAAACCCGGCTTCTCCTGCCGCGGCTGCGCCTACAAGCTCATCTGCCCCGCCCACGAAGAGCCGCTTGGCCAATCCTGACGTCGCCTTTCTGGAGCCCCTGTGCTAGCCCTAACGTCTCAAGAAGGCGGTCGGCAGCTGGTTCCAGTGCGGCTTGCCGCCTTTACGGTTGCCTTAGCGTCGTGCCTATGCGCGCCCGAGGGTGCGATGGAACCCATCATCCCGAGCCCCGCCATGGCCAGGGTTCCGGATGCCCGCAGCGGTGGCATCAGCGGCACGCGCCGCTTCCCAGCCAAAAAGACAAAGGGCGCCTCGACGGGATCGAAGCGCCCTGTTCTCGAATTCGTGACGGGCCGGTCTACTTCATCATCGCTTTCTTGGGGGCCTTCTTAGCTGCCTTCTTCGCCTTTTTTGCCATTAACTTTCTCCTCCATGACGTTCCTTGCTCGGGCGAGGAAGGCTTACCACGTCCATTCCTGCCCACTGTTTCCCGTATACGGGCAGGCGTTGCCACTGTCAAGACAATTCCGCAGAAAAATGCACGCCGCACCTGAATCGGTCATTCCGCGCTCGGTGTCCCGCCGTAATATCCCTCGCGCGCCAGCACCGTCAACCCTTCCCGCCGCACGCGAACCTCAATCGGATGGTAGTCAAGCTTGCGGTCCCCTTTGGGCGAGAAAGTGAGGGTGTACTGGTTTCGCGCTTCTTCGGTAATCTGGGAATAGAACTCGGAAAAACTGCTTTGTCTCGCGCCGTAGAAGATGTCGCCGCCGGTGTCGTGCGAATAGTTGACCAGGCGGGTGAACTTGCGTTCGAGGTAAGCACTGCCCGTAGCCACGCTGTAAACGGCGATCCCCTGCCGGAGCAGCTCTGCGCGGACCTCGTCGTACTTGTGGGTGTTGAATTTCGCGCCATTCTGCCCGTCGGAAATCAGCAAGATCACCTTCCGCCGCTTCAGCGGATCGCGGTCTTTCATCAGCATCGCCCCGTTGTAAACCGCGTCATCGAGCGCCTTCGTTGGCTGGCCCTTGATGGCGCGCAGCGACGGATCATTGATCTGCGGCGTCCCAGGGGCAGGCGCGCCATTAATGGTCGGTCCGGAGTTGAAGGGGTCCCCTGAGGGCCCTGTCCCGGCAGAAGCACGAGTGTCGAGTTGCGTGCGCCGGAGTTCGGTCATCAACCTGTCCTGGTCTTTTGTAAATCCCCTGCCTTCGTGGAAAAACTGGTCAAATCGGCAGATCAACGCTTCGTCGCTGTTGCTCAGCCCTCCGATGATCGACATCAGGCTCGGCTCGACCTGATCCGCGTCTTTCTTTCCCAGGTCGTTATCGATCAGCACCACGATCGACAGCGGATACACCTCTATCGAAAAGCTGACGATTTGCTGCTCGACCTTGTCCTCAAAGATTCGGAACTCGTCCTTCCTTAAGTCCGCTACCAGATTTCCCGCGCGGTCTTTTACCGTTACCGGCACCACCACCGTATTCGTTGTCACTCGAATCGGTTGCTGTCCGGATTTTGCAGGCGCCTGTCCCTCAGGCGTGCTGGCCTTGTCTGTGGCTGGCGGTGAAGCGGCCGGCTTATCCTGCGGCGCGTTCGGTTGCTGCGCCAAGGCCGCAACGCCCAGAAGGCCAAGTAGCGTGCCCGCCATCCGGCAAGCGATTTTTCGTGGACATTTCAAAGTCATCAGGCCACACTTTCCCAGTCTGGGTTGGTCACGCTTCACGGCAGACTCCTAGGACGCATCCCGCGGGCCGCTGAGTTGCATCGAACCCTTAAAGCAACTATAAACCGCGAGCGATGCCATTGCAGGGACACGGCCGTCACCTGCCGGGCCAGGACCTCGACTAAGGATACCGGGAAATCGTGAATTTCGGAAAGACGATGCAAACTTGGAGCAGAATTCTTACGCGCACCCTCGCCTGGAGCCTCTCTCTTGCTTTGCTGCTGCCCGCCCTGCCGCGAGCGCAGGAACCGAAGGCTCCAGGACAGGCGCCGACCATCAAGGCCGAAGTCAACCTCGTCAACCTGTTCGCCACCGTCCGCGACAAAAATAAGCGCATCGTCACCGACCTCAAGCAGGACGACTTCAAGGTCACCGAGGACGGCCACGAAGAAAAAATCGCCTTCTTCTCCAAGGAGATGGCCCTTCCCATCACTCTGGGACTCCTGCTCGACACTTCCGGCAGCGAGCAAAACATGCTCGGCGCGATTCAGGATGCCGGCGCCCGCTTCCTCCACAGGGTCCTTCGCAAGGGCGATGAAGCCATGATCATCTCGTTCGATACCGACGTCGATTTGCTCGCTGACTTCACTGACGATCGCAGCATTCTCGACCGGGCCATCAACAAAGCCCGCATTAATTCGCCGGCCGGCGGATATATTGCCGGGAATCCCGGGCCGGTCGGGGGTAACGTCGTCGGTACCGCGCTCTACGACGCCATCTACCTTGCCTGTGGCGACAAACTCAACGGCGAAGCCGGCCGCAAAGCGATTGTCATCGTGACCGACGCGCAAGACGAGGGCAGCAAGGTCAGGCTTGAAGAAGCGGTTGAAGCCGCACAGCGCACCGATACCGTCATCCACCTGCTTCTCGTCGCCGACCCGCGTTTTGGTGGCAACGCTGGTGTCGCCCGGCGTCTGACGGAAGAAACCGGCGGGCGCCTGATTGTCGTCAATTCAGAGAAGAAGCTCGAGGAAGCCTTCGACCAGATCTCGGAGGAACTACGCAGCCAATACACGCTAGGCTACTACCCGACCAATACCGCCAAGGACGGAAAGTTCCGCAAAATCCGCGTCGACGCCAACAATCACGACTACAAGGTCCTGGCTCGCAAAGGCTATTACGCCCCCAAGGGTTGAACAAGCGGAGACAGGAAACATTGACCATCGCCTGACGCTTGGCTAGTATCGCTAAGTGCTTGCCCCGTGCGGCATTCTCGCTCGATGATCAACCAGACAATCCTGCATTATCGAATCCTGCGCCCGTTGGGCTCCGGCGGCATGGGATTGGTCTACGAGGCCGAGGACACGAAACTCGGCCGCCGCGTGGCTTTGAAGTTCCTTCAGGAAACCGCAACCCGCGACGAAGCGGCCCTCGACCGTTTTTTGCGTGAAGCTCGTGCGGCTTCTGCTCTCAACCATCCCGGCATCTGCACCATCCACGCCATTGAGGAGCATGAGGATCAGACCTTTCTGGTCATGGAACTGCTTGAAGGCGAATCGCTCGACAAGGCCCTCAGCCGTGGCCTTCTGCCCTTGACCCGCTCATTAAGCATTGGCATCGAGATCTCCGACGCGCTCGACGCCGCCCACAAGAAAGGCATCATCCATCGCGACATCAAGCCCGCTAACATTTTTCTCACCGAACGCGGCAACGCCAAGATTCTCGATTTCGGGCTCGCCAAGCTGGTCAAGCCCGACCGTGGGATCGAAGGCGAAACCCTCACGGAGTCCAAGGAGTCTATTCTCACCAGCCCGGGTACGACCGTCGGCACGGTTGCCTACATGTCACCCGAGCAGGCTCGCGGCGAAGCCCTCGACGCGCGCAGTGACCTTTTCTCCCTTGGCTCCGTGCTCTACCAGATGACCACCGGGTCGCACCCGTTTTCCGGCGGCACTTCCGCTGTGATCTTCGGAAATATCCTGCACGGCTCTCCGGTGTCGCCGATCGAACTCAACAGCAGCATTCCTCCCGAACTCGAACGCATCCTCAACAAGCTCCTCGAGAAGGATCGCGACCTCCGCTACCAGGTTGCCGCCGAACTGCGCACCGACCTCAAGCGCCTGCTCCGCGAATTCGAGCCCGGCCGCGTTCCCTCGGACCCAACCGTCGCCGTCACCCGTGCGGCCAGCGGCCGCGTGGCCGTGCCCCGGAGCGCTTCCTCCACTCCGGCTACGGCCGGCCGAGCCGCTCAACCCGGCAGCGGTGCGGCAGGGACGGAAACAGTCACACGAAAGGGGCTCGGTCCCGGGGCCCTCATCGCCGCTCTACTGCTGCTGGTCGCCGTGACCGGCTACGGCCTGTTCACCATCTTCGAGAAGGGCCAAGGCAAGCTGAAGACAGCGAAGCAAACCTATTCCCCATTCGAAAAGTTCAGTATTGAAAATGTTTCGAACAACGGCCACATTTCGCAAGCCGCCATATCGCCTGACGGCAAATATCTGCTCCAGGCACTCGAAGAGAACGGTCTCGAATCTCTTTGGCTGCGACATATCGCAACCGGCACCAATAAGGAGATCGTTACTCCCGCCGCCACACGCTACGACGGCCTGACTTTTTCTCCGGACGGCAACTACATCTATTTTGTCCGCCGCGAAGAATCCGAGGAGGAGTACTCGCAACTGTACAGTGCGACGGTGCTGGGCGGCGAGCCTCACGTCTTGATCAAGGACGTAGACAGCCCCATCACCTTCTCGCCTGACGGCCAGCATTTCGCGTTTCTCCGGCAACTGCACAGCGCTCCCACCTGGGATCTCCTGCTCGCCAAAAGCGACGGCACCGTTGAGAAAGCAATCTTCAGCGGACACCCGTTGGCAACCGACAGCGCCGTCCCGGCCTGGTCTCCCGACGGAAAGACCATCGTCATCCCCATCGTTCAACCTTCCAAGGAGGCTATAGGCGGCTACCTGGCGATTGATGCGCTCACCGGCCAGGAGCGCATTGCCGCCGTGTCGCCCGACCGTCTTTACTACGCTTCCGCCTGGATGCCGGATGGCAGCGCGCTGGTCACCACCTCTTCGCAAATCGCAGCCGGCCGCATGCAGGCGCAGATCGGATATGTGCGCTACCCGGCTGGGGACTACCGCGCGATTACGGCTGACACCAATGATTACGGGAGGTTGGGCGTCGCCAAGGACGGCAAGACCATCGTCGCCATCCAAAGCAAGCTGCGCTTCGATATCAGCATCGCCCCTGCCTACGATCCTGAGCAGCTTCACACCGTTCCCCTCCAGACGCGCCTACCCCCTTGGCGATGGACTTGGATGGCTGACGGCCGCCTGCTCCTTCCCCAGGGAGGCATGATCAAGGCCGTCTCTGCCACCGGCGAAGAAACCACGCTGTACTCCGACCCGAAACACATCCCCGACATGGTCGCGCGCTGCGGTGGCGGACAATACATTGTTTTTCGCCAGGTTGGTCGCAGCAGCGGTGCTTCCGCCAACCTATGGCGCATGGATTTGAACGGCACCAATCAGAAGCAACTCACTTCCGGACTGAACGATCGGGAACCCGCTTGTTCGAAAGACGCGGCCTGGGTTTATTTCGTCGACAATCACGACAACCGCTACGTCAAGCGCGTGCCCATCGATGGCGGCACTCCCGAAACGATCGTGAAAACGGGCGTGGGTGTCTTCACCCTCTCGCCCGACGGCACAGAAATCGCTTCCTTCGAGGTGAGAGAGCTCGATCACAAGCTAATGCTTCGTATCGACAACGTGGAGACGCAGAAAATGACTTACGCCGACATTGACCAGCGCGCCTTACCCGAGGAGCTCGTCTTTACTCCCGACGGCAAGGCCATTGTGTATGTCGTCCGCGAGAAGGGCGTCGACAACTTGTGGCTTCAGCCCCTCGATGGAAAACCCCGCCGCCAGCTAACCCACTTCAAGACGAACCGCAGTTTCCGTTTCGCCTTCTCCCCCGACGGCTCAAAAATCGCAATGGAGCGCGGCCAAACCGAATCCGACGCCGTCCTCCTCCGCGACGAATCCAACTAACTTTGTAGTGCGGCTGCCTTCTGAAACGCTGGGCCGCTCTTTCTCGATCGCCCGAGCACGGTATTCGCGAGGGTTCAGCGCCCATCTTGGGGCGTGGTACCTTCGGCCGAAGGGCCTCTCGGACGGCCGGTATAGACACGCGGAAGAACCGACTACTTTGAGGTGCCGCTCGGCTTCGTCGTCGCGTTATCCTGGCTGACCCGTGCGTAGTACCCCCGGCGCGCCCGCACCTGATAGCCCTTCTCGCCGGGTGTCTCGATCTTGATCTTGTGATACCGCCCATCCAACTGGTGGTTGCTCGGATTGTAGGCCAGCGAATACTGATTCCGCAGTTCCTCGCCGATGTCTTGGAACGACTGGTCCAGATCGTCTACGTGATACGGATAGAACGAGCGCCCCCCCGTTTCGTCGGCCAGGTCCTGCAGGACCTTGTCGCCCTCCGTCAGGTGATATTTGCGGTTCCCAGTTTTTTCCTTGCTCGGGTCGTCAAGCGTGACCCACTGCGTGCTCGTGCTGATGGTGTAGATGACCACGCTCGTACGCTGGGCCATCTCGATCGCTTCCGCTCGGGTGCGCGTCGACAGGTTGTCTTCGCCGTCGCTGATCAGAATCATCACACGCCGCACCACATCGGGTTGATCACCGGGCGGCCTCGGCGGGTGGCTCAACTCCTTGACGCAGGCATCAAAAATCGCGTCATAAACCGCGGTGCCGCCCCCCGCGCGCGTCCGCAGAATCTTGTCGCGCAACGCGCCGGTATCGCCCGTGAACGTCTGAAGAATCTCAGGTTCGTCGTCGAACGTCATCACGAACGCTTCATCCTTGTTCCGGCGCAGCACGCTAAAGAGAAAATTGTTTGCGGCATCCTGCTCGAATTTCAGGCGGTCGCGGATGCTGTTCGAGGTATCAAGCAGCATCCCGATGCGAAGCGGCAGGTCGCTCTGCTTGCTGAAGTAGCGGATGTCCTGCGGAACGTTGTCGTCCAGGACGCGAAAGTCCTTCTGCTCCAGATCCGAAACAAGCTTGTTGCGGCGATTCAGCACCGTAAAAAGCACGTCCACCAGGTTTACCGGGACGCGGATCGTCGGTCCCTTCTGCATTTCTTGCTGGTCCTGCGGAGCGGCCGGTGGCGGCGGCGAAGGCGCAGGCGGATTCTGCTGCTGGGCCAGAAGGACCTGAGTCCCGCAAAGGAGCAACGCCAAAATCAAAGCCAACGATTTCTTTCGCATGTGACTCGATTATAAGAAGCCTGCGAGTGCAGCGTCAATTCGCCGCTCGTCTTCACCCGCAGCAACCGCGAGCCTGTGCAGGTAACCGTGTAGCACCGCAGGCAGCGGCGCAGCGAGCCGGATGAGACGGCCCGTGCTGGGCTGCGCAAAAGCAATCTTGGTGGCGTGCAGAAAGTTGCGGCCGAGCGCGGGAAGGGTCGCCCGCCCGACGTGCAATTGCCCGTGCGCCCCATAGAGCGTGTCGCCCACCACCGGATGCAGCAACTCCGAAAAGTGAACCCGGATCTGATGCGTTCGCCCGGTATGAAGCTGCACTTCCAGGAGCGTGGTCGAATCGATGCGCGCAAGCGCCCGCCAGTCTGTCCGTGCCGCGCGGGCATTGGGCAGAAGGTTCGCCCGTTTGGCGGTCATTCGCGTTCGCCGATTCGGATCGCGCGAAATGGCCAGTTCAATTCGACCGCGCCCTTCCTTCAAAACACCTTCGACCAGTGCGATGTAGGTCTTCTGGATGGTGCGCTGCCGGAAGCCTTCGCTCAGTCTCGCGTGCGCGAAATCATTTTTGGCCACCAGCACAATGCCCGAAGTCTCCTTGTCCAGCCGATGCACGATGCCCGGCCGCAGCGGGTCGCCGGTCTCCGATAGCGATTGCCCGCGGCCGAGCAGCGCGTTCACGAGCGTACCGTGCGAATTCCCCGCCCCGGCATGCACCATCATTCCGGCCGGCTTGTTGACCGCGATGACGTCGTCGTCCTCGTACAGCACTTCGAGCGGAATGGCTTCCGCTTCGGCGCTCGGCGCCGCCCGCTGTTCGAGCTCCACCTCGATCGTGTCGCCGGCCCGTACCTTCTGCGAATCCTTCGCGACC
The DNA here is from genome assembly GCA_035262325.1 of Candidatus Acidiferrum sp. Taxonomy (GTDB): domain Bacteria; phylum Acidobacteriota; class Terriglobia; order Acidiferrales; family UBA7541; genus Acidiferrum. The sequence continues at coordinate 13,954 of DATFTB010000292.1, forward strand.
TTTCCGTTCAGCCGCACCAAGCCTTGCTCGATCAATTCCTGCGCGCGCGTTCGGGAAAGCTCCGGACAGTTTGCGGCAACGGCACGGTCCAGCCTCTGCCCCGCTTCTTCGGCAGTGATGGAAATTTGGAGGTGTGCCGCTTCCTTCACGCTCCAGAGTTTAGCGTGAATTCGTCGGCGGCGCTGCGTCCGCTTCGGCCGTCGAAATGGCTTTGTTCTACGTCAGGCTTCCCGTCGCGGCGAGCCGCCCGTACCAATGGCCGGAATCCTTGATGATGCGCCGCTGGTCGCGAAAATCCACGTAAACCAGCCCGAATCGCTGCGCAAAGCCTTCGGCCCATTCGAAATTATCCAGCAAACTCCAATGGTGATACGCGCGCACGTCCGCACCGTCCTTCATTGCGCGGCCGACAGCGCTCAAGTAGCCTCGCGTGAAATCGATCCGCCGCTGATCCGGGATGTGTCCTTTTGCGTCCGGCGAATCCAGGTACGAGCAGCCATTCTCTGTAATCTCGATCGCCGGGTTGCCGTACTCGCGGGTTATTTGCATGATCATTTCGTAGAAGCCGTCTGGCCACACCTCCCACGCAAAATCGGTAAGCGGTCCTTCGGTCGCATCTTCATGCTTCACAGCCATGCTATCTTCGCCCTGGCCAGCCGGCTTCGCGGAAACCAGTTGGCGGCGGTAGTAATTGATGCCCAGGAAATCGAGCGGGGCCCTGACGAGCTCCATATCCCCCGCCTTCACTCCCATGACGTCCAGCGGGTTCTCTCCCGGAAACGCCTTCGGATATTCGCCCTTGAGCGCGGTCCGCAGAAACCAGTCGTTTCCCATGGCATGCGCGCGCTTGGCGGCCGCTTGGTCTTCCGCACCTGGCGTTAGCGGCTGGCAGTAGGACATGCTGTACGCGGTCCCCACCCGGAATCTCGGATTGACCGCCTTGATCGCACGGAAAGCCTGCCCTTGCGCGATGTTCACCACGTGCGTCGCGCGCATGGTGGCGGCAAAGTCCTTAAGCGCCGGTGCATGCATGCCCCAGGCATAGCCCAAAAACGTGAACACCCAGGGCTCGTTAAAAATGCACCAGTTCGTGACGCGGTCACCGAGCGCGCGGGTCACGATTTCGCAATACTCCACGAACCGTCCGACGATGTCCCGGTTCGGCCATCCACCTTTGTCTTGCAGCGGCTGCGGCAGGTCCCAGTGATACAGCGTGGCCAGCGGCCGGACCTTCGCTTCGACCAACGTGTCCGCCAGCCGCTTGTAATAGTCCAGGCCTTTCTGGTTGGGCTTTCCCGTGCCGTCGGCCTGGATGCGGGGCCAAGAAACCGAAAATCGATAGCTCTTCAGATTGAGCCTCTTGGCAAGCTCGATATCTTCCCTGTAGCGGTGGTAGGAATCACAGGCGATATCGCCCGTGTCCGCTCCCTTTACCTTGCCCACCGTGTGCGAAAAGCGATCCCAGATCGATTCGCCTTTGCTGTCAGCGTTCCATGCGCCTTCGATCTGGTAGGAAGCCGTGGCCACGCCCCAGACAAAATCCTTCGGAAATTGATAAGGAACGAACGCGTTTGCGGTTTGGGCCGCGCTCGGGAATGCGAACGCCGCGCTCGGGACCGCGCTGACCGCGGCCGCTCCGATCAATCCGCCAAGAAATTCACGCCGTGAACAACCGCATAAACGAGGAGCCATGGACCCTTTCCCTCACTCCGGAGCGAAGTGCAGATAAACGATTTTGTTCTTAAGATTTCGCAGTGTGCTGCTTCGGGAATAATATATCAGATATCAGAAGAAGGGCGCCAACGGTCACCGCTGCGTCGGCTACATTGAACGTCGGCCACGGGTTGAAAATTTGCAAAGGCAAGAATCGCAGCCACACCTGCAGGAAATCGGTCACCGCGCCGTGAATCATGCGATCGGTCACATTGCCGGTCGCCCCGGCGAGCAACAACGCCAGGCCCGCCGCGCTCAGCGCGCTCAGGTCGCGCCCCGCAACCAGAAACCAGGCGATGATCCCGATGATAATGATCGAGCCCGCGATCAGCAGGCCGCGCACTGCCGGCGACGAAGAATCGGACAAGAAGCTGAAAGCAATCCCGGGATTGCGCGAAAGAATAAGGCTAAAGTATTTCGGCAGCACTTCATGAGGGAAGAAGCCCGGCGGCCGCGATTCGATCCATGCCTTCGTCGCACGATCCAAAAATACCACGGCCAGGGTCAGCCAGAGCCAGCGAAGGCGGCGAGGCAAAGTCATGAAGTGAACGAGCCGGAGGAAATAGAAAGGGTGCCAGCTGGGCAAAAAATGCCGCCAACCCCAGGGTCGCTTGGCCTCCAGGAACCCGCCTGGTTCTCGGAATTCTGCCAAGAGGTCATGGCCCGATTGGCCGGGATCTTCACGACCCGCCCCTTTCAATTTCCGCGATGGCCGCGCTGCATCGCTCGCAAATCGCGGGATAGCGCGAATTCTCGCCCACGTGAGTCGAATAGTTCCAGCAGCGCTCGCACTTCTTGCCGTCGGCCCGCTGCACCGTAACCTCGAGCCCAGGCACCGCCTCGGAGCGAAAATCGGCTGAGCCGCCCGCCGTGAGCAGTTCCACTTGCGAGACGATAAAGAGCCCCGGCAATTGCGGCAGGTAATGCTTGAGCTTGGCCTTCAACTCCAGGTCCGCGTTGAGAAGTACTTTCGCCTCCAGGTTGGAGTTGATCAGTTTTTTCTCGTTGCGCGCGAACTCCAACGCCTTCAGCACTTCCCCGCGCACCCTTGCGAGCAGTTCCCAGGTGTTGATCTTGTCGGCCGCGAGCCCCGTGCGCAATTCCGTTTGTTCCGGAAAAAGCGCGATATGCACGCTGTCCGGCTCTCCCGCCGCTTTCGGCAGGTATTTCCAGATCTCCTCCGCCGTAAAGGTGAGCAGCGGTGCGGCAAGCCTCACGAGCGCGCTCGTGATTTTCCAGATAGCCGTCTGCCCGGAGCGCCGCGCCGCGTTGTTGGCCGCCTTCGTGTAGAGTCGGTCCTTCAGCACGTCGTAGTAAAAAGCGCTCAAATCCACCACGCAGAAATCGTGGATCGCATGGTAAATTCGGTGGAATTCGTAAGACGCGTACCATTCGCGGCAACGCTTCACGAGATCCGCCGTCCGCTCGAGCATCCAGCGGTCCATTTCCTCCATGCGCTCCCCCGGCAGGGCCTGGCGGAGCGGATCGAAATCAAACAGGTTTCCGAGACCGAAGCGGAACGTATTGCGAATCTTGCGGTACGCCTCGCTGAGCTGCGTCATCACCCGTTCGCTCATCTTCACGTCGGCCTGATATTCCTGCGAGCCCACCCACAAGCGCAAAAGGTCCGCGCCCCACTTTTCGCAGATTTCGCTGGGCAGCACGACGTTGCCAAGCGACTTCGACATCGGCCGACCCTGCTCGTCAAGCGTCCACCCGTGCGTCACCACGCCACGGTACGGCGCCTTCTCGCGTACGCCTACACCGATCAGCAGCGAGCTGTGGAACCATCCGCGGTACTGGTCCGGGCCTTCGAGGTACACGTCCGCCGGCCACTCTTTTCCATGCAGCACCGCCAGGTGCGAAGAGCCGGAGTCAAACCATACGTCCAGAATGTCGTTCTCCTTCCGCCATCTTGTGCTTCCACAGGCGCACTTCGTTCCCTCGGGCAGCAACTCTTCCGCCCTGTGTTTGTACCAGGCGTCCGCGCCTTCTTTTTCGAACCACCGGATGACGTTGCGCAGGGCCTTGAAGTCCTCGAGCCGCGTTCCACACGCGTCGCAGTAGAAAACGATGATTGGCGTGCCCCAGAAGCGCTGACGCGAAATGCACCAATCGGGGCGGTGCTCGATCATTTCGTACATGCGGTCTTCGCCCCACGCGGGGATCCACCTCACCGCGTGTATTTGTTCGAGTGCTTCTTGGCGAAACGTCTTGGTCGCGCCGTGCGCGGCCTGGTCCATCTTCACGAACCACTGGTCCGTCGCGCGAAAGATCACCGGATTGTGGCAGCGCCAGCAATGCGGATAGGTGTGCTTATAAGGATGATTGGCCAGCAGGGCCCCGCGCTCGCTAAGCAATTTCACGATGATCGGATTGGCGCTGAAAACGTCCTTGCCCTTGTACTCCGGCAAGCCTTCGAGGTACACGCCGCGGTCATCGATTGGGGCATAAACCTCCAACCCGTACCTCTGCCCGGACACAAAGTCGTCCGCCCCGTGGCCCGGCGCCGTATGCACAATGCCGCTGCCCTGATCGAGGGTCACGTAGTCGGCAAGAATTCCGGGCACTTGAATGGCCAGGAACGGATGCTGAAACTTCATCCCTTCGAAGTCACGCCCCGCATACGTTCCCAAAACCTCGATTTGCTTGATCTCACAATCCGCCTGCAAGGCTCGGACGCGGTCCGCCGCCAGCAGCAGCTTTCCCCTTTCCGTCTGCACCACCACATAGCGAAAATCGGGATGGAACGCCAGCGCCCGGTTGTGTGGAATCGTCCACGGCGTGGTGGTCCAGATCACCGCCGACACATCGGAACCAATCTTCGCGGCTTCACCCTGGCCGCCGCCGACTACCTTAAATGTGACCCAGATCGAGGGACTGGTGTGGTCTTCATACTCGACCTCCGCTTCGGCCAGAGCGGTGTTGTCGTGGATGCACCAGTAAACCGGCTTGCGCCCGCGGTATATGTAGCCCTTCTCCATGAAGTCCAGGTACGCACTCGCGATCGTCGCTTCGTACCCGTGACTCATCGTCAGGTAAGGTTCGTCCCACTGGCCGAAGATGCCAAGTCGCTTGAAGTCGCGCTTGTGCTGCTCGACATACTTCAGCGCGTATTCCCGGCAACGCCGCCGGAACTCCGCTGGCGGCACTTTTCCTTTCCCGCCCAGTTCCTTTTCCACCTGGGTTTCGATCGGCAAACCGTGGCAGTCCCATCCGGGAACGTACGGCGCGTAGTGCCCGGCCATGCTTTTCGACTTCACGATCATATCTTTCAGTATCTTGTTCAACCCGGTACCCAGGTGAATCGTCCCGGTGGGATACGGCGGCCCATCGTGCAGCACAAATAAGGGCTTGCCGTCGCGCGCTTCGAGGATGCGCTCGTAGAGATGCGACTCGAGCCAGGCGGCGAGCTGTTTCGGTTCGTTTTGCGGCAAGCTCGCCTTCATCGGAAAATCGGTCTTCGGCAGGTTCAGCGTCTTCTTGAGGTCCAGTGTTTCAGCTTCCATAGATGCGCTATGCTATTCCCCTTCTGCGCCGCTGGGGGCCGGAGGCCCCTGCTTGGTTGGCAAGCCTGGTTGTACGGCGGGAAACTTCGAAAAGCAGTTTAACCACGTATGTTACAATAAACGGTGAAGGCGTGTCAGCCGCCGGGCCGCGCAACCTTTTGCCAGCCTGCCTGAATCCTAACGGTTGGGCGAACTTTTGACGGATCGCACGCGTCTAAACCAGTCGAGGGAAACAAGTGCCTGGACTAATCAACCTTCTTCCCGATGAATTTAGGAAGCCCAAGCGTTCTGGGCCCGGGGAAAACATCCCCGTGGCGGATTCCGCGATGCCGGACTTCGGCACGCCAGCGCACTTGATGCCGGACGACTTCTGGTCGAACCTCAAGCAGTTTCTCTTCGATCGCCCCGTCAAGATCGTCGAACGCTCCGACGTTCCCTTCACCAAGAATGCTTTCGGCTCGGGAATGGCGGAAAATCTCAAGTTCTTTCTTTCCGCGCCCAAAGTCTCAAAGAAGGTCGTCAACAAGCGCCTCGAAGTCGACTGGGGCGGCAACTTCGGCGGCTTCAAAGACCGCCTCAAAGAGTTTTTCAGGCCCTCCAAACCCGCGCCTCTGCCGCCGGGTATCCAGCCTGTAAAAGTTAAGGACATCTGGTCCAAGGACGAGAATTTCGGCTGGACCCAGGCCATTGCGCTGGCGGTTCACGCCGGCGTTGTCGCCCTGCTCGTCACGCCTCTGATCATTTCCTGGAGCACGCCGACGAAAGCGGCCAAGAAGCAACTTGACGTCACGCCGCTCGACATTTCTCCTTACGTGTCGAAGCTGCCGGCCGGCGCAAATAAAGCCGGCGGCGGTGGCGGCGGCGGCGATCGTTCGCCGCAACCCGCAACCAAGGGCCGCGCACCTCGCTTCAGCATGACCCAGTTCACTCCGCCAACCGCGGTGATCAAGAATCCGGATCCGAAGCTGCCGATGGACCCGACGCTGCTCGGTCCGCCGGAATTGAAGGTGGCGAATCCTCCGTTGTCGAATTTTGGCGATCCCCTGGCCGCCAGTGTGACCATGTCGAACGGCCCTGGTGGCGGTGGTGGGATCGGTACCGGCGAAGCCGGAGGCATCGGGAGCGGCAGCGGTGGCGGTCTGGGTCCCGGTGAAGGCGGCGGCACCGGCGGCGGCGCTTTTCACGCCGGCGTAAACGGCGTCGGCCTGCCGAGCTGCTTCTATATGCCGAATCCGCCGTATTCCGAGGAAGCGCGCAAAGCAAAATACTCCGGCATCGTGCTCGTCGAAGCCGTCGTGAATCTCGACGGCCGGCTCACGAATCTCCGCGTGATCAAGAGCCCCGGCTTGGGCCTCGACGAAAACACCATCCAGACACTGAAGACTTGGCGCTGCAAGCCGGCCATCGGCCCGAACGGCAAGCCCGTTCCGACGATCGTCCCCTTCGAAGTCAACTTCCGCCTGTACTAACGCCACCGCATCCGAGTTCGCGAGTGCCCATCCCTTTGCGGAGGGCGGGCTGGCCACGTTCTATCCCACCCCGTTGCTACACGCGATGCCGATTAGACAACTCGTCCCCAATTGCCCCTTCTCCGCCTCTTCGATCTGCTACTATGGCGCTCATGCGACACGCTCTGAGACTTTTCGTAGCTGTGAGCGGCTTGCTTCTCCTGGCTTCGCTGCTGGCCGCGCAGTCCGGAACCGGCTCGATCGATATGACGGCTCGCGTCACGCCCACCGGCGCCCGCCCGGAGCCCGTCCGCGAATTCACCTTCTACGTTCTCACCAAAAGTTACGCCGACATCATCAAGGAAGTCGAAGGCCAGGACGTTCTGCCCACGCGCGAGGAATTCATCGACAAGCTGCCGGTCTCGCCCGAACTGAGGAAGTGGATGAACGCCCACAACGTCATGGATTTGACCTCGCCCGATCTCGACAAGGTTATCACGGCAGACGACATCATCGAGATCCCTGAGTTTCTCGACGCTTACGAGCGCTCCAACAGCGGCGGCGTCACCTTGGGCATCCCCAAACCGAAATACCGCGAGAGCGACAGAACCGCGAATCCCGAGAAGTATCAAAAACAAAAAGACGAATTTTACGCCGCGACCAAGAGTTTCATCCAAGCCCATCCAGCCACCGTTCAAGGCATGGAGATGGAACTTACGGGCGTCAATCCTAGCGTGCAATGGGAAAAACTGCACGTGGATCACAAGAAACGCATCGCCCAGATGGCTCCCGACGCCGCGCAAGTAAAATACCTTGCCGGCAAAGCGGACACCGACCTGGACGGTCACGCCTTTGTCGGCGGCCTGCCCGCCGGCAAATATTGGATCAGCTCGCTCGGAATGGATGCCGCTTCGGGTGACCGGCGGCTGCTTTGGGACGTGGCCGTCACGGTGCAAGCCGGACACACCTCCCAGCTCAACTTGAGCAACGTGAACGCCACAGACGCGCGCGCCCTGCAACCCTGAATCGCGGTATGTCGAAGAACTGCGCTATGCTGCTTTCATGGGCACCCCGCTGCTGTGGGTAGGGTTCAACCTCTTTGTCCTAGTTGCGCTGGCCTTTGATCTGGGTGTTTTTCACCGCAATCCGCACAAAATCACGATCCGGGAAGCTTTCATTGCCAGCGCGCTGTGGATCGGCTTCGCCATCGCCTTCGGTTGCGGCGTCTGGCACTGGTATGGAGAGCAGCGCGGCCTCGAATATTTCACTGGCTACGTGATCGAAAAGGCTTTGAGCGTCGACAATCTCTTCGTGTTTCTCGTGATTTTTCGCGCCTTCCACGTCGACGACCGCGTGCAGCACCGTGTGCTGGCCTGGGGCATCCTTGGCGCGCTCATCATGCGCGGATTGCTGATTACCGTCGGCGCCGTGCTCGTCGCGCGGTTTCACTGGATCCTCGCGGCCTTCGGCATCTTTCTCGTGTACACGGGCCTGCACATGCTCTGGAGGCGCGAAAAGGCCGTACACTACGAAAAAAACCCCATTTTTCGCTTTGCCAGCAGACATCTCCGCCTCACCAAGGAGTATCACGGCTCCAGCTTCTTCGTGCGACAGAACGGGCAGCTCTTCGGCACGCCTCTGGTCCTCGTTCTGCTCATCATCGAACTCACCGACGTGGCTTTTGCGGTCGATTCCATTCCCGCGATCTTTGGCATTACCCGCGACCCGTTCATCGTTTACACCTCGAACGTATTCGCCATCCTGGGATTGCGAGCTCTCTATTTCCTGCTGGTGGGCTTGTTGGACTATTTCCGCTATTTGGGCATCGGCCTGGCGCTGATTCTGATCTTCATCGGCGTAAAACTGATTGCCGAGCCGTGGCTGCACATCTCGGTCTCTTATTCTTTGGGAGTGGTAGGAATACTCCTGCTGCTTACCATAGTATTGTCGTTGTGGGCCGGTCCTAAAAAAGGGGTGCAAATAACCTCGCTCTAGAGGCAATGGGGGATCTCAGGTAGAATGCGAGCGAGTTCATGAGCGAAACATTGCCGCGAGCGATTGACGGAATGTCGGCCGCGGACGTGGAGTCGCGCGTCGCGGCCGCAACAGAAATCCACCGCATCGGCCGCGCACTCGCCGATCACGCCGTTTTCCCCTGGTGGTCAGATAAGGAACTCTCCGCCCTGCTTGGAGGGGGCAACCCGTTCGTGACCATCGGGCTCGCGGTTTCGCCCGAGCGGTTCCAGAAAATCCGCGAAGCCAGCGGATTGCCCCGGCTGGCCGACGTGCCCCCGGATCAGGATGCCCAGGAATTCGAACTTCACCTGCCCGGCGGGCTTTCGCTCGACGTCTTGACCAGCCGCGACTCGGAAGGAAACGGCGCAATTGCCCGGTATTTGCAAAAATTCGGGGAAGGAATCCAGCAGATTGAGTTGCGCTGCCGCAACGTCGACCGCGCTACGGCCATTCTCCGCGAACGCTTCGGCTTGAGTCCCGTCTATCCGGCAACGCGGCCGGGCGCCGATGGCGCTCGCGTCAACTTTTTTCTGGTGTCCGCGCCAAAAGCCAACAAGGTGCTCATCGAACTCTACGAACCCGCACCTCATATCGACTGAACAACCCGGAACGCGCGCGGGCGTTCGTTGCGGCCCGCCTCCCTTGCTTAGGTCAGGGCAAGCAGAAGGGCGGCATCGAGAAGGCCCTGCCGAGACCGGCGGAGGCCAGGCGCCAGCTCCCGATCACCTTGCGGCGCTCGCCGCCTCCCACGCGCGGATCGTCTCGGCTACGCTCCAGGACTGCGCAATCGAACCGCCGGGCCGAAACGGCGGATCGCCGTCAAAAATCTCTCCGATGCTGCCGAGGCCCCCGCTGTTGATGCTCCTGCCCAGGGGTTCGAGGAAACCCTGCGCCGCCTCGCGATCCTGATACACACGGTAATGCGCCAGTGAAAATGCTCCGAGCAGCCAAGCCCACACGGTTCCCTGATGGTAGGCGGCGTCTCTCTCGCGCGGTCCTCCACGAGAGTGCCCCTGGTATCCGGTCTCGAGCGGTCCAAGGCTCCGCAAACCATTGGAGGTAAGCAAATGGTCCGCGACTGCATCCACGACTGATTTCTGCTGCTTGGCGGAAAGCGGGCTCACAGGAAGCGCGACCGCAAATATCTGGTTGGGCCGCATGGTGGCGTCTTGTCCGCCACCAGGAATATCGATTACGTCGAAACAGCAATCGCGCGCCGGATTCCAGAACCTCTGGAAATATCTCGCGGCCTTTTCGCCTAGCTTCGCGTAGCCTTCCGCCGGCCGGCCGAGCAATCGCGCGAACTCGAGCATGGTATTCAGCGCGTTGATCCAGAGCGCGTTGACTTCGACGGGCTTCCCGGTTCGTGGCGTTACCACCCGGTCGTCCACCTTGGCGTCCATCCAGGTCAACTGCACTTCGGCGCTTCCCGCGCCGAGCAGCGCATCGGCCGGATCCACCTTGATGTTGTACCGCGTCCCTAGAACGTGCGCATCGATGATCGCCGCGAGCACAGCGAACAGCTCGGAGATGAGGTCCAGGTCCCGTGTGGCCTCGTAGTACTGGCGCAGCGCTTCGAAATACCACAGCGTGGCGTCCACAGTGTTGTAACCGGGTGTTCCCCCGTTGTCCGGGAAGTTGTTCGGCAACATGCCCTGGTCGGCGTGGCGCGAATAAGATCGAAGAATCTTGCGCGCGAGTTCCGGCCGGCCCGTCGCCAGTGTCAGACCGGGCAGGGAGATCATGGCATCGCGGCCCCAGTCGTTGAACCAGTGATAACCGGCGATGATGCTTTGCCCGTCCGGTTCGTCCTTCACATCGCGCTTGACCACGAATTGGTCGGCCGCCAGCACCAGTTGCCACAGCCAGCCCGGTTCGTCTTCCGCCGCCACCTTCGACGCCCTGCTGCGCTGCGCTTGCCAGGCCTGGAACAACTTCCACTCGTGGTTCGCCTGTTCCGCCCGGGCTTGCTCTCCGTCTAGCGCCGTCTTCTCCGCGGTAGTGAAGACCAGCGTGACCTTCTCGCCCAGCCCCAAGCGGCAGTGAAAGCGCGCGGCGTAGAGCCGGTCTTCCGAATCATCGAGTCCCCGGTCCGTCTCGGCCGGCAGCAGATAATCGCGATACCACTCGTGCCGCGGCTCGACCGCGGCCTCGGAGCTTTTCAGATAAAACGGCATCGCTCCTTCGAAGGCAACAACCCTCACCCCGTTCTCCACGGGCTCGACGCGCATTTGCCGGTCCAGCGCACGGAGGGTGCTGTGAAAGTCGCGGTAGTTCACAAGCACCTTTGCCTCAAGCTCGATCAGAGTTCTTCCCCGCAGCAACGTAAACTGAACGAAGGTGCTGTTCTCGCCCTGCTTCATCCACGCGCGTTTTTCAAGCAGCGCGTCTGCCAGTGCATAACGCCAGACGGGTTTCATCCCTTCCAGGTGAAAACTCTCGATTTGCAGGAAGCCACCGGGTGAGACGGAACCGCTGGTCCAGCGGTTGGTCGACAGCGCGTACCCTTTGCCCTGATAGCGGGCGGTCTCGTCGAGGCCGTTGACCAGCACCGTGCGCTTCACCGGCGGCTCGAGCGCCGCCACGAGCAATCCGTGATATCTCCGCGTGGTTGTGCCCGCGATCGTCTGGCTGGCGTACCCGCCCAATCCGTTTGTCACCAGCCACTCGCGCTTCTCCGCTTCCTCGAGGTTTCCGCACACCTCTCTGCCGAATTGCACCTCCCCAAGTAGCGACACGTTATTACTCCCCGCTCTGCTCCAGCAGCTTGGCGACAAGCCCGGTCCAGCCCGTCTGATGCGCCGCTCCCAAGCCGGCGCCGGTGTCACCGTGAAAGTACTCGTAAAAGAGAACCAGATCGC
>DATFTB010000293.1:0-8276 GCA_035262325.1 Candidatus Acidiferrum sp.
TCGCAAAGACAATTTCTGGGAATGCGGCGGGCCGGGCCTTTGCGATTTCACAGGCGCATTCACGGGAATCCACGAGGACGCAACTTCAAGGGCAGGTCGGCGCTGTCACGCCGCTTTTGAGTGGCGGCCCCAAGCTAACACCTTTCTCGGCACGGGTCAATCGGGCAGTTTTCTAGTCGGCGCCGTCGCCATGCGAAGTGTTTCGAAGGGAGTGATTTGGCGCCATTGTTGCCTACGCCCCACACGCCTGTGACAGCAGGACGCTTGATCGTTCTTGACCAGCAGGCCTTCTGGTCTTTGTGCCATTACCGAACTTCAGGTCCCATTGCCGTGCTTGCCGGGTGCCACACCGTACTGCACTCCCAACTGATCAAACAAAAAGCCGAACACATCGGCGTTTTGTTCAAGTTGCTCGTCGAGCGAGGTCCCGATTCCATGTCCCGCATTCGAACTCGTCCGCAGCAATATCGGGTGTCCGGAACTGTTCGCCGCCTGCAGCCGTGCCGTCATCTTTCGCGATTCCATCGGATTCACCCGGTGATCGTTCCCTCCCGTTAAGAACAGAATCGCGGGATATGGCGTCCCATCCTTCACGTGGTGGTAAGGCGAATATGCGTACAGCGCTTTGAATTGGTCCGCGTCCTTCACCGTACCGAATTCCGTCACGTTAAACTGCCCGTTCGGATCCAACTCCACGCGCAGCATGTCATAGATCCCCACAAACGAAGCCACTGCGCGGAACATCTCCGGCCTCTGCGTCAGCGCCGCCCCCATCAACAACCCGCCGTTGCTTCCTCCGAGAATCGCGAGGTGCTGTGGTGTCGTGTACTTCTGATCGATCAGATACTGTGCACACGCCAGAAAATCGTCGAACACGTTCTGCTTTTTGGTGAGATTTCCCGCCTTGTGCCACTCCACGCCGTATTCGCCCCCGCCTCGCAGGTTCGTCAGTACGTACACGCCGCCCTGGTCCAGCCACACGCGCGTCCGCGCTCCCAGAAAACGCGGCTTCTCGCTGATCGAATACCCCCCATAACCGTAAAGTAGCGTCGGATTCGTCCCGTCCAGCTTGGTCCCCTTGCGGCGCACGATATTCAATGGCACGCGCGTGCCGTCCTTCGACGCCGCGTACGCCCGGATCACCTCGGCATCGTCAAACCTTGATGCCGAGGTCATGACCAATCCAGTTTTCGCGAGCTTTTGCTGTTCATGGTCGAATTGCAGCCAGGCAGGCGGCTCCAGGTAGCTGGCCACAAGCAAAAGTGCGTCGCTCCCTCCCAGTGGCACGACCTGGCCGATCGCAGACACCGGGGGCTCGATCGTCGTCAACAAGGTTCCGCGGTCGTCGAAGACGCGTAGCCGCGAAGGCCCTCCAATAATATCCGTCACAAACAAGCTGTCTCCCGCCGTTACGATGCTCTCGATCGAAGCGCGGTTTTCTTCTGCGCCCTCCCCGGAGCTTTGCGCCACGATCAGCTTTGCCTTCGAGAGTGGCTCTGTCGGCGTCTCCAACCGCAGCACTCGCCCTCGCGGCGCCCCCTTCACCGACAGCAGGTACAACTCATCCTTCGGCCCAAACTGCACGGACACCACTCCATCCTCGAAATGCGTTACTTGCATCCACTTGCCCGACGCATCCATGACGTAGTGCGCGAATTCGCCACCATCTCCATTGGCTACCGCCGCGAGCAGCCACCGTCCATCCTCGCTCATGCGAAGCTGGGTTTCCGCGATTCGCGGAAATTCCCTCCCAATTACGTAGCTATCCTGCTTCGAATCCGTTCCGAGCTTGTGGAAGTACACCTGTTGATAGAAGTTCAGGTCTTCCGCCAGGCGCTCGTTGCCCTGCGGGTAGCGCGTGTAGTAAAAGCCGGAATCGTCCGCCTTCCAGGCGATGCTGCCTCCTGCGGTCGCAAAATTCACCCGCGGCACTACATCCGTCAGTTCCTTGCTGCTCCCCACTTCAAACACCCGCGCGCTTGCGTCTTCCGAGCCGCCCTCCGACACTGCAGCCGCTACGTATTTTCCGTCGAGCGACGCCGAGTAGTAATCCACCGCCAAGGATCCCGTGCGGCTCGCAGCGTTTGGATCAAAAACGATTCTTGCGCTTCCCGGGTCGCCAGCCGAACGCAGCGTAACCAGCACGGCCTGTTGCTGGGGAGGTTGATGCCTCAGCGCGAACAGCACCCCACCGCGAAATTCCAGCCTGGAGTAATTTGCCGAGCTCTCGCTGATCAGTTGCTTGAAGCGCTCCTGGATCGCCGCTCTCGCCGGCAAGCGGTCCAGATAAGCTCGCGCGTAAGCGTTCTCCGCCGTGCTCCAGCGGTTGGTCTCGGGATCGCTCCAGTCCTCGAGCCAACGGTAATCGTCCCTGACTGTGACCCCGTGATATTCATCCGTCACCGGCCGCTTCGGAGTCTCCGGCGGCTTCGGGATTGACGGGCTCTGCGCAACCGCAATCCCCGCCACCAAAATCGCCGCGAGAGATGGCCCAAGCACTCGTTTCATCGTCGCGCTCCTTTTGCCGTCGCTTCTTTGTCCCGGCGTCGGCGAAGTCAGAATTCATCGATGAATAGCGCTCCCGGCGCCGACCCATGGCAAGAAGTTCTATCATTCCGGGCTTGCCTGCGCGGGCTGTCGAAGCGGGGGATCTCGGCCGCTGTCTCCTTGCCCCGAGCCGCCTTGAAACGTCACCGCGCAATCTCCTCAGGCATTGTCGACATCCACCAGGCATTCCCACACGCATCCTCACGCCGCGAGCGCCTTCCTGTACGTCTCGTCGACATCAGGTACGTAAACAGGCAACCAAACCGGAAAAGGCGGCAATCATGACAACGGTGTCCCGGACCGGCACTTCGGCATGCATGATCCTGCCGTCAGGTCCATTAAACTGGCGAAGGTCCGCCCGGCCAAATGTCTTCTTCAGAAAATCAAGCCCCGCCGAAGCTTAAGGTAGACGGAAGAGCCGTCCTTTTGCGTTCTTGCCTGGGACGCTTCGCATGGCCCGCCCGCCGCCCGCGGCCTAGTTCTGTATCCCCATCTGCGTCAGAAGAAAGGCATAATCGAACGCCGCTTCTTTCAACCGGTCGTACCTTCCCGAAGCTCCGCCATGCCCCGCCGGGTCCATATTCGTTTTCAGCAGCAATAAATTGTGGTCCGTGCGCACCGCTCGCATTTTGGCCACATATTTCGCCGGCTCCCAATACATCACCTGGCTGTCGTTGAACGAAGTCTTCACCAGCATATTCGGATACGCCTTCGCTTGAATGTTGTCGTACGGCGAATACGACATCATGTAGTCAAACGCCGGCTTCTCCTTTGGGTTCCCCCATTCCTCAAACTCGCCGACCGTCAGTGGCAAAGATTCGTCCAGCATCGTATTCATCACATCGACAAACGGCACGCCCACCAGCGCCGCATGGAACAAATCGGGTCGCATGTTCAGTACCGCCCCCATCAGCAGCCCGCCCGCGCTTCTTCCCTCGATCGCGAGACGGTCCTTCGATCCATATCCCTGTGCCACGAGGTACTCGGCACACACAATGAAATCGGTGAACGTATTCTTCTTGTGCATCATCCGTCCGTCGTCGTGCCATGCCTTCCCCATTTCTCCGCCGCCGCGAATGTGGGCCACCGCCGCCACGACACCGCGGTCCACCATGCTGAACAAATTCGGATTGAACCGGATGTCAAACGGGAATCCGTACGACCCGTATCCCACCAGATACAGCGCTCCGGTGCGGTCCAGTTTTGCGTCCTTCAAATGCAGCACGGAAATCGGTATCTTCGCTCCATCCGCTGCTGTCGCGGACACCCGTTCCACCACGTACCGATTGCGGTCATATCCTCCTGGCACCTCTTTTTGCTTTAGCAACGTCGAAGTCCCGTTAACCATGTCATATTCGAACACCGATGGGGGCGTGATGAACGACTGATATGCGTACCGAAACTTGGTTGTGAAATATTCGCGGTTCACATCCGGATAAGAGAGATACGCCGGCTCCGGATACTCGATCCGTCGCCATGCGCCACTCGCCAAATTCACCACACGGATCTGCGGCAATCCTTTTTCCCGCTCCGACAGCACGTAGTAGTCCTTGAAGAAGTCGATGTCGTCGAGCATCACGTCCGCCCGCTGCGGCGTAACTTCCTTCCAGTTCGCTTTCCCCGGATGACTCACGGGAGCCTTCACCAGCCGGAAATTCCTGCCGGTATCATTCACCCGGAAGTAGAAGAAATCTCCGTTGTGATCCGGGTAGTACTCCACGTCCTGCTTCCTCGGCTCCATTATCTTCCACTCGGCCTGCGGCTCATTCGCGGAGATGTATCGCACTTCGCTGGTCGTGTGGCTGGCGGAAACGAGAAACACGTAAGCGTGACTGCGCGTCTTGGTGGCGTATACGTCAAACCGCTCGTCTTTCTCTTCGTACACCAGCGGGTCGCTCGCCGTCGTTCCTGCTGTGTGTCGGTATAATTGGTATTGCCGTTTTGTCGTCGCGTCTTCCACCGTATAAAAAATCGTCTTGTTGTCGTTCGCCCAGGTCACGGATCCGACCCGTTCCGCATGATCAGCCAGCACTTTTCCCGTTCGCAGATCCTTCACCGCCAAAGTGAACTGCCGGAATCCCGTGTTGTCTGTCGTGTATGCCAGCAAATCCCCGTCGTCGCTCACCGCAAACGCGCCGAGCGACATGAACTTCTGCCCCTTCGCCAGTTCGTTGACGTCCAGCACCACTTCCTCCGGTGCGTCCATGCTGCCTTTTTTCCGGCAGCGAATCCCGTACTGCTTCCCCGCCTCCGTCCGCACATAGTAAAAGTACTCGCCTTCTTTGTACGGCACTTCCACATCGCTTTCCTTGATTCGCCCCAACATTTCGTCGTACAGCTTCTTCTGCAGCGGTTCGGTCGGCTTCATCACCGCATTCGTGTACGCGTTCTCGGCCTCGAGATACGCTCGCACGTCCGGATTCTGCTTGTCCCGCAGCCAGTAATAGTAGTCCACCATCTTCTGGCCATTGATCTCGGTAACCTTCGGGGTTCTCCTTGCTAGCGGCGGCGGGGGAAGGGAACTGTCATTGCCCGCAGCAGGTAGGTAAGGGATGGTTACGGAAGCCAGGCATCCCACAAGCAACAAAGCAAGCAAAAGCGCTCGCAAATCGCGTCGATTCATCGCACACCCCTCGGTTCTTAGACGCCCCGATTCTATATCAGTTTTTTTTGGATGGCAGAGCTGCTGTCGCTTTTACAGTCGTGCCTATGTTCCTGCCAATCGAGCTTGGAGCGCCCCACTCTGGATTTTGAGAGGGTGGGCTCCCCCGAATCAAACCGGCACTCGGCTTGTTAACCGAGAATTCGCAACCCGCAACGCCGAACTTGCCCGTCACCCGCACCCTCGATTTGCCATCAAACATGCATATGCCCACAACGCCCCAAACCTCGCCCGACCTGTTCGTTTTCTACGACGGCTCCTGCAGCCTGTGTCGCGCCAGCATCGCTCCCGTTCAACGCCTCGACGCGCGTCATCGCATCGAATTCCTCGACCTCCACGACGCCTCTGCACAGGAACGCTTCCCGCAAATCGACCGAGGACTGGCCATGCGCTGGATGCAGGCCATCGACACGGGCGGACGCGTCTCGAGTGGCGTCGAAGCGTGGGCCCGCATCGGTTTGCTCCTCCCGGGTTGGCGCTACCTCAGTTGGATTCTTCTCCTCCCTGGCATCCGCTGGTTTGCCGGCAAAATCTACGCCTGGATCGCGCGGAATCGCTACCGTTGGAACCGCGAGCTTTGCTCTGACGGCACCTGCTCTGTCCACCTCCCCGGCTCCTCCGGCAAAGATTGATCCACACCCTAAAATAGGCCCGGTCCCCTTCAGCCTTGCGCCCACATTCCACCGTCTTTGCCCCCATGGTAAAGTCACTCCCACCCATGGCCCAGACCCGAAAGCCCCTCAAGCATCCCCCCGGCCTCATGCTCATCGCTGTCTACAAGTTTCTGAAAGCCTCCACATTTCTCCTGGTCGGTTTCGGCGCGCTGCATTTCCTGCACAGAGACCTCGCTGCGACAGTTTCTCACTGGGTCGATCTGTTTCGCGTCGACCCGCACAACCGCTACCTGCTTTGGCTCATGGAAAAGGTAACCAAGGTCGATGAGACCCGGCTCCGCGAACTTAGCGTCGGCACTTTCTTCTATTCCGCGCTCTTCTTCACCGAAGGCGCCGGCCTCGCTCTCCGCAAACGCTGGGCCGAATATCTCACCATCATTTCTACTTCTTCTCTCTTACCACTCGAAGTCTACGAACTCTTTCACCGACCCACGACCGGCAAACTCGTCTTGCTCCTCGTCAACCTTGCCGTGGTCGCCTATCTCGTCTTCGAACTCCGCCGCACCCGCGTCAGCACCCATGGCTGATTCGGTCACGCCTCCCCCGGGATCCGTCATCCCCGGCATCGCGGGGTTCTTTCTTTGCTTCTGTGACCTGCCTTCTACTCGCCCTGCGAGTCGTCATCTTTCCTCTGTCCCCATTGGCCGAGAAGACAACCGCCCCGACGATCACAACCGAGTTCATCGCGCAACTAGTTCTCGCCTCATTCGGGAGTATTCCCTCGGGCGGCTTCGCATACCGCTGGCCTGCCAGCCCGAGGAAGACAATTCCCTAACTGCCGCTCCTCGCCGGCTCCTGATACAACCCCAACACATTCCCCGACGGATCCCGAAACCGCGCGGTAATCTCCGGGGCATCCGCTCCGATCGGTTGCACAATCTCTCCCCCGTTCGCCACCACCTCCTCAAGCGTCGCCGCAACACTATCCACCATGATATACACCAGCAACCCCACTTCTCTCATCGGAGGCCGTCCAAGCACCCACGACCCGCTCACCTCCCCCGCCGCATCGTCAAACGCCACACTCCCATCGCCCCGTCTTCGGATGTTCCATCCAAACACCTTCCGATAGAACGATTCCGAGCCTGCGACGTCCTTGCTCGGCATCTCGATATAGCAGCTGGGCTCCGCCGACTGCGCTCCCCCTCTGCTAGCTCTTTGGTCCTACCTGCGTCCAATCTTTTATCTAGCCCGTGGAGGTCAAACCATGCAAAACCTAAGAGTTCCTGGTTTTCTTCTCCTTTCAACTCTGGTCGTAGGCGGTGGCTCGGCGCAAAGCCCGGCCGACAAAGCAAAGAAGTCTAGCCTTGAGCAATATTACGAACATCAAGAAAAGCCTGTTTGGATCCTTGAATACATCGAAATCAAACGGGGAATGTTCGGTCCCGCCATGGGCTATCTCGACGATAACTGGATGCGCGTCCGCGAGGAGGCCAAGCATGACGGCAGCGTGCTCGCTTATCACCGCATTGCCGAGCAGGCCTCCGATAAAGGCAGTTGGAATGTCGTGCTGATCACCGAATTCAAGAATCAAGCGGCCCGCGATGCCAGCGAGAAGCAATTCGATGCGATTCTGAAACGCCTTCCGAAAGATACCTCCGAAGTGATTCGCGGCTTCAAGCCCGACGAGCTCTTCCAATCGGTGAGCAAGCGGTCGTTTCAGGACTTCTCTGAAAGTGCCAACCCTCAGTTTCGCCTGCTGTCGAAGCTCGAGTGATCCTGCGGCAAGCGCGCTGTGCCAGGGGCCGGCTTCAGTCCTGCTGATCCACGGCAGACCCGCCTTCATCCTATGCTGAAGCCTGCGCATTCAGGGCCGAAGGGATCTCAACCGCCGCCCTCGCTACCCCAATCGCCGGCGCTCGCCGCACTCTCCTCGTTCCCGTCCGCTTGGACGATTTCGACTTATTCACTTCACCTCCCGCTTACAATCTGCTAGCCTCCCAATGACAGGAAGATCGCCCCGCGCCCCGGCCGCCGATCGCCACGTTTCGCCCCGTCCCAAAATCAAGGAGCAAAACTATGGCTATGCTCGATTCCGTTCTCGCCGACGCAGGGAATGAATTCGGACTCAGCCCCTCCAAAACTACCACTGTCCTCTCCGGCCTCCTCTCCATGATGAATGACTTCCCTGGTGGCTTCCGCGCCTTTCTCGACCGCCTTTGCAAGGCTGGCCTAAACGATGTCGTTGCCTCCTGGGTCCGCGGCATCAGTCCGCGCCCGATATCCAGCTCCACTCTCGAGAAGGCCATCGGCCGCGACTGCGTCGAAACAATTGCGGCTCGCGCCGGACTCTCCATCTCCGCCGCTTCCTCCGTGCTTGCCTACATGCTTCCCGCGATCGTGCAGCGTCTCACCCCGGGAGGCGTGGTCCCTAACCGCCTTCCCCCCGAGGT
>DATFTB010000294.1:0-2794 GCA_035262325.1 Candidatus Acidiferrum sp.
TCGGATTTCCAAAACCAACTCCGGTCGGTGTCGAACGGACATGAATGGCAGTTCCAGCTAGCAGTAGTCCGCTGGCAGTAGGGAGCTGAAAGGAGATTAGTCCGGCATCCTTATATATAAGGATAGAAAAATCCGAACTGAACTTCTTGAGTGCCGATACATTTTAGGACCGCCGTCACAAACATGGAAAACCTTCCTCGCCAATCACGCGTCGCAACTGGTTTCGGTCGACTTCTTCACCGTACACACTATCTGGTTCGAGTTTGAGATTCTGTTCGTCTTTGTCGTGCTCACGCATGATCGCCGACGGATCGTCCATTTCAACGTGACCGTTCATCCAACTCCAGAGTGGACCTCACAGCAAATTTTCCCTTCGACTCCGCTCCGAAATATCTCTTGAGAGATCGCGATCGGATTTACGGATTCGAGTTCCGAAAACAAGCAGAAGTGATGAGCATCAAAGAAGTGCTCAGCGCTCCGAGGTCTCCGTTGCACGAATGAAGTTTTTAGTACGGACAATCACACGGGTGGAGGATTAAGAGCACCGCTCCTGCCCTTGCCGGCTAGTTAGTTAGCCTCCCGCTTGGTGAAGACCAAGCAATGCTCGATCCGCACAATCTCCAGCACGCGGTCGAGGTCGAATCCCGCCGGCTCGATCTCGGCGCGGATTTGTTCCTCGGTCATTCGCTCGGCCTTGTCTAGCGGGCCGAAGGGATGGCCTTCGGCAAATTCGACCACCACAAGACGCCCGCTCGGCTTCAGGGACTGCTTCACGGCCAGGATGACGGCCTCGGGACTCGAAAACTCGTGATAGGCATGCGCGATAAAAACCAAATCAAGCGCTCCCGTGGGAAGGTGCGGGCTGGTTTCATCACCCAACACCAGTTCGATGTTGTCGAGTTGATGCTTTCTAACCGTTTCAGCGGTGCGGTCGAGCATCGCTTGTTGTACATCAACCGCGAAGACTTTGCCGCCAGGTCCAACCGCTCGCGCAAGGCGCCAGGTGTAATAGCCCGTGCCCGATCCCAGGTCCGCGACCGTCGCACCAGCGGGAATTTCCAGAGCGGTGATTAGCGTATCGGGACGCTCCTCGGCATCCCTGCCGATGCGGTCCAGAAACTCGATGCTCGAATAAGCATGATGAGGCTGACGCGTCCGTGGGCCAATCTTGGGAGGGGGCCCGCGCAGAGTACGAAGGTAACTGACCAAATCGCCGATCTCCGCGGCCGTCAAACGGTCCGCATAAGAAGGCATGACGGAGCGCCGTTCTCGGCGTAAGCTCTTCAGGTCGTCTTTCAAAAATGAACGCGGATTTCCATCGCTGTCGCGAATTTGAATCGATAGGTCGTCCTCGTTCAGCGCGATGCCACGAAGCGTCTGGCCGCCCTTGGTAACGGCGACGACGGTAAAGTACTCTGGGGCAATCTCAGCGTCGGGATTCACCAGCGCCAGACGAAGAAACTCAGGCGATCGTATAACCCCGATTTTGCTTAGCTCCGGCCCCAGGCTCCCGCCGTGCTCCCCGATTGCATGACAAGCCAGGCAGGCGCCCTTACCCTCGAATATTGCCCGGCCGGAAGTTGCATTACCCGCCGCTGGCAGGTACAGGGCGAGGAGGAGGGCAAACGGTTCGACACTACTGCCCAGCGCCGGGAGTCTAATCCAGCCCGAACGTGACAATCAAATCACCCGCCGGAATGGAAATCAATTGTTTGCCATTGGCCGTATAGCTGATCGGCGATGCGAACACAGGTCCATTGGAGGAGAAGGTCCAGAGGCGTTCGCCCGTGGTGGCGTTCAGCGCAAATATCATTCCCTCCAGCGTTCCGCCGAAAACCAAATTACCCGCAGTGGCCATCACGCCGCCCCATGGGGGAGTAAGAACCCTGTGCTCCCACTTGATGTTTCCCGTTCCCGGATCGACGGCGATCACCTTGCCCCAGCTTTCCTCGGGCGTGCCGACGGCTCGCGTTATCGCGCCTCCGATTGCAGGATCGTACGCGCCGGCGTTCGCCTGAGCCATCGTGGTTGGCGCCGCGATCACGTTGGCCGCCGGCTCTGTGGTCGGATGCGGAAGCGCGTTCTTCGAAAACATCCGGTGCTCCTCGCGCGCGAATATGTAGAGCAGCCTGGTCAACGGGCTGTAGCTGTGCGACATCCAGTTAGCACCGCCGTCGACGCCGGGCCAGACGCGATCGTTGCCCTCCGGTGTCGGCTCATTGCCGGGAATCAGTTCCGGCCGCCCGCCTTCGTCGAAGCCTTTGGCCCAGGTCTGCTTGACGAAGGCTTTGGCCGTTAAAAATGTTCCTGAGGTGCGATCCAGCAGATAATAGAAGCCGTTGCGGTTAGCCCACGCGAGCGCCTTTCTGTTATCGCCACGGAATTGCGTGTCGAGCAGGATGGGGATTTGCGTGGAATCCCAATCGTGCAGATCGTGCGGAGTAAATTGGAAAAACCATTTGAGCTTGCCGGTGTCCGGATCGAGCGCCAGCACCGAGCATGAATACAAGTTATCGCCAGCGCGGAAGTCATCGTTATAATCCGGCCAGGGATTGCTGGTGCCCCAGAACAGCGTATTGGTTTCCGGATCGTAGGAACCATTATTCCAGGTGGTGACGCCGCCGGTTTTCCAGGAATCGCCCGCCCACGTTCCGAAGTTGGGTTCGCCCGGCTGCGGAATAGCGTGGAAACGCCACAGCCTCTGCCCGGTCTTCGTGTCATAGGCGTCGAGGAAGCCACTGACGCCGCGCTCGCCTCCCGCCATGCCGACAATCAGTTTGTCCTTGACCACCAG
>DATFTB010000295.1:0-4792 GCA_035262325.1 Candidatus Acidiferrum sp.
CCGGGTATCAGGACTACTGGCCTCAGGACTACGTAATGCCCATGATGTTGCAGCCGGTAACAGCCCAGAAAATTCTCGACACTTGGGCGCGCAAACCACTCGACTTTGATCCCGGCACAAAATGGCAGTACAGCAACACGAATTATGTAATCGCCGGGCTCATCGTGGAGAAGGCCAGCGGCGTGCCCTTGCTGCAGTTTCTCGAGGAGAAGGTGTTCACACCGCTCGGCATGAAGAGTGTCGCGGACATCGACCACGCTAGGCTCGGCGACACCGATGCGACGGGGTACGTGCGATATGCGCTTGGTCCCCCACGCCTCGCGCCGAAAGAAGGGAAAGGCTGGCTGTTTGCCGCGGGCGAACTGGCGATGCCCGCCGAGGACCTTGCAAAGTGGGATATTTCGATTATCAACCAGAGCTTGTTGAAGCCGCCGTCGTATCTCGCGTTCGAAACGGAGGTCCCGCTTAAGAACGGGCTCGGGACGCACTACGGTTTAGGCGTTAATGTTGATTCGAAGTTCGGCCACCGCGCGTTGTCGCATGGCGGAGAGGTCTCGGGCTATACAGCCGAAAACGTTGTGTTCCCCGACGACCGCGTCGCGGTCGTGGTGCTCACCAATCAGGACGCCGCGGACGCCGCGAGCGCGATCGCTCGGGGCATCGCGCCGCTGCTTCTCGCGAGCGACGATCCGGCGACACCGGAAAAGCTCGCGCAAGCCCGCAAGATTTTCGAGGGTTTGCAGCAGGGAACGGTCGACCGTTCGCTGTTTACCGATAATGCGAACTTTTACTTTGACCAGCAAGCGTTGAAGGACTTCGCCGCGAGCCTCGGGCCCCTCGGGACGCCGGAAGAGTTTGTCGAAACCTACCAGGCCTCGAGGGGCGGCATGAAGCTGCGGGTGTACGCAATCAAGTTTCCGAAGAACCAGGTGCGGGCCTGGACCTACGAGATGCCCGACGGGAAGCTCGAGCAGTATCAAGTGTCGGCGTCGGATTAAGCCGGAAAGGGACAGGCGCAGACTCCGAATGGCGGGTGCCTCGCGAACTTCGGGCGCACCAGGAGTTTCGGTGTATAAATTAGGCAAACCGGGCCTGTCCTTCCTTCCTGGCCTCTCGAGGGGAGAGGGCGATCATGAAGAAATTGCGGAGTGCTCCCATTCTTTTTTCGTTGCTGGCTTCCTTTGCTTCGGCCGATGACAAGAATGCGCCATCGAAGCCGGCGCAATCGATCCCGGAGCTGCAGCTGCAGGTGGAGAAAATTCTGAAGGACACCCATACGCCGGGTGTGGCGGTGGCGATTGTTCACCGGAATGGCCCCGAGTGGGTGGCGGGACTCGGAGAAGCGGATGTAGCGAGCCATCGCGCCGTGACCCCCGAAACTCTCTTCCGCATCGGCTCGACCTCCAAGGCTTTCGCTTCGCTCGCGATTCTTATGCTTGCCGATCAGGCCAAGCTGTCGCTCGATGATCCGGTGCACCAGTTAGTGCCGGAAGTGTGGTTTGAAAACCAGTGGGAGGCGACGGACCCGGTGCGTGTCGTGAATCTGCTTGAGCACACCACGGGCTGGGACGACTTGCACCTGCGCGAATACGCGAAGGATGCGCCAAACATGACTCTGCGCGAAGGACTCGACTACGACCATCACTCGCGCATTTCGCGCTGGCCTCCGGGTACGCGCATGGCGTACTGCAATTCCGGGCCGGCGGTTGCCGCGTATATCGTCGAGAAGCTCACCAATCAGCGATTTGAAGATTTCGTCGAGCAAAACCTGTTTCTGCCGATTGGCATGAAGACCGCGACGTACTTCCAACCTCCGGCGCCGGCCACGACGTTTCTCTATCATGAGGATGGAAAGACGCCTTACCGCTACTGGAATATTCTTCTGCGCCCGGCTGGTTCGATCAACGCTTCCGCCAAGGACATGGCCGCCTATGTGCAGTTCTATCTGAACCGGGGAGCCGTGAACGGGGCCGCGGTCGTTCGGTCCGCAAACATTGACCGCATGGAGAATCCGGTGAGCACATGGTCCGCAAAGGAAGGCATGAAGTATGGATACGGCTTGAGCGATTACTGGCAGGTGGAAGACGGCTACGTCTACCACGGACACAACGGGGGAGTCGAAGGCGGGCTGACGGAGATGGCCTACCTGCCGGAGTACAACGTGGGCTATTTTTTCAGCATCAATGCGGGCAGCGGCGATGCTTTCGAGAAGATCGCGAAGGCCATTCGCGGCTATATCACCGCCAAGCTGCAAAAACCGGCGGTTCCCCCCGGAGCGCCCTTGCCTCAAAACGCCGCCGACTATGCGGGCTGGTATGTCCCCGATTCTTCGCGCGTGCAACTGACGGAGTTCATCGAGCGATTGGTAGGCCTGAGTCTCTTCCGCTTCCAGGAAGGAAAGCTGCTGATCACAGATCTTGGCGCTTGGAACCGGACATTTCTCGACACCGCCGGTGCACAGTTCCGGAGCGTGCCGAAGAAAGGTGATCCCGAGCCTGTTGCGACGTTGATCCTGCTGGCCCCCAAAAGGGAGGGTCTTTTCATCCAAGCTGGCATGGGTGCGACAATGAAGCGCATTCCCACGTGGCTTGCGATTCTTAAGATTGCGCTCGCCGTGTTTGTTCTTCTTTGCGTCCTGTCGATTCTGGTCTACGCGCCTTTCTGGGTTCTCGGCGGACTCAGCGCGAAACGCCGCCGTCCTGCGGAGCGTGCGCTGCGCGTCTGGCCGCTGCTAGCGGTGTTGAGCGTGGCTGCGTTCGTGTTCACTTTCATCCTGTGCTCGGACGATCTGATCACGCGGCTGGGGAATTTGACGATGTGGTCGGCGCTGATCTTTCTTTGGACGATTGCGTTTGCCTTCGCAGTGCTCGCGAGCGCTGTTGCTGTGTGGCGAGCGCCTGCCGAAGGAGTGCGTCCGGCGGTGCGGCGCTTTTCTACGATCGTCACCGTCGCGCTGCTTATCGCGCTCTTGTACCTTGCCTACTGGGGAATAATCGGGTTGCGCACGTGGGCTTAGCCGAGCTCGTTCCCGAACCTGTGGCCGGGATTCCTCAACAACGCCGGCCTCCCGCTTCGCCCGTGAACCCGAATTGGCCGGTCGCCAGAACGGGAACCAGACATGCATGCCCTCTCAGTTCCCGTCCGATGCGGTAGTGGTCGGATTGTGCTTCGGCAGGTTCGGGGTCAACTTGCGGAGCACAAATTCCTGCAGGAGATTGACGGCGGCGTTTGCGCCAATTCCGATGAGGGTGTTTTCGACCACCAGCTCGCCCTCGTTGTGTTCGGCCGGGTAATAGAGCGTGGAGATGGCTCCCGAGGCGAAACCTCCGACGATGGCGGAGTAATTTGGCTGCCAATGGCCGTTGTCGCCCTTGCAGATCACCGAGTTGGCCATTGCGTAAAGGGCCCGCTGCCGCTTGGTTCCCGTGCCTTTGTAGAAGTAGCGAGGATCCTGCTTCAGCAACGAAGGCAGTATGGCGCCGCCGATAAACGTGCTGATCACGGTGTCCGCGTACGCTGCACCGTAGCGCTTGGCATAGCCTTGGGCGCCTTGGCCGAAGCCGTTGAACTCGTCGGTTGCCTGTTCAACTCCGGCGACGGCTGCCGTTATGCCGAAAGTAACAGGGTCCACCGAGGCGCGGAAGGCGAGCCTGAACTTCTGTTTCGAAGTGAGCGGAACGGCATCGGGGATGTAGCTGACGTAGAAGTTTGGAATGACGCCAAGGATGCGCTGCCTTTCTTGTTGCCTCATCTGCTCCTCGGCGATTTCGATTGGCGAGAGGACTACCTGCACCTCAGTGATCTCCGTCGCGAGACGGAGAGTAATCTGAGGTACGACAAAGGTTTCGCCCGGTCGGACGGTACCCGAGGTTGTTTGTGACGCGAAGCCCGCTGCGTTGATCGTAAGTTGGAAGGCTCCGGCGTCCACGTTCTGCATCGAGAATTGGCCGTCCTCGCCGGTGAGTGTCTCCCGGCTGACGGGCTGATTTCCGCCGGTGAGTTTTACTTGGGCGCCGACGACCGGAGTTCCCTTTGGATCGACCACGGTGCCGGCGATGCTGGCTGGCCCTTGCTGGCCGGGCTGTTGCGCCTGGACCATGGCCGGCAGTGGGCAGAACAACAAGCTAAGATGCAGGCCGACAAGGGGCAGCGAACTGAGGACCCGCGCGAGACAACGGTTCCAAAGTTTGCTTTTGGCCGAAATGCTCGCGGAAGTCAGTGTCTCTCCTCCTGTAACAGGCTAGCAAGCGTACGATAGGGACCACAACAACAAAGGCGAGGAAGTTGTTCCGATAGATTCCGCGCAAGTTCGGACCGGCCCAATGAACCAAGCGAGCCCATTCATTCCAAAAACAGCGAAAGGAAAAATCGATCCGAAAGCTTCGCGTGGTCGGAATTTGTGCCGCTGTTTGTCTTTTGCTTCTGGGGGCTTAGAGGGATGCAAGGGTCGCTAGGAGGAGGCAGAGCAGGAAAGCGGGCCGCAACGGTGGATGTGCGCGACTACCTAAACGGGTGTCTTGCGCCATCGCGGTTGTCCTTCCTCGTGGGCGATGACATAATTCAGGCTTCAGAAGAGAAGTGACGGGGCCGAGGTGTACTGGTGTTTTTTTTTCACCGTTCGCCGGCCAGTGGCCACCGGTTGCTGTCTGGAGGGGGTTTTCCATGGCTTTGCGAGATAACTGGATCGAGCAGCGCGAAGCGGCTCAGGCAAGCAGCAACGGCTCGCGGAACATGTCGCAGATGCATCTGGCGCGGCTTGGCGTGGTGAGCGAGGAGATCGCCTACGTGGCCA
>DATFTB010000296.1:0-2967 GCA_035262325.1 Candidatus Acidiferrum sp.
TCCATCGCGACTCGATCTTCTGCAAGGGACGCTCGATCTGCTGATCCTCCGGGCACTCCGCTCGCAAGCGATGCACGGATGGGCGGTTTCTGAGCGCATTCAGCAGATTTCACAGGACGTCTTGCAGGTGAACCAGGGTTCCCTCTATCCCGCGCTCCATCGACTGGAACACCGTGGTTGGATCAAGGCCGAGTGGGGTATCTCGGAACTGGGCCGACGAGCGCGCTTCTACTCGCTCACTGTTTCTGGCCGGAAACAGCTCGAAGTCGAGGCCGAGAACTGGAGCAAGCTTAGCGATGCTATTGCCAGGGTATTGAGGATGGCGTGAATGTTGTGGAAAGACCTTGGCCTGCGACTGCGTGCTTTGCTTTTTCGTCGCCGGATGGATGAAGAGCTGCATGAGGAACTGCAGTTTCACATCCAAATGCAGGCACGGAAAAATCGGGGCGTCGAAGTGGATCCGACAGAAGCAATGCGCCTGGCACGATTGCAGTTCGGCAGCTGCGTGTGCGCAACGGAAGAATGCCGCGAACAAAGGGGCATATCTTCAATCGAAATCTTCGCAAAGGATGTGCGTTTCGCTTTCCGAATGCTGCGCAAGTCTCCGGGGTTTACCGCCGTCGCGCTGCTCACTTTGGCCCTCGGCATCGGAGCCAACACCGCCATTTTCAGCGTTGTCAACGCTGTCTTGCTTCGGCCACTGCCCTACGCGAATCCAGGCCAATTGGTCTTTGTGCCCGAGGCGAAGCCGGAGGCGGGAGTCTCGGGGCTTGGGATGTCTTATCCCACCTTCGTTGAACTGCGGGATGGCAATCGCGTGTTCAGTGCAATCGCCGGCTTGGGTGGCCATGCCCTGGTGCTTACGGGCTACGGGGAGCCTTCCGAGGTGAGCACCGTGGTGGTGACGTCCGAGTTCTTCACGGTGCTCGCGGCTCAGCCTTTGTTGGGCCGCGTGTTCATTTCCGAGGACGGCCAGCGCGGGGCTGCCCCTGTCGTGGTCCTCAGCGAAATCTTATGGCGCAACCGATTTGGAGCCGATCCAGGAATCGTCGGCCGCTCGATTACCCTCGACATGCGCCCGTACAACGTGATTGGCATCATGCCCGCAAGCTTTCACACGCCCTTTCTTAATCAGACCAACCAAGTCTGGATACCGCTTCCTCAAGACCCCCTGTTTAGCCTTTGGATGACTCGTCCGCCTCAAGAGCACTGGATGGCGGTAATTGCGCGAGTGCGCCCGGACATTTCCTCCGCTCAAGTGCAAGCGGAACTGGACACGATCAGTTCACGCCTGGCCAAGGAATTTCCGGCGGAGAAGGGATGGGCGATTAGAATCGAGCCGCTGCAGCAAACAATCAACGGCGACGTGAAATTGCCACTGCTCCTGCTGCTGGGGGCTGTCGGCCTAGTGCTCTTGATTGCCTGTGCGAACGTCGCCAATCTCCTCTTGAGCCGCGCGACTTCGCGGTCGAAGGAAGTCGCCATTCGAATTGCATTGGGTGCTGGCAAGAGGCGCATCATCTGCCAACTGCTCACGGAGTGCGCCATTCTAGGGATGCTTGGAGGCCTCGTCGGAACGCTGGTGGCTTATTGCGCGGTAGCCGCTCTTGTGCCCCTTCTGCCTGCGAGTCTGCCAAAGTTTCACTCAATTCGCGTGGATGGCTGGGTGCTGGTCTTCGCTTTCGTACTTTCATTGGCTACCAGCCTGGTGTTCGGACTAGCACCCGTGCTTTCTGCAGCTGGGTCTGATTCGCATAAGGAACTTGCCGATGGCGCTCGCGCCGGAGAGTCGGCGGGTCCGCGCCGTGCTCGCGCTTTTTTGGCTGTTGGGGAAACTGTCTTGGCAATGGTTCTTCTCACGGTAGCGGGATTGCTGATGCGCAGCTTCGCTCAGCTCACGTCGGTGAATCCGGGCTTCGAACCGAATCACGTCGTCAAGGCAATGGTTTCCCTTCCACAATTTCAGTACTCATCGCCCAAGCAGTGGGCTGCCTTTTCCGAAGAACTAATGACGCGCCTTCAGGCCCAGCCCGGCATGCAAGATTCGGCTGTCGCCGGTCCGCTGCCCATTGTGGATTGCTGCATCACCGTCACTTTTCAGATTGTCGGCAATCCATCGCTGCAGGCGGGAACGGCCGACACCGCTAATTACGTCCCCGCCAGCCCGCGCTATTTCTCCGTCATGGGAATTCCACTGGTTCGCGGCCGTTTGTTCAACGAATCTGATTCCTCTTCCACGGCAGCCGTGGTGCTGATCAGCGAAGCGCTGGCCAAACGCTATTTTCATAACGAGGATCCGCTGGGCAGGCATCTCGTGTTCGGTTTTCCTGCCAACGGTATTGTCTCGCGCGAAATTGTCGGCATCGTTGGGGACATCCATGACGTTTCGCTCGGAAAGGACCCGGGGCCCATGTTGTATGTCCCATTCGCACAAGCGCCACTTTATGGAGGCGAAGTGGTCGTCAAGAGCACGCTGAGCGCCTCGGCCGTCGTCAGCGCAATTCGCACCGTAACGCACGGTATAGATAAGAATCTGCCTGTGACAGATATCGCGCCCCTTCCCGACGTCCTGAACGCGTCTGTGGCACAGCCCCACTTTCACACTTTGCTCCTAGGCTTGTTTGGCTCGATTGGGTTGATGCTCGCAGCCGTGGGGATTTTTGGGGTGATCTCTTATTCCGTCTCCCGCCGGACACGTGAACTAGGCATTCGTGTGGCGCTTGGCGCCGAGCCTGGCTCAGTTCTTGGCATGATCTTGCGCCAGGCGCTTGTGCTCACACTGATTGGCATTGCGGTTGGCGTACCTTGCGCTCTCGCTACGGCACGCCTCATCACGCATCTGCTTTTTAACGTGACCCCCTACGACCCGGTCACGCTGGTGCTGGTTTCTCTCGTGCTCCTTGCTGTCGGGGCGCTAGCCGGCTACATCCCTGCGCAGCGCGCCATGCGCGTCGATCCGGTTGTTGC
>DATFTB010000297.1:0-3487 GCA_035262325.1 Candidatus Acidiferrum sp.
CGGACTGCTCCTCTCGCACTGCCGCAGTGAGCTCGCCGAAAAGATCGATGACCTTGCCCGGCCTGCGTCAAGGGAGCGCGCTTTCGGTTTGGGATGGATGCGGCGATGGATGGTGCTGCACCCGGCGTGGAGTGCTGCGACCCTGGTTGTTCTTGGACTTGCCGCCGGCGTGCAGTCCAACCAGTGGTTCTCCCCCTCAGGTGACGTCACCGCTGTCGAGCCCGTCAACGTCCACCCAAGCCCGCGCTTCACCGAAGACCAACTCGCAAAGATGGAAGTCGCCGGTATCAACTTCACGCCTGCCGCCGGCAACGGTTCCCAAAACGTCCGTGTTCAAATGAGCGCCGAGCAGCCCGTCGAACTGAACGGGAGCCTCGATGACAGCGATGTGCGTAGCGTCCTGACTTATGTCGTGAAAAGCGGCGAACGCTTCGATTCGGGCGTTCGTCTAGATTGCCTGGACGTTCTGAAGGCACGCGCCGCCGATTTACAGGTCCGCAAGGCGCTTTTGACCGCCGCACGCAAGGACCAGAATCCCGCAGTGCGCTTGAAGGCCCTCGAAGCGCTTCGTGATTCAGCCCCGGACCGCGATGTCCGCGAGACTTTGCTCGATGCGCTCAAACACGACTCCAACCCGGGTGTCCGTGTCGAGGCTGTGAACCTGCTGGTGCGTTCGCTCGATAACCAATCCGCTGAGATTTTCACCGACTCGGAGCCTGCCCCTCCGCCTGCCCCCATGGTCCAGGTTGGCCATTTGCCTCCGTCGGCTGCCGGTCAGTTTCCCGCTGACGAGTCTCTGAGGAGCGTTATTCGCACGCTTCAAGATCTTGAAAGCAGTGATCCAAGCCGCTACGTCCGTCTGAGGAGTGCTGCGGCCTTGCGCGAGATAAACGCGCGGAACGAACAATAAGGTTTTCCAGGTCCTGGCGAGTGTCTTTTGTTATGCGCGGCTTTTCCAACAGTCTGGCGTTTTCTTCCGCACACGAGGCTAACGATTGCGTCTGCCGAGGCATGTTCCTCCTGGTGTTTTCCCTGCTATTCCTTCCGCTGAGTTTGGAAGGGGCAAACGCGCCGCCGCACGCTTCGGTCGATCGCAACGGCGAATTACGCGTCAGCAATGGCATGACCCTCCACGTCAACGCCGATTGGGGTTCCGTGCGCATTGACACCTTGCCGCTCAACGCCCCTCCCGTGTTGCGCTACAGCGTCCATGTCGAGACGGAAGCGGCAGAGCCACTGGCGCAGAAACTGCTCGAGAAATACTCTTTGACGACGCGCGAAACGCTGGATGGCGTTTTCCTCACCGGCGCACTTCCAAGTGTGCACCCACCGGCCGTGGCGCACATGCCGGCAGGGCGCAACATCCAGTTCTGGGTACAAATTGCGGTCACGGTGCCCTACAACTTCAGCGTCGACATCAACACGGGCGGTGGCGACATCGAAACAGGAGACCTGGCCGGCCGCGTGAGCTTGGTGACCCAGGGCGGAAATATCCGCGTCGGCCGGATCGGCTCACCCGGCATGCAGGCAAACGCCGGTGATTTGCCGGCCGCGAAGCTCGAAACGCAAGGCGGTCATATTTTCTTGCTTGCTGCCGCCGGCGACGTCGATGCCTACACCGCGGGTGGCCACATTCAGGCCGGCATCATCTCCGGCAACGCAAAGCTCCGCACCGGCGGCGGTCACGTACGCGCTTCTCAGATCAAGGGCACGGCTCGCCTGGAAACCGACGGCGGCAATATTGCTGTCGGGGAAGCCGGTGGCTTCGTGGCGGTTCGCACCGGCGGCGGCCAGATTGATTTTGGAGAAGTGCACGGCTCGGTCCACGCGCAAACAGCCGGCGGCGGCATTCGCGTCATGTATGTCGCAGGGCCCATGGAAGTCGAGACCAGCGGAGGAAGCATATGCCTCACGCGGGTGGCCAACACCGTTCGCGCCGAAACCGGCGAGGGGACCATCACCGCGTGGATTACTCCCGATGCGCGGGACTCTCACAAGCCTGTACGCCTACCCGGCCCATCTCAGCTTTCTTCGCGTACGGGCGATATCGTGGTCTTTGTGCCTCGCGATCTTGCGCTTACGGTCGATGCCACGGTTGAAAACGGAGGCCCGAACCGCATTGAAGTTGATCCAGCCCTGCCGTTGAATATCCAGGCTCATGCCGTTGGTTCCTCGCATGCTGTGGGCAACCTCAATGGCGGTGGTGCCGTCCTAAAACTACATACAGCCGCTGGCAAGATTCGCCTGAAGTACCTGGACGAGGAGGCTTCTCTCCGCCAGTCTCTGCTCGATGAGCAGAAGCAGAGACTCGCCCAGAAATTGAGCGACGCCGGCCTTGCGGATGGGAACTCGCACCCCGCGCCAACCGCTCCGTTGCCAAACTTGCTGCCGGTTGCGAACGAGGCGAAAGAGGATTGGTTTGACGAGGTCAAGCACCTCATCGAGCTCAAGATTTACGGCGGCATCCACGAGGACGAGAAGGACTTCAAGAAGCGCTGGGTCTTTTATCCTTCACCGGACTACCCTCAGTTGGCCATGCGCGCCGGGATTCAGGGCAGGGTGCGCTTGCAGGTGCGACTGAAGGCTGATGGCACTTTGACCGTTGAAAGGGTTTTGGAGGGTGAACCCGCTCTCGTTGATGCCGCCACGGCGGCCGTGCAGCAGTGGCGGGCGACTCCCGAGCAAATTGAAGGGAAGAATGTAGACGTCATCTCCACGGTGAGTTTTAATTTTAGGCCCCATTGAGGCGGAGCGTTGCGCTCCCCGGCGGGCCTGAGCTGGTTGGTTGCTACGGGGAATTGCTTCGAGTCTTTCGCTGCGAAGGAGGATGTATGCTTTCTCGTCGCCCGGCCCTGGGACTCTGGATCGTCTGCCTGCTCTCTACTCCGGTGTGTTCCGGCGTCACCCGCGAAATCACGCGGACTTTCCCGCTCCGCGCGGACGGCTCGTTCGAACTTAGCAATGTGAACGGCGCCGTTCGCATCGAAGGCTGGGACAAGGACGAAGTCGAGATCCACGTCGTCAAAACAACCCCCGACAAGGAATCCGCACTCGACCGCGTCTCCATCGATATTGATTCGCGCCCCGATGCGGTTTCCGTGTCCACCCGCTATCCGCAGGAAGAAGGCGTCGAAGTTGCCGTGGACTACGTAATTCACGTACCGCGTCGCGTTCAGCTGAACCACGTCAACACCGTCAATGGAACCCTGCGCGTGACCAGTTCCGAGTCCATTGGCGAGCTCCATACGGTCAACGGTAATATTGAAGTCTACGAAGGCAGCGGAAACGTCCACGCGCACACGACCAACGGTAACGTTTACCTGGAACTCAAGCACCCCAGCGATACCCGCGGGGCTTTCGCCGAAACCACCAACGGTTCCGTTTTGCTCGCTATTCCCCCGGATCTGCCCGCCGACCTTGAAGCTCGTTGCATGAACGGCAGCTTCTCGACGGAGCTGCCCGTCGTGATGCGCGGTTCTGCGCAGCC
>DATFTB010000298.1:0-4160 GCA_035262325.1 Candidatus Acidiferrum sp.
GGGGGTTTTCCATGGCTTTGCGAGATAACTGGATCGAGCAGCGCGAAGCGGCTCAGGCAAGCAGCAACGGCTCGCGGAACATGTCGCAGATGCATCTGGCGCGGCTTGGCGTGGTGAGCGAGGAGATCGCCTACGTGGCCAAGCGCGAGAAGCTGGACCCCGACTACGTGCGGGGCGAAGTAGCCGGCGGGCGCGCGATCATACCCGCGAACATCCATCATCCGAACCTCGAGCCGATGGGCATCGGGATCGCGTTCCGGTGCAAGATCAACGCGAACATCGGCAACTCGGCGACGACTTCCGAGATCAACGAAGAGCTGAAGAAGCTGCATCACGCGGTGCATTATGGCGCGGACACGGTGATGGATCTTTCGACCGGAGGCAACATTCCGGAGATTCGACAGGCGATCATCAATGCGTCGCCGGTGCCGATTGGAACGGTGCCGGTTTACGAAGCGATTTCGCGCGTGCGGCGTCCTGAGGACCTTACGATCGAGCTGATGCTCGAGGTGATCGAGGAGCAGGCCGAGCAAGGCGTGGATTACATGACCATTCACGCGGGGGTGTTGCGCGAGCATGTGCCGCTGGTGAGGAAGCGCATCACGGGAATTGTTTCGCGCGGCGGTTCGCTGATGGCGCACTGGATGGAGCATCACAAGAAGCAGAATTTTCTTTACGAGCGTTTCGAAGACATCTGCAGGATTTTCAAGAAGCACGACGTGAGTTTTTCGCTGGGGGATGGCCTGCGTCCCGGATGCATCGCCGATGCCAGCGATGAAGCGCAGTTTGCGGAGTTACGGGTGCTGGGTGAATTGACAAAGCGGGCCTGGGAGCACGATGTGCAGGTGATGATCGAAGGTCCCGGGCACATCCCGATGGACAAGATCAAGGAGCAGGTGGACAAGGAACAGGAGTGGTGCTACGAGGCGCCGTTTTACACGTTAGGGCCGCTGGTGACGGACATTGCTCCGGGCTACGACCACATCACGAGCGCGATTGGAGCGGCCATGATCGGCTGGCATGGCGCATCGATGCTGTGCTATGTGACGCCGAAGGAGCATCTGGGGCTGCCGAATCCGGAAGACGTGAAGCAAGGGGTGATTGCCTACAAGATTGCGGCGCACGCGGCGGATGTGGCGCGGCACCGGCCGGGAGCGCGCGACCGCGACGACGCCATCAGTTACGCGCGGTTTTTGTTTGACTGGAACAAGCAGTTCGAGCTTTCGCTCGACCCGGCGACGGCCAAGGCCATGCACGACGAGAATCTGCCGGACGACTTTTACAAGGAAGCGAAGTTCTGCTCCATGTGCGGGCCGAAGTTCTGCTCCATGAACATCACGCAGCTGGCCGAAGCCGAAGGCGGACACGACCAGGCCGAGCGCAAGCAGAAGTTCGTCGAGCTACTCACCAAGGTGCAAGGCGCAGGGGCGTAAGCGCCCGTCCGGGAAGGAAGAGACTTATGGTCGGGGTGTCTCTTGGAATCGTGATCTCCCGGAGAGGGCAGTGATCAGGGGAACAAACCTGCGCGCAGGTGCGTACGTATTAGAGATAGAGGCTGGCGGCGGACTGCTGCGCCCGGGGTTTACAGGGAGGGTGCTTTATGCTGACCCTGTTTTTTACGATCCTGCTGTATTTCCTGCCTGCGATTATCGGCCGGGATAAGCGCGACGCTGCGGGCATCTTTCTCCTGAACCTGTTTCTGGGCTGGACGGTGATTGGCTGGGTGATTGCGCTGATTTGGGCGTGTTCCGCCCAGCCTTATGCGCTGCGATGGGTTCCCGTAAGCGCCAGCACGAGGTACTGCTGCCGCTGTGGCTCGACGGCTTGTGCGGGGGCCCATTTTTGCACCGCTTGCGGACACGTGGTGTGAGGGCTGGCACTGCCTGACAGCACGCGCGCGCCGCCAACATTCTCATTGGGCTGGAGCGGCCTTTCGAGGCCAGAGCAAGCCAGCCCGCGCACAGCACATGACCGAGTCGAATTCGCAAGCACTTCGCGAAGAGTTTAACCGCTGGGCGGAGGCCGGGCGTGGAGAAGGCATGGAGCAGGATCATCTGCCCATCACGCTGCCTGTGCTTCGCAAGATGGGGCTCCAGCCGACCGACAATGTGCTGGACGTGGGTTGCGGGTCGGGCTGGCTATCGCGACGCATTGCGGGGATGGTGCCCGCGGGCCGCGTCGTTGGCATGGACATTTCCGATGAGATGATCCGGATCGCCAGGCGCACCAGCGTTCAGCATGACAACTTGCTGTTCGTTACCGGTGAAGTGGCAGAAATCCCTTGGGAGCCGAACTTCTTTGCGCACGTGGTGTCGGTCGAGTCTTCCTACTACTGGCCAGATCCGGCGGCCGGCGCCAAAGAGATCTTCCGTGTGTTGCGGCCGGGCGGCTCGGTGTGGATCCTGATCAACTACTATCGCGACAATCCAGACTGTCACCAATGGGGAGCGCTGCTGGCCGTGGCGACGCATCTGTTGTCGGCCGAGGAATGGACGGAGTTGTTCCGGGAGGCGGGCTTTGCACAGGTTGCCTCCGAACGCGTGGTGGATCCTTCGCCATCACCGGAAGAGTACACCGGGCGATGGTTTCGAGATGCCGCGCAACTGCGCGCGTTTAAGGCTCAAGGGGCACTGTTGATCCACGCGGGAAAAATCCTAGCAGGGCAAAGCGAAGCGGCGGGGCTCGAGTCCAAGTGAAAATGCGATATTTAAGCAAGCGAGCGTACCGATTTGAAGCGTACGTCAAAACCTAATTTGTACAAGGGTGGCAAGAAACACAGTGACCGCGACGCTGGCCGCGGGATAGGAAGTGTGGTAAGAGTGCCGGGTGTTGGTGTCGTGCGTCGAGGGAGGCCCCAGGAGAGGGTGCGCAAATGGGATTGTTCGATGAGGGCGTGGCGGTTGTCACGGGCGCGGGCTCCGGGATCGGACGGTGCCTTGCGGAACAGCTCTCGGCGATGGGTTCATCGCTGGCGCTGGCGGACGTGAATGAGAGCGGTTTGAAGGAAACAATTCGGTCGCTCCAGCCGGCACGAGGCAAGGTCACGCGGCACGTCGTGAATGTCGCACAGGAAGCGCAGGTGAAGGCCTTTGCAGAAGAGGTGGCGGAGCAGCACGGGCGGGCAAGCGTGCTATTCAACAACGCGGGCGTGGCCTTGCTCGGTCAATTTGAAGAGTATTCACTGGCGGATTTCCGGTGGCTGATGGACATTAATTTCTGGGGCGTGGTGTATGGAGTGGCGTATTTTCTGCCACTGCTCAAAAAAGAGAAGCGCGCGCACATTGTGAACGTGTCGAGCCTGCTCGGATTTTTCGGCGCCGCGGGGCAAAGTGCGTATTGCGCGAGCAAGTTTGCGGTGAGAGGGTTCACAGAATCGCTGCGTCATGAACTGCTCGGGAGCGCTGTGGGTGTCACGTGCGTGCATCCCGGGTTCATTCGCACCGCGATTGCGACGCATGCAAAGCCGGGCGAACGGGCGGCCGAGACCATCAAGAAAGAGAGCATGGCGCGGTTCGAACGACTGGCGCGAACCGATCCGGACGTGGCCGCGGCGAAGATCTTGCGCGGCGTCGAGAAGGGAGCGGCGCGCGTGTTGATCGGACCGGACGCCTATTTTGTGGACATCTGGCAGCGATTGAAACCGTCGAACTACTGGAACCTGCTGGCGAAGCAGTTCGACGACCCGGCAACAATCAGAACAAAATGATGATGAAGTAGGAACAGAGAAGGATCACGCGCTGGCCAGGCCGGTCGCTCGCCAGGCATTTTTGTCGGGGCCTGCCGGCAGCAGGCAGGCTGAGGTGGTCAAGACCGAATCGATAGAAGCGAGGGTGGCTCGTTTCGAGCCAGGACCTCGGCTTCGGCTTGAAGAGGAATTCCTCGCTTGGCTTGAAGAATGACCGCCAGGCCGTCAGCAAAGCGAGGCTCGTGAACGCACCGAGGCTACCCCTCTGGCGCGGGCCGGTCCGGAATCTCCGGGTAGAGTTTTTGACGGCGCAAGAAGAGGGAGGATATACTGCGCTTAGGGGAAGGAACCGGAGAAACCCTGTGGGTGTCATAGACCAAAGGTTCGAAAAGAACTTCCTCATCACCTCGGTTGATTACGTCTTCAATTGGGCCAGAAAAAGTTCCCTGTGGCCGCTTACCTTTGGACTGGCTTG
>DATFTB010000299.1:0-6510 GCA_035262325.1 Candidatus Acidiferrum sp.
GCGGACCAACAGCCGCGCCGCATCAATCTCCGTGGCCATATCGGCCAGCATGAACTGGATGGCCTGAAACTGCGCGATGGGATGACCAAAGGCCATGCGCTCTTGCGACCACTTGAGCGCTGCTTCGAATGCGCCTTGGGCGATTCCCGTGGCTTGCGAGGCGATGCCGATCCGGCCGCCGTCCAGCGTCGAGAGCGCCACCTTGTAGCCATCACCTTCGTTGCCGATGCGATTGGAGGCGGGCACTTGGCATTCTGTAAACACCAACTCAGTGCAAGCCGTCGCGTTGATCCCTAGTTTTTTCTCTTCCTTGCCGACCTTGAAGCCAGGCGTGCCTTTCTCCACGATAATCGCGGTGATGCCTTTCTCGCCTTTGGCGGGATCGCTACTTACATAGACGATGGCCGCGTCAGCGACGCCGCCGTTGGTAATCCACGCCTTGGTGCCATCGAGGACGTAGGTGTCGCCCTTCTTCACGGCTTTCGTTTGCAGGGCGGCAGCGTTCGAACCGGCTTGTGGTTCGGTCAGCGCGTAACAACCGATCCTTTCTCCCCGGGTGAAGGGCAATAGGAATTTCTTTTTTTGCTCCTCGCTTCCATAGCGGTGGATGGGATCGCAAAAAAGGGAATTCTGGACGCTGAGAATGACGCCAGTGGAAGCACAGCACCGCGAGATCTCTTCGATCACAATGGTGTACGCGATGTGATCAAAACCCGCTCCGCCTTCCGATTCCGGAAAGGCCACGCCGGTCAAGCCGAGTTCCGCCGCCTTGCGGAACAGTTGGCGCGGGAAATGGCCGGTTTCATCCAGCTCCTTGGCGAGAGGCCGTACCTCCGATTCGGCGAACTCACGCACCGTCTTCTGTAGCAGTTTCTGTTCTTCAGTGAGTTCGAGGTTCACGCGGTATCTCCGTGGCCCGGGCTAGACACGGATTCTAGCCTGCGACTGGGCGCTTGTCACATGAGGAGCCGGACCCCGCGATCTTCGAGGAGTCCCCGGTGCCAAAATCGGGGCTAGGGATGCAGGGCTTTTCTCAGGCGATCGAAGGTCGTCCGAAGATTTTCTGGGTGCACACGGGTTTCGCCGGTGACGGTCATGAAATTAGAATCGCCAATCCAGCGGGGCAGCATGTGAAGGTGCAAGTGGCCGGCCACCCCGGCGCCGGCAGCCTTGCCCAGATTCATCCCGAGGTTCATGCCATCGGGTTTGTATTCTTCGCGATAGACCGCTTCGAGCCGTTGCGCCAGTTCTAGCATTTCCTGCAGCGCGCCGGGGTCGCACAAATGTAGCTCGGCCACATGCGCGTAGGGCACGACCATAACGTGGCCGGAGGTGTAGGGGAAGCGATTCAGAATGACGAAGCTTTTCTTGGCACGGTAAACAATCAGTGTCTCTTCGTCGCGATTGCGCCGCAAGGCGTCGCAGAAGATGCAGTCTGGTTGCTTGCCCTGCGTCGCCTGCTCCAGGTACTGGTAGCGCCAGGGCGTCCAGAGGTAGTCCATTTTGTGCCGGCCTCAGGGGGAGTCGGTGTCCTTTAGCTGTGAGGAGGATCGCTCGACGCCGCCGAAGCAGCCGCCTCGGGACTGTTGACGAAGTCCTTGAGTTCCTTGCTGGGTTTGAAGAAGGGAATCTTCTTCGCCGGCACCTCGACCTTTTCGCCGGTCTTGGGGTTCCTTCCCATGCGCCCGCGGCGCTGGCGGGTGCGGAAACTGCCGAAGCCGCGGATTTCGATTTTGTCGCCTTTTTGGAGAGCATCGATAATGCTCTCAAAAATAGTTTCCACGATGGTCTCCGATTCCTTGCGAGGAAGCTCCGTAACTCGGAGGACCTCCTCGATTAAATCGGCCTTCGTGAGTGTCGGTTGCTTTGTCATCGTCCCCTGCCTCTTGACTCGAGTACCGTCTTCCCACACAACTATCTGGAGCGAGGCGACTTAGAGGGGCATCGCCTGCCCGGCTGCCCCACTTCCTATCACTAAAATGACCCGTAGGTAAATGACTTTTCTGAGGAACCTGGGCGGTCAAAAATTCCGTTCCCGAACCTACCGGGACGCCAGCTTCTGCTTCATGGCGTCGCCGATGGTCGCCGTCGCCGAGGACTTCGACGACTTGTACTGTTCAATCTCTTTGCGTTCCTGCTGTCGGACGGCCGCGCGATAGCTCAGGCCAATGCGCCTCGTTTCCGGGCTGATCTTGATGATCTTGAAGTCATATTCCTTGCCGGGCTCGAGCGGACCAGCGCTCTTCAGCGGTCCGGTGGTCGGGCGGAAGCTTGAAGGACCCTCGTCGCGTCGGCGCCGCTCTTCGATTTCCGTGTTGTGGCACAGTCCTTCGATGTTGTCGCCAAGCTCAACAAACGCGCCGAAAGTCGCAATGCGCGACACCTTGCCCTTGACCACGTCGCCCACACGGTGCTGCCTAAACCAGTCACCCCAGATGTCGTTTACCTGCTTCATGCCCAACGACACCCGGCGGTTCTCGGGATCGATCCGCAGTACTTTCGCGGTGACCGGCTCGCCCTTCTTGAAGACCTCGTGGGGATTCTTCACGCGCCCGGTCCAGCTCACATCGCCCACATGAACAAGGCCGTCGAACCCTTCTTCGATTTCGATGAATGCGCCGAATTCCGCGATGTTGCGTACTTTACCGGTAACAACGGTACCGACAGGATATTTTTCCGCAATCAGCATCCAGGGATCGGGCTGCGCCTGCTTCATGCCGAGCGACACGCGGCGGTCGCTCGGCTTGATGTCCAGCACCACCACGTCCACTTCGTCGCCGGCCTTTACGACCTTTGACGGATGCGTCGGCTTCTTCGACCAGCTCATCTCGGTCACATGTACCAGGCCCTCGATGCCCTGCTCGAGCTCGACGAAAGCGCCATAGTCCACAACACCGACGACCTTGCCCTTGTACTTTCCGCCCGCCGGATAGCGGTCCGCCGCGTCCACCCAGGGATCCTTCGTCATCTGCTTCAAGCCCAGGGACACGCGCTGCTTTTCCTTATCAAACTTCAGGATGATCAGGTCGAGCTCCTGCTCCGGCTTGACCACGTCGCTCGGATGGCGCACGCGGCCCCAGGTCAGGTCGGTCAGATGCAGCAGGCCGTCCAGGCCGCCGAGATCAACGAAAGCGCCGTAATCGGTCACATTCTTAACCGTGCCGTGCACGACCTGGCCTTCGCTGAGGCTGTCCATCAGTTCGGCGCGCTTGGCGTGCAGCGCCTCTTCAAGCAGTGCACGACGGCTAACCACTACATTGCCGCGACGCCGATTCAGCTTGGTGATGCGGACCTCAAGATCCTGGCCGATCAGTCCGTCGAGGTTTGCCGTCGGGCGCAGGTCGTACTGCGAACCCGGCAAAAATGCGCGCACCCCGATGTCCACGACCAGTCCGCCCTTAATCCGGTCGACCACCTTGGCGGTGACGGTTTCCTTGGCTTTGTATTGCGCATCAATCTTTTCCCAAGCGCGGCGGCGCAACACCTTTTGATAGGACACAATTACGAAGCTGTCCTTGTGCTCTCCGGTGCGCTGCACTTCGATCGTGGCGTTGGGGTCCGGCCGGGGGACCTCCGTCTCCGTGAATTCGGAGGCGGGAATCAGTCCCTCGGTCTTGCCACCGAGGTCGACCACCACGCCCTGTTCCGTGTAGGCGACGACTTTGACCTCGATGATTTCATTCTGGGCAGCGGCTTCTTGCGGCTCGCCATACTGCTCGATGAGCTTGCTCATCTCTTCGGCGCCGGCCGCTTCCTCGGCGGCTGCGGCAGCTTCCGCGTCGGCCGTAGCGTTTTGCTCGTGGGCTTCCGTGGCCGCTTGAGCTTCGTCAGCCTTCACGCGCTCGACCGCTCGAGGCGCATCGCCGCTTGTGGCGGGAACTTCTGCCGCTGCATTTTCTGCGGGGGTGCTGGGGGACTCTGCTTCGGGAACTGCTGCGGTTGCTGCCGAAAGTACGGGGTTATCGTTCTCTGAAAAGGTCATGATAAGTCGCCTCCGGGATTTGTATCCCTGTTTTGGTCGAATCAATCCTTGCGGAATCCCTACCGGGGTAAAGCAAGGAGGGTTACAACGGGGCAGTCCAACACCGTGCACTGCTTCGAAGTAACTCGGTCTGTTTCACCGGGATGCTGCGATCACTGCGGGGTAACGCCGCACCCAATCACCCAAGAAAGCATACCTGCGGGGTTAAGCTTCTGTCAATCAATCGAAAATGCCTCATCGTTTGCGGGGCGAGCGGGTTGTCGAGGAACCAGAACTAAGCTCTGGCGCGTGGGGCCTGGCGAGCTTCACGGCGGAAGTCGGAGGAGTGGAGTTCGACGGTGCGGCACATCTCGAACAGCCGCGAACGCATGCGGGCTCCGATGCGGTCGGCGAGCGTATCCTCTTTCACCGTGATCCGCTGCCCGCCGGGCAATCTTGCTCCAGCATCCGGAGCGGCGCTCTCGTCGAAATAATTCGTTGTCAGGATAGTCATGCGCCGTTCGTTGTAGCGCGCGTTCAGAACCAGGCCAATGATGTCCAGCACCCAGGCGGAAGGCTTGCTCGCGCCTAGATCGTCGAGAACCAGCAACTCGACCCTGCGTATCGGCTCGAGGACGCCCGTCTCCGTCGATTCGCTGGCCGGGTTGTAGCTTGCCTGGATTTCTTTCAAAAGTTCGCGGTAATCGCAGAAGAGGCCGGCGTGACCCCGGCGGATCAACTCCTTCAGGGCGGCAACTGCGAGATGAGTCTTGCCGACGCCGGATGGTCCCATCAGCAACAATCCCTTTTCTGCCGCAGGATAATCGCGAACGAGCCCCTGAGTGAGAAGCTTCGCCCGCTTCAGCGCCTGTTCGTGCTGAGCGGTCCACGTCTTTCCATCGGCCAGGTCTGTGGCGTAGCTTTCAAAATCGCAGTGTTCGTAGCGCCTCGGAATCCGCGCCCGCCCCATGGCGACTTCGGCGCGCTCTTCGAGGCCACAATCACAGGGCACGGCGACGTTGCCCGGCATGCCATCTTTGCGCGCCACCAGCTTCCAACTTGTTCCCCGGCAGAGGGGGCAATCTTCTTTGGCCATTCTCCCTTTCGAAGTGCGCAGCCCGGTTCGCGTCATTGAGGGCTTACCGCGAACCGCCGAATCTGCTGTAACGTTCTTTATGTCAAAAGCGGTGGCGCGGAGCCGCTCTCCATCTCGAGCCATGATACGTCGGGGTTTGCGCGGCGACAACGATCGCGACTGCGGAAAACTGTGGATTACGGGTCCTACTATTCGCGATACAGGTCGGGAAACTGTTTCTTCAAGCTGCTCAGTTTCGGCAGATCGTTGATCATGATGTAGGGATTGTTCGGATGACGCTTCACGTAGTCCTGGTGGTATTCCTCGGCGGGGTAAAACTCTTTCAGCGGCACGACGACGGTGACGATCTTTTGCGAGAAGACTTTCGCCGCGCCGAGCTGGGCGATGTACGCCTCCGCGATTTTCTTCTGACCTTCATTCGAATAGAAGATGGATGAACGGTATTGCGAGCCCCAGTCGGGTCCCTGCTTGTTCAGCTCGGTGGGATTGTGCGCGACGGAAAAGAAAACCATCAGAAGCTGCCCGTAGGTGATCTGTGAAGGATCGAAAACCACCTTCACGCTCTCGGCGTGACTCGTCTGACCCGTGCCGACCATCTCGTAGTGCGCCGTATCCTCGGTGCCGCCGGCATAACCCGAAGTCGTCGAGATCACGCCGCGGACGTGCGCGAAGACCGCCTGCACGCCCCAGAAACACCCGCCGGAAACCACCGCGACTTGCTGACCTTTGGCCTGGGCGATGGAATCGTCGAGCGCGGGCCTCGGAAAAACCGTATTGGAAGCCGACGATCCAGCAGAGGAACGTACCGAGGGGAGCACGAAAGCAGCCGCGAAAATCCCTGCTGCGCAAAGAAAGTAAAGGGCCCTCTTCATGACAAACTCCCCGGCGGGTGGGGTCTTCGCATTACGTATATACTCTTCTCATCGGATGCGCTGACCGCCGGAAAAGTTACCCCAATCCGATTCCCGAGCAGGAAACGCGAGGGGCGCGGCTCAAACGGGGGTGCGCTCGAGGAGAACTCGTTTACGCTTGCTCTCCGGGAGGTTCGAAAGAAATTGCCGAAGCCAAAGGCCGTGTGTGTGGTTTCGGCGCCCTGGGTCAGGAGCGGCTGCCACGTGCTGGATGTCGCCCGGCCAAAAACAATCCACGATTCCTACGGCTTTCCGCGTCCTCTTTATGAAGTGCAATATCCGGCGTCCGGCGCGGTCACGGAGGCCAAGCGTTTGGCCATGGAACACCATCTTCTGACTGATCAGGAATGGGGACTCGACCACGGCGCGTGGAGCGTACTCCGTCATCTCTATCCCGGCGCCCCGTGGATACTTGAAGCGCGGTGGAACCGCCCGCAATGGCGGCGCGTCTCACTGTCAGGTTCGAATCTCGCAAGCGGGGGAATGAATGAAGCTTCCAAAGCGGCCTTGTCTCTTTTTGCTCGGGACGATTTTGTTCCTGG
>DATFTB010000300.1:0-4583 GCA_035262325.1 Candidatus Acidiferrum sp.
GCCAACACTGCCGAAGACGCCGCCAACATCGGGTTCGACGATTCATTCATCTACACCGAACTTCCACTGCCTCATTTAAAACGCCGCATCCCCGCCATTCAGATCATGCGCGACG
The DNA here is from genome assembly GCA_035262325.1 of Candidatus Acidiferrum sp. Taxonomy (GTDB): domain Bacteria; phylum Acidobacteriota; class Terriglobia; order Acidiferrales; family UBA7541; genus Acidiferrum. The sequence continues at coordinate 116 of DATFTB010000300.1, forward strand.
AGGCGCTCGCCGGGTTCCGCGCCTGGACCGACAAGGCCGACAAGATTCGTTATTAGCATAATCGGTTAGTCGGGCGTGCCCGATCGAACCGGATTTCTCGACGCCAAGCCGGATCAGGGAGGACGGTTGCTCGATCGCCACTTCAAACTCGCCGAAAGTCGAACTTCCGTAAAGCAGGAGATGTTGGGCGGATTGACGACTTTTGTGACCATGGCTTATATCATCGTCGTCAATCCGCAAATCCTTTCGCAGGCCGGTATGCCGGCCGAGGGAGTCGCCTTCGCGACGTGCCTCTCGGCGGCGGTAGCTACCCTTGTGATGGGCCTGTACGCCAACTATCCTATCGCCCTGGCGCCTGGAATGTCGCTAAACGCCTACTTCACCTATTCGGTGTGCATGGCGATGCACATTCCCTGGCAAACCGCGCTCGCTGTCGTGTTCTTTTCCGGATTCCTGTTTCTGATTCTCACGGTGACCCGTATCCGCGAACAGATCGTAAACGGCATGCCGGATTGCATGAAGCACTCGACGGCCGCCGGCATCGGAATGTTCATCGCCTTTGTTGGTCTGCGAAATGCCAAACTGGTCGTGGCAAATTCGGCCACCTTCGTCGGCCTCGGCAGCTTCGCCGACAAGGGCGTGCAGACAGCCTGCCTCGGACTCGCCTTTACACTGGTCCTGGTGGCCAGGCGCGTTCACGCCGCGTACCTGCTGGGCATTATCGGGACGTCGCTTCTCGGCATGCTTCGTGGCATTTCGAGCTGGCCCTCCCGCGTCTTTTCCATGCCCCATCCTTCCTCCACATTCCTCCAGCTCGATTTTCGCGGCGCAATTCACCTCGGTCTCCTTGAAACCCTCTTCGCTTTCCTGTTCGTGGATCTCCTCGACAACATTGGCACGCTCGTTGGCGTTTGCGAGCAGGGAGGGTTTATCAAGGACGGCAAGATTCCTCGCGTCGGCCGCGTGTTGTTGGCTGATTCGATCGGAACCATGTTCGGCGCTCTAACCGGCACGTCCACCGTCACGAGCTACATCGAAAGCGCCGCTGGGGTAGCTGCAGGGGCGCGAACGGGCCTGAGCAATCTCCTGGTCGCGGCGCTTTTTGTTCTAGCCATGTTTTGCGCCCCACTCGCGATTGCCATCCCGGCCTACGCCACGGCTCCGGCATTGATCCTGGTGGGAGTTCTGATGGCTCAGTCCATACCCCTCATCAAGTGGCATGACTTCAGCGAAGCCTTGCCGGCCTTCGTCACAATTCTGGCCACGCCCTTAAGCTTCAGCATCGCTACGGGCCTTAGCCTGGGCGTCATTTCCTTCACTCTTGCGAAAGTAGCGGCTGGAAAATTTCAGGACATCAACGCGCTCGTGTGGATCCTCACCGTGCTTTTCATTCTTCGCTACGTCTATTTGGCTGCAGCCTAGAGCCGCGAAAGGCGGATCAAAGACTCGGCTCTTCGAATGTACGCCGACTGCTGCGGTCCAAACTTGACGGCTCCGAACCGCAATGCTAGATTTTGTTTCCGCTTCAGAAAATGCAGGGGGCAATTCTCTGAGCAGGTCTGAGAAGGTTCGCCGCCAGGGCGCGATCAGCCGACGTCAATTTGTTCAGTACTGCGAGGGAATCCCGCTGTTTTTTCTTTCCCCGGGTCTGACTCTGCCTTTCTTCACGAGCGCGATTCCGCAGGGAAAATCCGTCGCTGCCGACGAATTTCATATACATCCGCAGTATCGGGTCCCGGGAGGCGGGATCGAATCCGTTCTCGCTAAGGTCAAGGCTGGCTCCGACGGATTCGTTGCCGAAAAATACCACGATCAAGTCTCCGCCGTTCTCGCGGAATGGGGTGCGCAAATTCTCGAGTCTCCGCAAGCGACCACGGCACTCGAAAAAGTGCTTGCTACAGGTTTCTCCGCCAATTCTCCGAAAACCGTTCAGTCACTGCCCGTGCGCCGAGACGTATCTCTCCAAGTCTGGCGGGAGCAGTTTGCACAAGAGACAACCACCGGCGGCCTGGCATTTCTCAACGAATGGCGCTCTTCATTGAGCCACTTCTCAAAAATCATCACCGCCGAGTTTCAGGTGACGCATATCCGCCTTGGCTCGCTCGTGCCATCCGCGACGGCCCAATCCGTTGTGCTCGAGACCCGCGTACGCTATGAACTGGTCGGTACGGGCGCTGACTTACATCGCGAACAACGTGTCGGTAATTGCGAGCTCACCTGGGAATTGCTGTCCTCGAACGAATTGCGTCTTCAGAAATGCAAACTGCTCGAGCAAACCCGCAGCCGCGCCGCTGCGCCCGTTTTTCACGACATCGCAGACCATGCCTTTGGCGCAAATCGCTCCTACGCTTCGCAGCTTCTCCACGGCACGGACTACTGGCGCACGGTGCTTGACGGCGCTTGTGGCATCGATATCTACGGCCACAACGGCGTCTCCGTTGGCGACATCGACGGCGACGGCTTCGACGACCTGTACATTTGCCAGCCGGCCGGGCTTCCCAACCGGCTGTTCCGGAATCGCGGCGACGGGACTTTCGAAGATGTAACCGATGCATGCGGTGTTGGCGTACTCGAAAATACAGCCTGCGCCCTATTCGCGGACGTGGATAACGACGGCCGCCAGGATCTGATTGTGGTTCGCGCCAATGGGCCCCTTCTTTTCCGCAACACCGGCGCGGGCAAATTCCACCTGAAACCGGACGCCTTCCGGTTTGCCAATCCGCCGCAAGGGACTTTTACCGGAGCCGCGCTCGCTGACTACGACCGCGACGGCTGGCTGGACATCTATTTTTGTCTGTATTCGTACTACCAGGGCGCTGACCAATACCGTTATCCGATGCCCTACCACGACGCAGAAAACGGTCCTCCAAATTTTCTGATGCACAACAATCGCGACGGCACATTTCGTGACGTCACGAAGGAGTCCGGCCTCGATCAGAACAATTCGCGCTTCAGCTTTTGCTGTGCTTGGGGCGACGATAACGGCGACCAATGGCCTGACCTATATGTCGTCAACGATTTCGGCCGAAAAAATCTCTACCGCAACAACGGCGACGGCACCTTTACCGATATCGCGCGGCAAGCCCGGGTCGAAGACGTTGGGGCGGGCATGAGTGGTTGCTGGCGTAGCTTTACGAATGATGGCCGCGAAGACCTCTATGTCGCCGATATGTGGACCGCGGCAGGCATGCGCGTTTCCGAACAGGGCAGTTTTCAGAAGGATGCTAGCCCGGACGTGCGCGCGCTTTACCGCAAGCACGCGATGGGCAACGGCCTGTTTCACAATCGTGGCGATGGCTCTTTCGAAGACGTTGGCATGCGCTCCGGCACAACGGTGGGTCGCTGGGCTTGGTCCAGCGACTCCTGGGACTTCGATCATGACGGTTTCGCGGACCTCTATGTTTCCAACGGCATGATCTCGGGCACGACAAGGGAAGATCTGAACAGCTTCTTTTGGCGGCAAGTTGTCGCCAACTCTCCGCAAAACGCCAAGCCCGACCATGAGTATGAGCAAGGATGGAATGCCATTAACGAACTGATTCGTTCAGATGGCACTTGGAGCGGCTTCGAACGCAACGTCTTTTACCTGAATAACCACGATGGAACGTTTTCGGACGTCTCAGGAGTCGTCGGGCTCGACTTCCTTGAAGACAGCCGCGCCTTTGCGCTCGCCGATTTCGATCGGGATGGACGGTTCGAAGTTGTCCTGAAAAACCGCAACGCGCCACAATTGCGCTTTCTGAAAAACGCGATGCCGGAACTAGGTGCAGCGATCGTCTTCCGGCTTACAGGAAAAAAGAGCAACCGCGACGCGATTGGTGCGGCCGTAACTGTCGAATCAGAAACGGGCATGCAAATCCGCATGGTGCAGGCTGGTTCGGGATTTCTTGCCCAGCACACCAAGGAGCTATTCTTTGGCTTGGGAGCGGCGAAGTTGCCCGTGCAGGCGACCGTCCGTTGGCCGAGCGGCGAGACGCAAAGGCTCAAAGATTTGCCGCCGAATCACCGCGTCTGGGTCGAAGAAGGCTTGCCGCCGACGCGCATCGAGCCTTTTCGGCTGTCGTTGTCCCCACCCGCCGTCGCGAGCTCCGCTACGGAAACGGAGATCTTACCTGCGGCGGTCGAAACCTGGCTACTTGCCCCGGTCCCAGCCCCGGATTTTTCCCTTGCGGCTCTTGCCGGGCGCGTCGAAACACTTTCCTCTCAGCGAGGCAAGCCCGTGCTGCTGTATTTCTGGTCCACTGCTTCGCCAACTTCGAAGAAGGACCTGGAGGGATTCGAAGAGCTCCAAACGCGCTGGGCCGCGGCGGGCTTCCAGTTCATGGCAATAAATGCAGACGCCCTCCCCGAAGCTAGCGCGCGCGAGTCACTTGCGGCCTACCGCCATCACTCATTCCCGGTCCTCGTCGGATCACCGGACATGCTGGCGATCTACAACCTGCTATACCGCCATCTGTTCGATCGCCAC
>DATFTB010000301.1:0-5197 GCA_035262325.1 Candidatus Acidiferrum sp.
CGAGCGAAATCCGCCGTCCCGACCTAGGAACTCTTTCCGTCGGACGGGAAGCCGACATCGCCGTTCTCGAAGAACAGCACGGCCGTTTCGACTACGTCGATTGCGGTTTTGCCCGCCTGAGTGGCAACGTGCGCATCACCGCGCGAATGACGGTTCGCGCCGGCCGCATCGTCTACGACCCCTCGGGGCTCAGCATGGTGGAATGGGAGAAGGCGCGTAAACAATACTTCACTGCGCCGGTTCTGGGCAGCGATCCAGCCTCCACGGCCGACGATTTTCCCCGCCACTAAACGGCGCACTCGAATTTGGGAGAGATTTGCCTTGCGGAACAGCCATTTCATTTCGGGGGTCCTATGCCAGGAAAAATCAGTCGTCGAAAACTCTTGCACGAGGGTGGAACCACAATTCTCGCGGGCGGCGCAGGGATGTGCGCCACCGGTATCTTGCCGGCGCAGGAAATCTCTCGACCTCTGCCATCCGTAAAAGGTGTGGACTACTACCAGAAGCTCGGGGTCACGCCATTCATCAACGCCGCGGGAACCTATACCGTGCTCTCCGGTTCGACCATGCCGGATGAGGTCCAGGCCGCGATCGCTTTGGCGTCGCGGCAGCCGGTGAACATCCTCGAACTCCGCGACGCCGCGGGAGCCTACCTGGCCAAGCAGCTAAAATGCGAAGCCGCGCTTGTCACCTCGGGCGCCGCTGCCGCCCTGACGCTCGGAACGGCCGCTTGCGTCACGCGGGGCAACAAAGAAGCCATCCTCAATATTCCCACCGACCTCGCCGGCCTCAAAACTGAAGTCATCGTGCAAAAAACTCACCGCTACGACTACGATCACGCGCTCCGCAACTGCGGCGTGCGTTTCGTCGAAGTCGAGTCGATGGAAGAATATGAAAAAGCGTTCAACGAAAAGACGGTCATGACCCACTTCTTCAACGCGGGTGAGGGCGGCAAAATCAGCCGCGAAGACTGGATCCGCGTTGCCCATAAGCGTGACGTCCCCTGCTTCAACGACGCTGCCGCCGATGTTCCGCCGATCTCGAATCTGTGGAACTACAGCAAAATGGGATTTGACCTGGTTACCTTCTCGGGCGGCAAGGGCATCCGTGGCCCGCAATGCACCGGCTTGCTCCTCGGGCGGAAGGACCTGATCGACGCCGCCAAGCTCAACAATTCTCCCTTCTCGAACACCATCGGCCGCGGCCTGAAAGTCGCGAAAGAAGAAGTCGTCGGCATGGTGGCCGCAGTCGACTGGTTCCTAAGCCAGGATGACGCGGCCCTTGAAGCGGAGTTTCAGAAACGCGCCGATTTGATCGCCGCGCGGCTTCGATCTCTCCCCACGGTCGAAACCAAAACCTTCGTTCCTCCGGTCGCGAATCACGTCCCGCATCTGCTCGTCACCTACGACCAGAATCGCATCAAGATCTCCGCTGCCGACGTCATGGTGAGGATGCGCCAGGGTAGCCCTCGCATCGAACTGAACCCCGGCACGGGCGGCAGTCCCGCGAGCGCCGGTTTGCCCGGCGGCAGCAACACCATCATCGTCGGTGTCTGGATGCTCGAACCAGGCGAAGACGCGATCGTTGCCGAGCGGCTCTACGAAGTTCTGAAGACGGCCCTGTCATGATAGAGGCCTTTTTCGGCCACCTTTCGATTGCGCAGCAGCGCCAGGGCATTTGAGAGTCGAACAGCAAGGTCTTCGACTCGGAGCCCTTAGGAGCAGATGACCCAACTCGCCATCTCTTCCTCGGATCGCGTTTTCGTTCTGACCGGTGCCGGTGTCAGCGCCGAAAGCGGAATCCCCACGTTTCGCGATGCCGGCGGCCTGTGGCGCAACTACCGCTTCGAAGAGGTGGCCTCGCCCCACGCCTGGCGCCGCGACCCGCGCCTCGTCTGGGACTTTTACTCCATGCGCCGCCGCGTGGCTTCCGCCGCCAGGCCCAATCCCGCCCATTTCGCTCTCTCGAGCTTCGAAACCTCCGTCCCGAATCGTCTCTTCCTGTGCACCCAAAACGTCGACAACCTGCACGAGCAAGCCGGCTCGACTCGCGTCGTTCACATGCACGGCGAACTCTTCAAAAGCCGCTGCGACTCCTGCTCCCGTCCGCCGTTCGACGACGTCGAACTCCACGAATCCCCGGGCGAACTTCCTTCGTGCTCCTGCGGTGGCAAAATCCGCCCGCACATCTGCTGGTTTGGCGAAACTCCGTTCCACCTTGATCGCATTTTCGCCGCTCTCGATGAATCGACGCTCTTCCTCGCCATCGGCACTTCCGGCAGCGTCGAACCCGCCGCCAGCTTCGCGGCTCACGCCAGGCCCCACGCCAAAACCTTCTACATCGGACCCGAAAAGCCCGCCAACCACTCTGTGTTCCGCGATTGCTTCCTCGGCAAGGCGGGTGAACTGCTTCCGGCGCTTTTAGCCACAAAGTAAATCGCCAACTTAGAAACCATGGCCCTCGAACCAGCGAAAGAGACGGAAAGCATCCAACTTATTGATAATAGTGTAGATATGGGCGCAGTCCCGCAAACGCGCACTCTCCCCTTGTCCGCCGATTTCCCTCCCATCTATAATATTTCGTGCGGAGTTCGGCTGGTCCGGGCTCCGCATCATTTTTTCTCTGACGACGTGGATGCTATGTCTGACCCTATCGCAAAGATCAAACAGAAGCTGCAGCAGGAAATCGATGCCCTCGAGCACGAATTGAGCGTGGAACTCCCCAAGGAAATTGCCGTTGCCCGTGCGCACGGCGACCTCTCGGAAAACGCCGAGTACAAATTTGCCAAGGAGCGCCAGGGTTACGTGAACGCGAAGATCGGCCAGCTCAAAAAGCGCATGGGCGACCTCGGCATGCTGAACCTCTCGAATATTCCGAAGGACCGCGCCGGGTACGGCTCGCGCATCGTGGTCATCGATCTGCAGCGTAGCGTCCAGGTCGAATACAAGCTGGTCAGCAGCGAGGAAGCCGACGTGGAGCAGGGACTCATCTCCACCACTTCGCCGATCGGCCGCGCGCTACTCAATCGCCGGGTAGGCGATGAAGTCCAGGTCGCTACCCCCAACGGCAAAAAAGAATTCGAGGTCGTGCGTCTCGTCACCATTCACGAAGACGCATGATTCCTTCCGCCACTGCGGAGAGGCCATATGTACTCTTGGGGTTCCGGATCATCGCTCGGTCTTCTGACCTTCCTCGGTTATTTCGCGTTTGTGCTGGGGGCTTCTTCGCTTTGGCGTCATCGTGCCGAGCTTTTCTTCTGGATGGACAACGAATTCGCCCTGTTCCGCCGCAACCTCTCCCGCTACGTTCCCGCGGGCCCGTTCTATGAACGCCGATGCGAATCGCGTCTCCGTGTGATCCCCGCCAGTTTTGTTCATTCCGTCGTGCAGCTTCCGCGCCGGCGCTTTTCCTGGGGCGCCTTCCTGCTGTTTCTCGGGCTGTTTCTGTTCGTCCTGGACTTTTTCGTTTGATTCCCGGGCCGCTAATCGCGTGCCAAGGAATGTCTGCTATCCTTCTCCTTCCTCATGCGACCTTCTCTCATCGTTCATGGCGGTGCTTGGGACATTCCCGATGAAGCCATTGATGTCTTGAACGCTGGCTGCCTCCGCGCGCTTCGCGCCGGCTGGGGCGTGCTCTCGAACGGCGGCCACGCCCTCGACGCCATCGAAGCCGCGGTCGTGGTGCTCGAAGACGATCCCGTATTCGACGCCGGTTACGGCTCACATCTGAATCTCGACGGCGAGGTCGAATGCGACGCCATCGTGATGGATGCGGCCACGCTTCGCGCCGGTTCCGCTGCAGGTCTGCGCCACGTCAGAAACCCCGTGCGCGTCGCTCGTGCGATCCTCGAGCACTCTCCTCACATGATGCTCATCTCCGAAGGCGCCGAACGCTTCGCTGTCGAACACGACATCACCCTCTGCGATTCTGAAGCGCTCGTTTCGCCCGCCGAGCGCGAAGCCTGGGAACGTTGCCGCGAGGATTCCCATGCCGCCGAGCATCACCGCGGCCACGAACAGGGTACCGTCGGCGCCGTCGCGCTCGACGAGCAGGGGCGCCTGTTCGCCGCAACTTCCACCGGTGGCACCTGCTGCAAGCTTCCCGGCCGGGTCGGCGATTCCCCGCTCATCGGTTGTGGTTGCTATGCCGATAGGGAAACCGGCGCCGTGTCCGCTACCGGGTACGGCGAAGCCATCATGAAAGTGGTCATGGCCAAGACCGCGTGCGATTTCCTGCGACCGGCAAACTCCACACCCGCGCGCGCCGCGCAGGCTGCCGTCCAGCTGCTGGCCAATCGAGCGAAGGGCACCGGCGGCCTTATCCTCCTCGACAAAAACGGCAATCCCGGGTTTGCCTTCAACACTCCCCGCATGTCCTACGGTTTCGTTAATCCTGACGGATCGTTTTTCGCTGCCGTCTGAGCCAATTGCAAGTCGCATTCCTGTGTGTGGGCAGGCACGGGCGGTAGGCGATCCGGAAAGCCCGGGTTCTAGCTCGTCCAGAAAAATTTTCATGGGGTGAACACCTTAGGGAAACCCCAATCCGCGCGTGAAAGAATGACAATCGGGAAGGAAAATCTGCCCTCGTTAGCCCACAGCCGCTAAGGACGCTCGGGCCCGCAGTGCCTCGTAACTGGTTGATTCGAGTCCGTGTACCACCCTTGCCTCGAAATTCTGTCGCGAGTGGAAGCATTGGTGCTCCTTACCCCCCGCCGGCCCATACCCAAGGAGGGACGAGCAATGATTCGCAAAATTCTGACCGGCATAACTCTTGTCGGTTTCCTGACGGCGTGTGTACCGGCCATGGCGCATAAAGCCTCGACGCAAAATGAAGGGAAGCAACAAGCCACAAAATCGGTCACCGGAAAAGTAGCGTCTATCGGTGACCAGGGAAAATCGTTCGCTCTCGAAGTGAACGATGGCAGCAGCAAGCGCACCATGAACTTTGTCGTGGATAAAAACACGCAAGTCCAGGGGCGCGTAACGGAAGGCACCATCGTCGCCGTCGAATACCAACCGAGCGACAACGGCCAAAATCTGTGCGTCCGGGTCACCGCACAAGGCTAAGCCCAATCGAGTCCTGATCTCTACGAAGCGGGATGCCACGGCGCCCTGCAGGAGGGAAGCGTGTCAAGCGACCGGGATCAACCCGAGAACCCGGTCGCAGCACGCCGCATTTCTCGGTGGCCCGGTCAACG
>DATFTB010000302.1:0-30787 GCA_035262325.1 Candidatus Acidiferrum sp.
GGCTCAAGCGCGGGACACTGATCCCCTACGGACCAGCAGCCGAACCGCTACCCATTCGCAGGAACTGGCCGCTCTTGGCGCACTGAAACTCTGGGCGCCATTTAGCCCGATTGGCTAGGCATCCTTTGCGCAATCCCCTCAGTGCTGCGTCGGCCTCGGTTCCGCTGGTGCCGCCCGTCTGCCGGAAGCCGCAGCTGACCACGCTGGCATAGGGCCCGCACCTGTAGGAGACTTTTCATCCACTCCGTGAGCGGCTTCACAGAGCCACACGGACCGTGCCCCTGATACATCTACGAATTGACCCATTCCGACCGGCGCGGCGCAGCCGTGAGCCTGCGAACAAAAAGCCGACCGGCTGGAACTTTTTGACCGCTCCGCTCGTACTATCAGCCAAGGAGCTTTCCTATGAATCAATCGCCCAGGGGCCTTTGGGGGTTTGTTTCCGCAACAGCTTTGGTCGCCTGCAGCTTACTTGCAACGCTCGCCGTCGCCCAGTCTTCCTCGAATCTCGATCAATGGATCCACGTCCGCGTGGAAAGCCGGGAAGACAAGACCGAGACGGTGCGGGTGAATGTGCCGGTAGATATGGCCGTAAAGGTGCTGCCCGCGATCAAGAACAAGAACCTCTGCGACGGCAAAGTGCACATCGATTCGGGGCACATCGACGACGTCGATCTGCACACCATGCTGGACGCGGTAAGGACGGCGAAAGATGGCGAGTATGTAACCGTCGAAAGCAAGGACGACAACGTGCGCGTCGCGAAGAGTTCCGGCTACCTGTACATTCATGTGACAGAGAAGAAGCCCTCCGAGAAAACCGCGAAAGCAACGAGCGACAAGGATTCGGCCAAAAACGCCGCCCTTAAAAAGTCCAAGGTCGAGGTGAAGATCCCGATGAAGGTGGTGGACGCCCTGCTTTCCGCTGGGAAGGACCAGCTAGATGTGGTCGCAGCACTGCGTGCGCTTTCGGCCAATGGCGACATGGAACTCGTCAGTGTGAAAGACGACGACAGCACGGTTCGCGTCTGGATCGACTCGAAGAACGTCCCTAACTGAGTTTTTGAGGAGGAGGGGTCATGATTTTTCTCGTCAAGGCCGCTCTTGGATTGGGAGCCACGATGGCGGTTGCAGGCGCCTACGTTTTCCACGAAGGGGTGATCCGGGTCGACTTCGACGAGAACCATCGAGGCGGGTCGCACGTCCACTTCTGGGTGCCCGCGACCGCGGTTTCTGCGAGCTTGCGGCTTGCGCCACGCCATTGTTTGGAGGATGCCGCGATGAAGGCCAGGCCGTTTTTGCCATTGTTGCGCGAGATCTCAAAGGAGCTCGAGAAATATCCGAACGGCGAGTTCGTGGAGGCGCAGGACTTGTCGGGCCGTGTCCGCGTCGCGATGGTGAACGGCAAGCTCGAGATCGACGCGCTTCGGGATGACCAGGTCGTCCACGTTCGGGTGCCCGCGGAAACGATACGCAACGTGGCCGACCGCTTGGAGGACGCCGCGCCTGGAATCTGAGGGCGTACTTCAGTAGGGGCATGGGCTTTTGGCCGAGTCACAAGCCGTCTTTGCACCCCGTTTGGAATGCCTACACCGGCAAGGCCGCAGCTAGCTCTTCGACACTTCCTTGCCCGGAGGAAAATACACCTCGTCCTGAATGGCTTTTTTGTCCCAGCCGGCGCGAAGAAGAATCCCGCGGCCGTTCTCAACCATGTTGGGGTGTCCACAAAGGTAGGCCGTTGTGTCCTCGGGCCCGAGTCCCCACACCTCGAGATATTTCCTGATCAGATCGTCGGTACGCCCCTTCTCACCTCTCCATTCCGGATCTTCCCATGGGCGGCTGACCGTCGGAACGTACTTCAGCCACGGCGCCTCGCCTGCGGCCTGCTCCAATTCGTCGCGGTAGCCAAACTCGCCCGACCGGCTGGCGCCCTGGATACAAAAGAGCCGGTGTTCGCCGGGCATCGGAGTACCGCCCTTTTTCCAGTCCGAATACACGGTGCGAATGTAGCTGGTGTAAGGAGCGATGCCGGTCACCGTGGCCAGCAGGAAATGGTTCTTTCGCCCGCTGCGGAGGTCGAGTGTGAATCGCCCTTTCGCAAACCTGCGCAGCAGAAGTGGCGCGCCTTTGTCCATGGCGTAGAGAATTGGAGTGAACTCGCCTTCAGGGACACGCTCGACGAAAAACTCCAGGTTCTTCTCATAAGGCGACGAGCAAATGGAGTAAGGGCGCTCGATGCGCTTCGAATCGACCTCGACGCCCAGCGTGGCATACTGCCCGGCAAGGAACGAGAAGTCGCCGCCGGTGTCCACGTGAAGCACGAAAAGATCATCCGCCACCGCGCGACGATCGACAATCGTGGCCGCCAGGAATTTGTCCGGATTCGTCAACATTGCGCTCTCCGCCCGTTGGATGCGCCGTTCCCAAAAACGATTCGGGCGGGAGGCTGGGACCTGCCCACCCAAAATTCCTGCTTCGCACCGTCCTAGCGATCGGGATCAAGCCGACTCACTGATACCAGTTTAACGGGCCGGTTGGCAATTCTGCGGAAAATGCGCGGGAATGTCAAAGAAACACTACTCGTAGGCGAGCGCTTCGACCGGATCGTAGCTTGAAGCGCGCAGGGCGGGAATCGCGGCGCCGGCAGCCGCTCCGACCAACGCGAGACCGATCGAGCCGACCACCCATCCCGGCGTAAGCAGGATCGCAACCGACGGGCTGGTCTCTTTGAGTATCGCTTCGGTCAAAAAGGTGATGCCGATGCCAACAAGGCTGCCGACGATCGTCAAAACCACGATCTCTCCGAGCAGCATCTTCACCACGTCGAACCGGGAAAAACCCAGCGCCTTCAAGATTCCGATTTCGCGCGTCCGTTCCATCACAAGCGTGTGCATATTCAGAAGCACGACCAGAAAGCTGATCACAATCCCAAGACCGACCATCGTTCGAATGAACGGTTTTAATTCCGGAAGATTCGACGAGCTCATCAGGGTCACGTATTCGGACATCGAACGGATGCGGTTCTGCGGGTTCAACTTGAGTATCTCCTCGCGCGTGCCTTCCGTGTCGCCTCTGCTGCGCACGAAAAACATCGAGACGCGTTTGTCGGCCCCGACCATGTCCTGGCCCGTCTTCAGCGGGATGAAAAATCTCGCTCCCTTTCCGTGTGCAACGATCCCGCAAATGCGGAATTGGTGATTTACGAGCGTGACCGTATCGCCTACCTTCAGATGGCGGGTTTGCGCGACAACGTCGTCGCCAATGACATCGTCGGGCTCCTGGAACGCGTGTCCCGAGCGGAAAATGAATCCCTGGCTCAAAGCGTTGAAACGCTTGTAGTCGATGCCGTAAATGATCATCAGAGTCTTGGGGTCGCTTATGATGAGCGTCGGTGCCACCTCATCGACGCCGGGCAGGCTTTCAATCTGCTCGCCAAGCGACTCCGGCATCACCGCGCTCGAGAAGGCAAAGAAAATAGAAGAGTTCGGCGGTTGCACCAGCAGATCGGCGCCGACACCTTCGACACGTTTACCCCATTCCCAGAGCACGCCGGAGGTAAGTCCGACAATCATAAGGATCAGCACGACTTGAATCGCGATCGCGAGAATGGTCAGCGAGCAGCGCAACGGCCGCGCAGCCAGATTGCCCCAGAACATCTGGATAAGTGAGAAAGGTCCTTCGTTCGAATCCGCCATGAAGAAATCCGTCCTAACGACTTTACCATCGGCAAATTATGCGGGTCAAAGAAGCGAAGGAGAAAAACCACGAAAACTTGTAGCACGATTCGTTCCGGGACGCAGCAAGTTTCTTTTCGCTTGTGTTAAGTTTTCAACAAAGCAGTGGATAAGTTTGTGGAAAGACAAGGAAAATCGCCGGATAACCCCACAACTTTCAATACGATGATGCGGTTTGCACTATTTTTGTGCAATCGCGTCCGGCGACAAAGTTTCCGAAAGACTTGTCGTCCGGAAAAATTCGCGCTCATGTATTCTGAACAATCGTTCGAGCACGATGATGCTTCCGGAAAATGTTCCACGCCGTTTCACGAAGCCGCTACACAAAACCGGGTGTGCATTTTCGAAAGTTTCCGGCCGGTCGCTTCGCTGAACCTTTAGGCGCCGTCAATACCACTTCGGAGGACGGTCTAAATGGACTTTGATTGTCTGCTTCGGATCCGTGACGTCGTACCAATGTCCGTAAGTCTTCCACCCATCGGCTACGACTTGTACGAGGACGCGTCCGAGCGGCGCATCGGGGACATGTGCGACGCCCGACTGATTGGTCTTCACGTTTACTTCAAACTTTTTGTTCTTTAGCACCGCGTGCTCTTCGACGGTCTTGACGTAGACGCTGGCATTTTCCACCGGCTTTTCAGAATCGCCACCGGTCACAATGATGGTGATACGGTTCTCCGGCGAAGGAGCCTGTTGCTGTTTCTTGGACGGATCCTGCTGGGCTGACAGCAGTGCCGGCAGCGCAAGCGTCGCGGCTAGGGCAAACCGTGGGAAGAAGCAGCGTGTGACCATAGCGGTTGATGTTATGTTCGCCGCTTGATACCGAAACGTCAAGCCGGCCGGCATTTGACTCGCCCTTCAGGCTCTTGTAACTTTTCTGCACTGCTGGAGTTGGCGGACCGGTCGCCCCAGCCGTTCCCACGGCCGCAGCAACTCTGCCAGTTTTGCGGGCAGCCCGCCGTGCCTTGCGCTTCCGGCCTCAATTGAACGAGGAGACCATCGATGGGATTTGCGACGAACGCGATACATGTGGGCCAAGAGCCGGAGCCGGCGACCGGGGCCGTTGTTGCGCCGATTTACCAGACTTCCACCTACGTTTATGCCGAACTCGGAAAAACCAGAAGCGGGTACGACTACGCCCGCACCAACCACCCGAACCGCAAAGCGCTTGAGAGAACGGTAGCAAAACTCGAAGGCGGTCAGAGCGCCTACGTGTTTAGCTCTGGCATGGCCGGAATCGACGCCGTCTTTCGCCTCCTTCGACCGGGTGATCACGTCGTGATCTCGGAAGCCGTCTACGGAGGTGTGTACCGCCTCACCACCCAGTTGCTCGTGCACTTCGGACTGGAGTTCAGCTTCGTCGACACGACGGATCCGGCTGTCGTTCTTGGCGCGCTTCGGCCCAACACGAAAATGATTTACATCGAGACGCCGACAAATCCAACCATGCGCATCACAGACATCCCAGCGATGGGCAAACTCGCGAACGAACGGCACGCCACTCTGGTTGTCGACAACACTTTTCTCACACCCTATCTGCAACGGCCCATCGAACTGGGCGCGCACGTCGTCGTGCATTCGTTGACCAAATACCTGAACGGGCATAGCGACGCAACCGGAGGTGCGGTGGTCCTGACAAGACCGGAGGATGCCGAGAAAATCTACTTCATTCAGCGCTCGGCCGGCTCCGGGCTGGCACCCATGGACTGCTTCCTGACGTCGCGCGGGATTAAGACGCTAGCAGTGAGAATGCTCCAGCACAACGCGAACGGCTTGGCGGTCGCGCGGCATCTCGACGCACACCCGAAGGTGCGGAAGGTTTTTTATCCGGGGTTGGCGTCACATCCGCAGCACGATCTGGCGCGGCGTCAACAGAAGGGCCCCGGCGCCATGCTGGCGTTCGATCTTGGTACCGAAGACGGAGCGCGCCGGTTCCTGAACCAGGTAAAGATTTGCTCGCTGGCCGAGAGTCTTGGCGGGGTGGAGTCCCTAATTTCGCTGCCGGCCCAGATGACGCACGCGTCGATGCCGAAGGAAATGCGCGAGCGCATCGGCATTACGGATAGCCTCGTGCGCTTGTCAGTAGGAATCGAGGACGTCGAGGACATCATGGCCGACATCGATCAAGCCCTCTTGTACGTCTGATGAACTGGCGCGTTAGGGGCTGCTCCTTCCCGACTGAAGGGTCACTGAGTTCCGCGCGATTCGACCGACGCTCCGAGCCAGGAGAGGTAGGCTTCGGAGCCGGAGACGATCGGCAACACGACGAACTCGGGCGTGTCGTAGGAATGCAGATTCCGCACCTCCCTTTCGAGTTCGGCGAGACGCTCGGTGCTCGTCTTGACGATCAGGAGATACTCGCTGCTGTCTTCCACCTTGTCCTTCCAGGTGTAGAACGACTCAATCGCGTGCGTAACGACGTTCACGCAGGCGGCCAGACGCCTTTCGACGACCGCGCGGGCAATCTTGCGCGCCTCTTCGAGCGTGCCGCAGGTCACCAGAACCACCCGGTACTTCGTCTCGCGTCCCATTCGGTGTTTCTCCGCAACTGATTGTATACGGCCCAACGCGCATCGGTGACGGGCGATTGACGATTCGGCCGACCGCCGAGACCTTACCGCGGGCCGCCACGCGACGAACAGAAAGCAAATTCGGCCGGGGCGATGGCAGTGGAGGCTTCGACACCGGTTCCCGAGAAAGTTGTATCGCTCGATCTTGCACATGAAGCAAGATTCGTAGCGGGGAGACGGACGATTGGATCCCGGACGACGCATGAAGGCCGGTCTCGAAGAGAGATTTACCAAGCTCGTTCATGAATATGGGCGGCACCTGCTGGGCATTTTTGTACTGGTGCTGCTGGTCCACGATGTTTTTGGGACTCACGGATTCCTGGCCATGCGCCGCAAGCAGCAGGAAATCCAAAAAGTCAGTAGCGAACTCGAGCGCCTGAACAAGGAAAATGCCGCGCTGCAGCGCGAGAAGCGGGATTTGAAGACCGACCCACAGACCATCCGGCGCATTGCCCGCGAAGAACTACAGTTGGCTCATCCGGGAGAGGTCATCATCAAGTTACCGCCGCCGGCGCTGACGCCCGATGCGGCTCCTCCGGCAAGGCCCTGACGGCGCTCTTTTTGAAACGCGTCCGGAAAAGCGATAGCGCCAGCATCGCAAGAAAAATCCCGCAAAGTCCTAGCGTGGCCATCGGAATGGAACTCTGGCGCTTTGGCAAAATCGAAAACCTCCCGTACACAAATTCAATGTGCACCCAATAAACGAGCAGCGAAGTGGTTCCAAGCTGAATGACTGGACTGAAGCCCTTGAGCGCAAATCCCCAGCGACACCACGCGTACACCAGGAAAAGGAGGATGGCCAGCACGCCCGAGCGCGCCAGCAAAAAGTTCGGGTGCGAGTGCCAGTAATCGTGGATCCCGTAGAGCCGCACCGGAGAGAGTTCCAGCAGGATTGACACCGCGATCGCGAAAATCCCGGCCAGCCCCACGCAAGCGAAGAAACGCGCTTCACTTCGGCGCGCGAATTCCGTGAATATCAGAAACCCCACGCCCAAACCGGCAAAGGCGAAGGCAGTCCAGGGAAAAATGGGAAACAGCCAGGGTTGGGGCTGGTTAAATGTGTGCACGCCGTTCAGGTACGACTCCAGCGGCCAGGGCAGAAACTGCGGACGCCAGGTCGTCCAAACAGCCGGCGTAAGGCAGGCGATTACCGCCGCCGTGGCGAACGCCGCGATGATGCTGCGAAACCGGGCAGCGTCGACCGTAGCAGCGGCCGTGAGCCAGCAGAGCACACCCATCAGCATCATCGAAATGCCAAGAATGTTTAGAATGTCGACGCGAAGAAGGTCCGTCCACGGCACCCACCGGTAACCGAGTGCGTATTCCTGAATCCTGAAGACCATGCCGAGGCCAAAGATTTCTGCTCCGCGCCGGATGGTCTGTGCGGCGATGCTGTTGCGAGCAATGCCCTTCTCCCGTAGCCGTTCAGTGACCAGTGCAAACGACAGGCCCGCAAGAAAGATAAAGAGCGGAGCAGGAAGTGTCCCGCCAAGTTGCGACCATTTGTAGAGCTTTGTCTCGCGCAAATCCGGCCGCAGCCACGCGTCATAGCAATGCGTCTGAAACATTAACAGGCACGCGAGCCCGCGCATCCAGTCGATGTATGCAAGGCGCTTCACGGTGGAGACTCTTCCGGAAAGTCTACAGCTTCCGGGCGGCCATTTTTTGCCGGCGAAGCCAGCTTGTGTAGAGTCTAATAAGTGGCCGAAGCACGAGGCAAGGAGAGAAATGAAGCAACTGGGGTTATGGCCGGCGGTCGGGATGTGGGCCGCGTTTTGCCTTGGAGCAGCGCTGTACGCGTCTTGGCTCGGTTATGGCGGCACAGCGTTCGCGGCTACGCTCACGACCTTTGCATTCATGCTGCTCGTGACCTTGGTGATGGCCGCCCGAGGCGTAGCCGAGGGAATTGCCGCGAAACTCGGCGCGGGCGGCGGATTGCTCCTCGGCGCTTGTGTGCTTCTCGCAGACATCGTGTACTTGGTGGGAACCGGAACCTTCACGATCGGGCGTACCGCAGCAGTTGCCGGGGCGATCTTTACGCCCTTGGCGCTGGCCGCGTCCGCAGGCGGCGCAGGCGCAGGCACATGGCAGGATTTCACCACGATTGCAGGCATCTGGGTGTTTGTGAAATTCGGGCCCTCGCATTGGTTGTGGCCGTATCCCGGTCGACGGCTCGCCTATGTCATGACGGTGCTCTTAGCCGTGAACAGCGCTCTGGCCTCTTTTCTTCTCGTGAGGCGAGTCAAAGGCGTTGGATATTCGATTGGCTGGGGCAAGGGCTGGACGGGCTACATTCTCGGGAGTTTTTTCGTCTTTGCATTGATTGCGATCGCGCTCGGGACAGGAATTCACTTTATCGCTTTCGCCCCGCAGTGGGGCAGGTGGAGCAACTTTGTGGGACTCTCGCTGGCCATTTTCCTGTTCACGGCGTGGCCCGAGGAATTCCTGTTTCGTGGGTTGTTGCAGAACCTCCTGGCGCGGGCTTCGAAGAGCGAACTGGCCGGATGGTGGACCGCCTCGCTGCTTTTTGGGTTTTCGCACATCACCAATCTGGGGTTTCCGAATTGGCGCTATGTGATCCTCGCATCCATCGCCGGCCTCTTTTATGGCTGGACGTGGCGGAAAACCGGGTCGATCTTTGCGTCGGCAATGGTCCACGCCGCGGTCGACGCCGCATGGCACTTCCTCTTCCGCACTCTGTAGCCAACCGACGTGGCTGTTAATCGGCGCGCCTCAGCTTTTCCAGGTAGGCCGTGTAGACCGCCTTGAGCTTGGCAGGATCGGGGGCGGAAGCCTGGTGCTCCATCAAAAGGTTCACGAACTGGTCCATGGCCTTGTCGATTTCCTCGAACAAAGCGTGGTTGGTCCTCGAAAGGGCCGTGTCACCACCGTAGTCTTCGCTCTTGTCCCAGGTGCGTTCCAGAATCTTCGCCAGGGTTCGAGCGGTGGCATTGTCGCCCTTCTGCGAACTTGCAAAGGCCAATTGAGCCAAGGCGCGATAAGGCCCCATTTTGGAGTTATCGACGCCTGCGGTTTGCGGACTCTTCCGCTCTTGTCCGCAAGAAAGATTGCCCGCGAGCAGCGCGACAAGGAACAAGCACAGGGCTTTCGACCGAAGGGCGCGGAACGAACATGTGCTGGAGCGATGCATCCTTCGAGTCCTCCTCTCCTCGGGCGGCGCAGGAGACCATGGTTTGGTTGCGCTGAAGATACGGCTGACACCGATGAAATGAGGATACAAGGATCGCGGATGACAGAACGAGAGATTCGCGCAAGAGTTAATAGCGCCGCGGCCTCACGGCTACCCGAACCAGCGGCTCCGATACGCAAACCACCAACTGAACGCCAGGAGCGGGATGGTGGCGGCCAGGGCCCACCAAACCGGGAGCACAAAATCGGCGAGCAAGCCGAGCGCACAGAACGTGATCCAGAAGATCTTGCGCTGCATCACCGCAGTCTAACCCGTTTTTTCCCGGACCGGTCGTGGCGCGGAGTGGAATTTGTTCGGCAGGTGCGATAAAAGGTCAGAATTCCCAGCGATCGGAGGCGGCCATGACGGAGCAATGGCGGGCTAGCTCAGCACGAGGACTTCGGGTGGCGTGCCGGGAAGAACCGGAGGTACTGATCGTCGAGTGCCACGGCCGGCTGACCTATGGCAACTCGCAAACGCTAAAGAGCGAAGTAACGGTCAGGATTCCTGGACATAAGCGGCTGGTGCTCGACTTGAAGGGTGTGCCTCAGATGGACAGTTCGGGGCTCGGAACGGTGATGGCGCTCTACGTGTCGGCCCGGGCCCGAGGATGCAAGCTCGAACTGGTGAATGCAAGCGACCAGATCCGTGCCGTGTTCAGCGTCACCAATTTGCTGTCGTTGTTCGAAGCCGCAGGGCGGCACCACGGAAAAACAATCTGAGCGTGCGGACTTCAAGCTCGAAAGATCTCCGTGATCTCGCGCGAACTCACCGCTTCATTTGCAAATGTGAAGGTGCCGTGCTCGCGCATTTCGCGCGCAGCCCGCAGAAATGCACCGAGCGCCGCGCGACACAGAGAACTGCCGACGCTGACCCGTTTCACGCCAAGCGCCGACAGCTCGGCAAGACTCAGCAGGACACCCTGGAGCCCCATAAGAGCGTTTACAGGCCGATCGACCGAACCGACGACGGCAGCTATATCCTCCCGGGTGGCAAGGCCCGGAGCATAGAGGACATCGGCGCCGGCCTCCTGATAGGCCTGAAGACGCGAGATCGTGTCTCTCAAATCAGGACGGCCGTGGAGGTAGTTTTCCGCGCGACCGGTCAGCGTGAACGTAAACGGGAGGGAGCGCGCGGCTTCGGCTGCCGCGCGGATTCTTTCGGCCGCATGCTCCTTTTCGTAGATCGGATGATCGGCACGACCACTGGCATCCTCGATCGAACCGCCGACAACACCGGCGGCGGCGGCAAGCCGGATCGTTTCTGCTACAACTGCCGGCCCATCCCCGAAGCCATTCTCGAGATCGGCGCTGACCGGCAGATCGGAGGCGGAGGCAATCGCAGCGATATGCGCGATGATGGAGCCGCGGTCAACCGTGTTATCACACTTCCCGATCGAGAACGCATACCCCATGCTCGTCGAGGCCAGCGCTTTGAACCCCATGTGGGCCAGCAGACGAGCGCTGCCGACGTCCCATGGATTGGGGATGATGAAAGCTCCATTGCTCTTGTGGAGCGCTTGAAAGACATGCCCTTTGTCAGTTTGCGTCAACATGGATCTCACGACCTCGCGAGTCAGGAATGGGGCAGCAAAACAATCTTTCCCGAGACTTGCGCCTTCTCGAGCATTTCATTTGCGCGCGGCGCATCGCGCAGGGGAAGCCGGCTGGCAATGAGCGGCTGAATCTGCCGCTCGGCGAGCAGTTCGAAAAGCTTCGTCAGATCCTCGCGGAACCACTCGGGATGGGCGTCGTGCAGCACCTTGATGTTGTACCAGGAAGCACGCCGTCTGTCGGGGATCATTTTCATCAATCCCAGCAAGGCGAAGCCGATTCCTGCGGCGGACTTCCCTTCTGTGACCGCCGCCTGAGCCCCGTAGCACACAAGCGAGCCACCGGGGCGAAGGCAGCGGTAGGACTCCCACCAGTGTCTTCCCCCGATGGGATCGAAGACGGAATCCAAGCCTTGCGGCACAAGCTGGCGGATCCGGCCGACGAAGCTTTCGTTCCTGTAGTCAATCGGAGTGGCGCCAAGCGAGAAGAGGATTTCATGCTTGGCCTTCGAAGCGGTGCCGAAAAGACGCAGGCCCGAGAGCCTGCCGAGCTGAAGCGCGGCAGTGCCGACGCCGCCTGCGGCACTGTGCACAAGCAAGCCCTGGCCTGAGTGCAACGCGGCAATACGATGCAGCATTTGATATGCAGTAACGTAGTTCAGAACGAGACTCACGGCCTCTGCGGGGTCGAGTTGCTGCGAAACGGGTACCAAATGTGCCGCTGGCACCAAGGCGAAGCGGCTGTACCCACCAACCATGGTGAGGGCCGCAACGCGCAGGCCGAGGGCGAAGCCGGAAACGCCTTGGCCGAGCGCGTCCACCTCGCCAACGATGTCGTAGCCGGGGGTAAAAGGGGGTCGTGGCACTCCGGGGTAAAGCCCGCGACGCATCAGGATGTCGGCGTACGCGACACCGGCAGCGAGGATCTTCACTCGAACCTGACCCGGGGCGGGAGAAGGCAAGTCCTCAGTCACCAATTTGAGAACCTCGGGGCCACCCGGTCGGGTGATCACCGCGCGGACGTTTTTCTGGGCGGCCATCAGAGCCAAAGCCTTGCGCGGGCGAGGTAACGAGCAAGGCCCCAGGGTATCCGATGCTGGGGCCGTTTCGAAGGGCTATTTTCCGGGAGGCCGAGACAAAGAGTTAAAGCCTCCTCAGCGCACCACACCGGTCAATGGCGAAGAGGCGGAGGCGTACAGGCGCTTGGGCATCCGGCCGGCGAGATAGGCGCTGTGACCGGCGATCACGGCTCCGCGCATGGCTTCCGCCATCAGGACAGCATCGGCGGCTTCGGCGATCGCCGTGTTCATCAGCACACCATCGGCGCCAAGTTCCATGGCGATCGCAGCGTCAGACGCCGTGCCGACACCAGCGTCCACAATCATCGGCACTTCCGTGATGCGCTCGCGAAGAATCCGCAGATTGGCAGGATTCTGGATGCCGAGACCCGAGCCAATCGGTGCTGCCAGCGGCATGACGGCTGAAGCGCCCGCGTCAATCAGCTTGCGAGCGGCGATGAGGTCATCGTTGGTGTAGGGCAGAACGACAAAACCATCCTTCACGAGTACCTTTGTGGCTTCGACAAGCTGCTCCGTGTCGGGGAAGAGCGTTTGCTGGTCCCCGATAACTTCGAGCTTGATCCAATTCGAGAGGCCAACCTCGCGGGCAAGCCGCGCCGTGCGGACGGCTTCGTCCGCGGAATAGCAAGCAGCGGTGTTCGGCAGGATGAATATTTTCTCGCGATCGATGTAGTCGAGCAGTGATTCTTTGGACTTGTCCGTCAGATTAACGCGGCGAACGGCCACCGTGACCATTTCCGCACCGCATGCGGCGTGGGCGCGTGCCATTTCCTGAAAGCTGCGGTACTTCCCTGTTCCAACGATGAGGCGCGAGTTGAAAGCGCGACCTGCGATGACAAGTTGATCGGACATGGGCGTGGCTTCAATTCTAGTCCATGGAGGATGACAGAACAAATAGCCGGACCCGCGGAAAGTGGCAATCCCGCGCTACGACGAGACCAGGGCGGCGCCGCGTATCCAAACCGTCCTCAACAATCCGGGTCAGGCGGACGTGAGGTGTGCTTCGAGGAACCAGAGATCCTTGTCGAGTTCGCGCGTGAGTTGTGTAAACAGATCCGCAGTGATCGGATCGCCGAGGTCATCGGACTCCTGGATGGCCGTGCGCAGCGCGTTGGCGTGATGAGCCACGTTGTGCACAAGGAACTTCAGCATCGCCGGGCCGTCAGAGGCCGTCAGATCGGCTTCTTTCAGTCCAGACTTGGCGGCCGCCTCGCGAACGGTGCCATTGGCCACACCGCCGAGCGTTGTAGTCCGTTCGGCGATGGAATCTGTCTGATCGTCGAGGTGCGATGCGATCGAGTCGAAAAGCTCGTGTAACTGAATGAAATGCATGCCCTTGAGGTTCCAGTGCGCCCACTTTACCTGACTGCGGAGGTCCGAGCTATCGGCCAGGCGGGCGTTCAAGAGCGCGATGATCGCCTGGCGATTGTTTTCAGGAACGCCAATGCTGCTGGGAAATGTGCGGGCCGTCGCCGTAGCGGGCTTTGCCATGAGAAACCTCCTGAGGATGGTTGACTGCTGCTCTATGAGATGTCCAGTGAGCGGGAAGGTTGCAGTCAACATTCGCGGGGGAAGATTAAAGCCAAGGAATTTGCGGGGAAGGCAGCGTAAGTGTGAGGGGCGACCTAGTCGCGAACGAGAGGACGCGGTTCGGCGACGTCCGCATAGAGTTTGTCAATCAGGTCGCGATACTGCTTTTCGACGACCCGACGCTTCAGCTTCATCGTGAAGGTCAGAGTTCCGTCATCAAAAGTGAAATCGTCGGCCAGGAGCGCGAACCGCTTTATCGATTCGTATTGGGCTAGATGGGCGGTCAGGCGGCTTACCTCATTTTCAATCACGGCGTAAGCGCGGGGATGGGCCGCGAGTTCCGCATTCGATCGGAACTTGAGGCCTTCTTCTGCAAGCCTTCGAGAAAGTGTGGCAGGGTTCGGAACGATCAGCGCAACGATGAACTTGCGTTGATCGCCAACAACCATGGCATTGAGGATGTAGGGACTGGTTTTCAGCGCGCTTTCGATCGGCTGCGGCGCCACAAACTTTCCCGCAGCGGTTTTGAGAAGATCCTTTTTGCGGTCAGTGATGAACAGATAGTTGTCCCTATCGAGGTAGCCGATATCACCGGTGCGAAACCATCCGTCCTCCGACAAGACCTCACGCGTTGAGCCCGCTGATTTGTAATAACCCTGCATCACGCAAGGCCCTTTTGCGAGTATCTCGCCGTCGTCTGCGATGCGGATCTGCACGTTGGCAATGGGCCGGCCCGAACTTCCAATACGATTCTCCGGGTAATTCGACGTAAGGATGGGCGACGTCTCCGTCAAACCGTAGCCTTGGTAGATCGGGATGCCGATTGCCCAGAAAAACTCACCAAGAGCCTTCGAAAGAGGCGCGCCACCGGACAGCACCAAACGCAGCTGACCGCCGGTTCCCGCACGAATCTTGGAATAAACTAGGAGGTCAGCAACCGTCCATTGTACTTTCAATGAAAGGCTTGCGGATTTTTCGCCGCAGCGCCAGGGAGCGGCTTCTCTGGCCGTGCGCATCGCAAACTCAAAAACGCCGTGTTTCAGGCCCTTGGTCTTGCTGCCCTGTTCCATTAGACGAGCGTAAATCTTCTCAAAGAACCGTGGGACAGCCGCCAGAACTGTGGGATGGACCTCCAGCAAGGCCTGCGCAATGTTTTCGACCGCGTCCACGTAAGCCACGGGACAGCCCTGAAAAATATATAGGTAGTCGAGCGTCCGACCGTACACGTGAGCCAAGGGCAGAAAGGAAACCGCTAGGTCGGTCCCGGGATGGATTTGGATATCCTTGCAGCTGTCGGTCACGTTGGAACTGAAATTATTGTGGGTCAGCATAACCCCCTTGGGCTCACCTGTAGTTCCCGAGGTATAGATGATCGAGGCGAGCTGAGTGGGAAGAACTTGTGCGGCACGCTTGCGGAAAGCGGAGACCTCGCTGGGCCCGGAAGTCAGAATCAGAGTCTCATAGCGAAGGAAGTCGGCGGGCATCGTTTCGCCCCCGCCCGAAACAATCACTTGCTGCAAATTGGGTAGCTGCTCGCGGATCCGAAGAAACTTTTCGAGCTGGCTTCGACCGGCGATGAATAAGACCTCCGCCCCACAGTGATGGAGGATGTAAGCCATGCGGTCCGGCGATTCATTGAAATACACGGGAACGGTAACAGCCCCGGAACCGCTGATAGCGAAATCGGCCGTGTGCCATTCCGGGCAGTTCGGAGCGAACAGACCGACGCGGTCCCCGGACTTAACCCCCAGTTCGATGAAGCAGTTGGCAAGCCCCGCGACCCGGCGCAGAAACTCCTGGGAAGAAATCGCCTCCCATCGCCCGGCGCGGCGGACCATCTGTGCGCGCGGTGACGGATATCGGTCGACGGCGCTTAGAAACCGGGAAGGCAGAGCGTCGTAGCTCATTCGATTTTCGAATTTACCTTAGAAGGAATGCTGGCGCAACGCAGCCTTTAAAGGGTGTTTACTGAGTCCACCCCCGCGTGTCGTGTTAGCGGCACCTGAAAGACAAGAAAGAGCCCACTTTGCCGAGCAGCAAAGACAGCCTGACGCCTACGCACAATAGTTCCCACTCTCGGAAATTTGGTGGGCCCTTGACGTGAGCGCTCCCCATGTATACTTCGGAGCGTTAAAAACACAGTCGGTTCGCTGCGCTTTACGCTGCCGGGATAGCTGCCTGCACCCAGAACAGGCATGTTATTTACATTGACCGCTTCGAATCGCCGTGCCGCGCACCGCGGAAGAAAGGAAATAGTCGACCGCATCGGGCGAGGCGGCGTTGCGGCTTGCTGCGTCGTCACGGTGATGCCTCCACCTGGAGCAAAGCAAGGGAATAGAAAGATCGGCCAGAATTCCAAAGCCAACAGGCCACCGGACAGAATCAAAGATCTTCAGGTAAGGAGAATTGCTGAAAACCAGCAGGAGGAGGACGCCGAAGCCAGGATCCAGGGTAGAGATTTCTTTAGCACCAATCCCCCGCGGCCCCCAACAACATAACATTGGCGGTGCGCCTGTAGGAAAAGGGGAAAGCCGTGACCCAATACCTCGGCAGCCGAACTCAGCAAAAGGAGCGAGTCTGCGAAATTGCAGCGGCCTTAGGCGAGCAACGGGGGTAATTGTCGTTCGGTCGAGGGCCGCGACAAATGCCTCCATTTGCTTGCGGTCTTTTACGTCAACGTTAAAGCTGCGTTAAGATGTGCAGATGCCGACAAAAGATATGAGCGCTAGTATACCCGCACTGAATGATCCGGCCACGGGCCGCGGGCCGTTCCGCGCTCCGAGGGGAACCGCGCTTTCTTGCAAAGGCTGGCAACAGGAAGCGGCGTTGCGCATGCTGCTCAACAATCTGGATCCTGAGGTTGGCGAACGACCGGAGGACCTGGTCGTGTACGGGGGCACGGGCAGAGCGGCGCGCAATTGGGATTGTTTCCATGCCATCGTCAGATCCCTTCGAGCCCTCGAAGGCGACGAGACGCTGCTCGTGCAGTCCGGGAAGCCGGTAGGAATCTTTCATACGCACGAGTACGCGCCGCGGGTTTTGCTCTGTAATTCCAATCTCGTAGGCCACTGGAACAACTGGGAGAAATTCAACGAACTCGACCGCGCGGGTCTGATGATGTACGGCCAGATGACCGCTGGAAGCTGGATTTACATCGGGACACAAGGAATTCTGCAGGGTACCTACGAAACCTTTGCGGCAGCCGCGAGGAAGCATTTCGCCGGCGATTTGCGCGGCAAACTCGTCGTGTCCGGGGGCATGGGGGGCATGGGCGGAGCGCAACCGCTCGCGGCGACCATGAACGGCGCAGCCTTTCTCGGAATCGACGTGGACCCCGAGAGGATCAAGCGGCGCGTCAAGGGCGGTTACTGCAATGTGATGGTGACGTCGCTCGACGAAGCCCTGCGGATCCTCAAGAATGCGCTGCGCCAGGGCGAGGCGGCTTCGGTAGGGCTGCTCGGAAACTGCGCCGACCTGGTCCCTGAACTGGCTCGGCGCGGCGTCGTACCGGATATTTTGACCGATCAAACCAGCGCCCATGATCCGATTGGCGGCTACGTACCAAACGGAACGACGCTCGCAGAAGCCCTGGAACTGCGCAAGACGAATCCGCAGGAGTATCGCAAAAGGGCGCTTGCCGCAATGGCCCAGCATGTACAAGGAATGCTCGAACTGCAAAAGCTCGGCGCGGTCACGTTCGATTACGGAAACAATATCCGAACCTTTGCCTACGAGGCGGGTGTAAAGGATGCGTATGCCTTCCCGGGATTTGTACCCGCCTACATCCGGCCCTTGTTCTGTGAGGGCAAAGGGCCGTTCCGGTGGGCCGCGCTTTCCGGAGAAGCCTCCGACATCGCGCGCACCGACCGCTTGGTGCTCGAACTGTTTCCCGAAAATGAGCATCTGAAGCGCTGGATCACCATGGCCGGGAAGAAAGTAAAGTTTCAAGGTCTGCCGTCGCGAATTTGCTGGCTGGGCTATGGCGAGCGCGACAAGTTCGGACTGGCGCTGAACGATCTGGTTGCCCGTGGGGAGCTGAAGGCTCCGATCGTTATTGGACGTGACCATCTCGATTGCGGTTCAGTGGCCTCGCCGTATCGCGAGACCGAAGCAATGAAAGACGGTTCCGATGCCGTTGCCGACTGGGCGCTGCTAAATGCCTTGATAAACACCGCGAGCGGGGCTTCGTGGGTGTCCATTCACAATGGCGGTGGGGTCGGGATTGGATATTCGCAGCATGCCGGACAGGTAACCTGCGCCGATGGCACCAAGGGGATGGCGCAGCGCATCGAACGGGTGTTGCGGAATGATCCGGGTATGGGTGTTGTACGTCATGTCGACGCGGGTTATCCGGAAGCGATTGAATTTGCGAAGCGGTCTGGCGTCAAGGTGCCAATGCTCTGAGTTCGGCGACCAGGGGGCCGGCGGGGTCGAACCGCCGGAACGGAAGCCCGGAGCGGCAGATGGCGCAACAAGGGCGGGTATCACGGGTCGAGGGAGTGAGATGATGTACACAGTGTTGGGTGCGACGGGCAACATCGGATCTGTCGTCACAAGGATACTTTTGGGCAAGGGAGAGAGGGTCAGGGTCTACGGCCGGCACGGAGGAAGGCTGCAGGCGTTCGCGCAGAAAGGCGCCGAGGCGTTTGTGGGTGACGTAACGGATTCGCGGGCGCTGACCAAGGCATTTACCGGGGTGCGGGCGGCGTTCCTCATGATTCCACCGGCAATGCGATCGCCCGATTACCGCACAGATCAGGAACGAGCGACCGATACCATCTCGATAGCAGCCAAGAACGCAGGCCTCCAGTACGCCGTAAACCTCAGCAGTGTCGGAGCACACCTCGCGGCCTCTACCGGACCTATTGTCGGGCTGCATTTCTCCGAGCGGAAGCTGAATGCCATCGACAGGCTGAACGTGTTGCATTTGCGCTCCGCCTATTTTTTCGAAAACCTTTTGCCCGGAATCAGCATGATCCAGCTGATGGGCATTTTTGGAGGGGCGCTGAAAAGCGACCTGCGGATTCCGATGATCGCCACGCGCGACATTGGGGCCTACGTGGCCGAACGCCTGTTCAAGCTTGATTTCACCGGGAAGTCCACTCAAGACTTGCTCGGGCAGCGCGACCTGCGCATGAGCGAGGTGGTCGCTGTGATGGGGAAGGCGCTCGGAAAAGCAGATCTGCGCTATGTCCAGTTCCCTTACGACGAGGTCGAGAAAGTTCTCGTCCAGATGGGAACTCCCCGCAAGACCGCAGCGCTTTTCACCGAAATGTTTCGGGCCTTCAACAACGGCACGGTCAGGCCCACGGAAACGCGATCGGCGAGGAATACCACGCCGACTTCAATCGAGAATTTTGTGAAAGAAAGGTTTGTGCCAGCCTACCAGGGCATTGCCGTCGGGGCGTGACCGAGATTTGGCCCGGCAGGACCGCTCGAACGACATTTTGGACCAAAGGCTGCTGATCACAGGCATATCGCAACTCCTTACTCTGCGCGGAAGCACTGCGCGGCGGGGTGCTTCCCTCTCCAAACTGGGGATCGTAAAGGACGGCGCCGTTCTGGTGCGCAATGGAAGGATCGCCGCGGCGGGAACACGCCGGGAGGTCGAAGCCTCGAGCGAATCCAGGAACGCCGAGAAGCTCGACGTTGCTGGACGCGTGGTCCTGCCTGGATTTGTCGATTCGCACACGCACTTGATTCATGCGGCCAGCCGCGCGGAAGAGTACGAATTGAAGATTCAAGGAGTCAGTTACGAAGAAATCGCGCAGAAGGGCGGCGGGATTCTGAATTCGGTGAAAAAGCTCAGAGCCGCGACGAAGGATGCATTGAAGCACCGGGCGAGAGCGGCGCTCGAAGCCTTCGTTTCCCACGGAACCACAACGGTTGAAGCGAAAAGCGGCTACGGGCTCGACACCGCCAGCGAACTGAAAATTTTGACGTTGCAAAAGGAATTGCGCGAAGGGCAACCTCTCGACATAGTTTCAACTTTTCTCGGCGCTCACGTTGTGCCGGAAGAATTTCGGAGAAAAGCCGACGGAGCGGAACGCTATACCACAATGGTCATCGAAAAAATGTTGCCCGAGGTCGCCGGTCAAAACCTCGCCGAGTTCTGCGACGTGTTCTGCGACCGGGGCGCTTTCACACGCCTCGAAGCAAAGCGGATCCTCGTGGAAGGCAAACGCCACGGGCTGGTGCCGCGGCTTCATGCGGAGCAATTGTCCCGGAAGCGAGCCGCGCAGCTCGGCGTAGAACTGGGGGCGGCGAGCTGCGACCATCTCGAGCAGATCAACTCGAGCGACATAAGCGCGCTGGCAGGGTCGCGCACGGCAGCGACGCTCTTGCCAGGATGTGACTTTCACCTCGGTTGGCGAAATTATGCGCCTGCCCGAAAGCTCATCGACGCTGGAGCGATCGTGGCACTCGCGACCGACTACAACCCCGGAACAAGCCCGACCGTGAGTATGCCCATGATCCTGTCGCTGGCCTGCACGCAGTTGCGAATGACCCCCGCCGAAGCCATCGCTGCCGCGACGATCAACGGCGCTTATGCTTTGCGACGCGAAAAGATTGTGGGATCGATCGAAACCGGCAAGCAAGCCGACCTGGCCGTGTTCGAGGTGGAGGATTACCGCGAAATTCCCTATTATTTTGGCGAGCATCGCTGCTGGATGACGCTAAAACGCGGCGAGATCATCTACATGCAGGACTAAGGGAAAAGAGCGTCCAATCCGGGCAAAGCGATTTTGTGCCCGCACGGGCAATGGAAACGTGAAGATGAAACGACTGATTGAATCTGTGCCAAATTTTTCTGAAGGGCGGGACGCCTCCAAGGTCGACGCCATCGTGCGAGCGATGAGTGCCGTACCGGGCGTGTATGTGTTGGATCGCGAGATGGATGCCGACCACAACCGCTCGGTGATCACGCTCGCGGGAGATCCCGACGCCGTCGCGGAAGCGGCATTGCTCGGCACCGGGAAAGCCATGGAACTGATCGACATGACCCAACACACCGGCGCGCATCCGCGGGTCGGAGCGACCGATGTTGTCCCTTTTATCCCGATCGAGGGAGTGACGGTTGAGGACTGCGCTGCGCTCGCGCGGCGCGTCGGAAATGAAATCTGGAAGCGCTTCCGCATTCCCGTTTTCTTCTACGAAGCCGCCGCGATGCGTCCGGACCGCGTGAACCTCGAAAATGTAAGGCGCGGACAATTCGAGGGCCTTCGGGAAGAGATGAAGAGGAACCACGATCGGCAACCGGACGTGGGAGAGCCCAAGGTCCACCCGACGGCAGGCGTCACCGTTGTCGGCGCCCGAAAATTCCTGATTGCCTACAACGTCAATCTCAATACGCCCGATGTGGGCATCGCCAACAAGATTGCCAAGGCCATCCGTTTCTCGAGCGGGGGGCTGCGCTATGTGAAGTCCATGGGCGTTGAGTTGAAAGCGAGAAACCTGGCGCAGGTGTCCATCAACCTGACCGATTTCGAGCAGACCCCGATGCATCGTGTATACGAGATTGTAAAGCGCGAAGCGGCGCGCTACGGAGCCGTGCCGGTCGGCAGCGAGATTGTAGGACTGGTTCCCAAGAAAGCCATCGAGATGGCCACTGATTATTTTCTGCAACTCGAGAACTTTTCTCCCTCCCAGGTGTTCGAAAACAAGCTGGAAGCGGCCCTGGGTGGCGCGGCACTCGAAGCCAAAGACGGGAAGCTTCGAGGCCTGGCGCGCCCGTTTCTGGATGCCGTCGCCGCGCCCACGCCGACCCCGGGGGGAGGAAGCGTGTCTGCTTTGGCCGCGGCGTTGAGCGCATCACTCGGGCAAATGGTCGCGGCCCTATCGCGCAAGAAAAAATCGCAGTCGGCGCACGTCGATCGGCTCTCCGAACAGCTCGAGGCCCTGCGCAAAGCTACCGACGTATTCGCCGAGGCGATCGATCGCGACGCGGCCGCCTATGATGCGGTGATGGCCGCGTTCAAGCTTCCGCAAGGCGGAACGGAAGAGACTCGCCACCGCGAAGAAGCCATACAAGCTGCGACCAAGGGCGCGGCAGAAGTGCCGCTCGAAGTGGCAGAGAGAGCCGCGAGACTCTGCCAACAACTCCAGCAACTGGAAACCATCGCAGCCGCATCTATGAAGTCAGACCTCGAGGTGGCGCGTCTAATCGCGGTAGCGGGCGCGAAAGGAGCGCTCGCAAACGTGGAAATCAACCTGGAAGGCTTGAAGGACACAGCTTACATCGCCAGTGTGAGGGCGAAGGTTGATGAACTGCGCAACCGATTGGGCTAGTGAGACCACATTGTCGTAAAATGGGGTTTTAGTCCTGGCCTCTCGAAAGGAGCAAGACATGAAGTCGACGGAAACGTTCGCGCGGTGCGTTGCGGCAGCCGCCGTGTTCGTGTTGCTGGCGGCCACGGCCAAGCCCGCGAAGGCGGGCGGAGTGGGCGCGGACACCATCGCCCTTTTCCCGAAGGAAACCGGCGAGTTCGCCTACGCCGACCTCAAGAAGGCGCGCACGATGAAATGGTTCCCTGCCCTTCAGGAACAGATGCTGCCCGAGCGCTTTCGGCAGTTCGAGAAATTTCTGGCGTCGGCTGGAGTCGACCCGAATACGCAGGTGGACGAACTGGTCTGGGGCCTTGTCGCTGACGGGGTGGTGAAAAAGGACGGGAGCGACGTTCCCTCGGGCGAAATGCTCGTTGGAATCGCGATGGGGAACTACAATCCCGAATCCACGCAGGCCTATTTCAAACAGCAAAAGCTGCCCACGGTGAAGGTCAACGACTACACACTGTTTGCGTTCGGCTCCGGGTCCAGCGATACGGATCTTTTCTTCTTTTTCCTGGATTCGAACAAGGCGGTTTTTGGCCACAAAGTGCTGCTCGAAAAACTCCTCGAAATCCGGTTCGGACGCGAGGATGGGCTGCTGCGAAACGAACAGATGTTCAGCCTGATCAACGAAGTCAACGGCTCGGGAGTGGTTTGGGCCGTGCTGAATCCGAGCTACACGCGGCTGGCGATGTCACAACTCGCTCCCGAGGTGCAGCAGTTCCCGGAGGCGGCGAAACTGGTGGCGAACATGAAGTCGATGATCATCACGGCGACGGCCAGCAGCGGCGTTGATGGGAAATTTCAGGCGGTCTGCGGGTCAACGCAGGATGCCAATACGTTGAGCCAGTTGATGACTGCAGGGCTTCTCTACAAGAAGTATCAAGCAAGCAAGGACAATCCGGAGCTTGGACAACTCCTTGACCAGACGACCGTGGCGCCCTCGGGAGACCGGGTGCTGATTCGGCTGTCGATCAGCGACGACCAGATGACTTCGCTGATCCGGCGAAATACCTTTGCCTTCAAGATGTAAGGGCGATTTCACTCGAGGCAATCGGCAAACGCTTTCGCGGAAGTCTTGTTTAACTCGGACACGGGACTTTTTTCGTTCGCCTTCCGCAGGTTGTGATCCTAACGAAGGATCCCGGCGAAAAGCCCTACCTATTCGGCAGCATGCCCCGGCGAAACGAACTTGGTGAGGCGGAGCATCGATGTGTGCAGCCCCGCTTCGCAGTGAACTTCGTCAATCCCCCTCCACGATGGTTTCTCGGCCGGGGGCGCTTGTGCGCTGCCGAGTGATACCTCCACTTCGATTCGATCTTCCGAGCGGCGCAAAATAATCGCACAGCTTTCCGCCGAATCGGGGCACTGGAAGCAAAAGCGGCAAGCAGACACGACTGAATCCTGAAACTGTAGGATCACATCGTTATCGAGACCGGCGACGTCCGCCAGATAACGCGCGGCTCCACCGACGGCAGCCACCAGGCGGTCGTCATGGTCCACACGGACGCTGATCATATGTGGCCGGTCGCGCACGGTTATCGTTCGTTGGCCAGTGCCACGTCGCACGCTTCGCGGCAGTCCGGGCAGTAGTAAAGGCCGTCGGCACACAGCCGGACGTTGTGCTGGCCCTTGCAGATCGTGCAGTACTTCTCGCAGGTACAAGAGTCTTCAGGCTTGTCGCATTGCGTGCAGACAATCTGCGGATGGGCTGCCATAAGCGCCTCCGAACAAACTCTACCTGAGGGTTGCGCCACCAGCAAGAGCGGGAACGAAAAGCCATTGGCGAACCGCCAACGGGAATTTCGCGATTCGCGTGCCAGCTCTTCGTCGGAGCCGCAAACCCCGGAAGATTCCCTTCTTTTTGAAACGCAGCGCCCATCGGCGCACCGCCGGGAACGCCTTATTTTGACGGCAACCGGGTCGCATGCTACCATCCAAATTTGCCCGAGCAAACGGAATGGACTCCGTAATCTCTCCTGCAAATGCAATCCTCCGAAAGACGCCACTGAACGCGTTGCATCGCCGCCTTGGGGCAAAGATGGTGAATTTTGGCGGCTGGGACATGCCCGTGGAATACCCCTTGAGCGGCGGCCTCGTAGCCGAACACAAGTCGGTACGCAACGGAGTCGGCATTTTTGACGTGAGTCACATGGGTGACATCCGCGTTCACGGCCGGAAGACCCCTGGTGCAGCTCTCGCAGCCGTGCAGCACATCACCATGAACGACGCCTCCAAACTGGCGATTGGCCAAGCGCAGTACTCGGCGATGCTGTATCCGGAAGGGACGTTCGTAGACGATGTCATCGTCCATCGTCTCGGGGAAGAGGACTATCTCCTGGTGATCAACGCAGGCACGCGCGAGAAAGACGTCACCTGGGTGAGAGAAAATACAACGAATTTCGACTGCAAGGTAGAAGATCGTAGTGACGCATACACCCAGTTGGCGATTCAAGGTCCGCGCGCTGTCGATGTATTGGGAAAATTGACCGACGCGCCTCTTGACAGCATCAAGTACTACTGGTTTACACATGGAACGGTGTGCGGGCTGCGCGATACGCTCATCGCCCGAACAGGCTACACCGGCGAAGACGGATTCGAGATTTATATCCCCTCCGACGTCGACACCGGCGAGCGAGTCTGGAAGCAGGTTATCGACGCCGGGAAGGAATTGGGTATCGTGCCGTGCGGTCTCGGAGCGCGGAATACCCTCCGGCTCGAGTCCAAGATGGCGTTGTACGAGCACGAGATCAGCGACAAAATCAATGTTTGGGAGGCTGGCCTCGACCGCTATTGCAAAATCGAAAAGGGCGAGTTTATCGGACGTGCGGCACTGGCCGAAGCGCGTGCCGCGGGATTGCAGAGGACGTTGGTAGGCCTCGAAATGGTGGAGCGCGGGATTGCGCGCGACGGCTATGCTTGCCTGAACGAGCAGGGCGACAACATTGGAGTGGTGACAAGCGGCTCGCCTTCGCCGACGCTCTCGAAAAACATCGCGCTCGCTTACGTGGCGCCGGCGTTTTCCGCCATCGGCAGTTCCGTCTACGTCGAGATCCGTTCCCAGAGGTGCCGGGCGCAGGTAGTGCCGACGCCCTTTTACAAGCGACAGAAGAGAGCAATCGCGGGCTAAGAACGGCAATGGTTTTGAGACCGATCGAAGGAGGGACGACATGGCCTACCCGAAACAGTTCCGCTACTCCAAAGAGCACGAATGGGTTGATCGAAAAGACGGCAACGCCACCATCGGCATCACCGATTATGCTCAGCACGAACTGGGTGACGTGGTATTCGTCGAACTACCCGCAGTCGGCACGGCGTTGAGCGCGGGAAAGACTTTTGGCTCGGTGGAATCGGTGAAAGCGGTGAGCGATATCTATGCGCCGGCCGGCGGCGAGGTCGTTGAGGCCAACAGCGCGCTTCAGAACAAGCCGGAACTCATCAATACGGACCCGCACGGCGAGGGCTGGCTCATAAAAGTGAAGCTCGCCAATCCCGCCGAATTGACCTCCCTGATGGATGCAGCGGGCTACGAAGCGTACATCGACGAGAAAAAGAAGGAAGCGTCGGCCTGATGCGCTATCTCCCGAAGAGCCCAAACGAGCGGCAGGAAATGCTGGCCGCCATCGGGGCAAAATCGATCGAAGAGTTGTTCTCGTCCGTCCCCGAGCCCTATCGCCTCAAGAAGCCGCTCAACCTCCCGGGCCCGCTGTCGGAAACCGAACTCCTCCAGTATTTTCAGGCCCGTGCGGCCGAAAACTCGGCGGGCTACACGAGCTTTCTTGGCGCCGGAGTCTACAATCATCTGCGGTCGGTTGTGACCGATACCATATTGCAGCGCGGCGAGTTTCTCACTTCCTACACGCCGTATCAGGCGGAGATTTCGCAGGGCACGCTGCAGGCGATTTTTGAATTTCAGACCCTGATGTGCCAATTGACGGGGCAGGAAGTCGCGAACGCCTCGATGTACGATGGCTCGACGGCGACTACCGAAGCCGTGCTGATGGCTGAAAGGCTGACGGGAAGGCGCCGCGTGCTCGTGGCTAGATCGGTGCACCCCGAATATCGCGAGGTTTTGCGGACGTATGCGAAAAACTCCGGCCTCCGCATCGAGGAAATCTCCTACGCCGCTGCGGGTACAGTCGACTCGAACGGGCTGAAAGTCGCGCTGCGGGATGACGTATGCGCCCTGGTGGTGCAGTCACCGAACTTCTTTGGGGCAATCGAAAATCTGGCATCGCTCGCCGAGGCCGCTCACGCCTCGGGCGCGCTGCTTGTTACCGCGATTGCTGAGGCTTTGTCGCTGGGTGTTGTAAAGCCTCCGGCGGAAGCGGACATTGTGGCGATGGAGGCGCAGAGTTTAGGCCTTGCGCCGAGCTACGGCGGTCCGTTTGCCGGCGTCGTGGCTGCGCAAGAGAAATTTGTGCGCCAAATGCCCGGGCGCCTGGCAGGGCAAACGACCGACCAGGAGGGCCGTCGCGGTTTTGTTCTGACACTGGCGACGCGAGAACAGCACATCCGTCGCGAAAAGGCGACTTCGAACATCTGCACGAACCAGGCGCTTTGCGCCCTGGCCGTCACCGTGCACCTGGCGCTTCTCGGAAAGGAAGGCATCCGCGAGATGGCGGAGCACAATCTTGCCAAAGCTCAATATGCGCTGCGGGAGTTGGAGAGAATTCCCGGCGTAAAGCGCACCTTCGCAGCGCCCTTTTTCAATGAATTCACCGTGGAACTTCCCCGATCGGTGAAAATGGTGAACGCCGAACTGTTGAAGGACAAGATTGTCGGGCCCTTTGTCCTGGGCTCTGCGTATTCGGAGTTGAGCAAACATGCCCTTGTTTGCGTAACGGAGACCACCACCCACGGCGAGATTGAGCGCTTTGTCGCAGGCGTCAAGCGCGCCCTGGAGCAGCCTCTGTGAGAAGCGAACGCGCGGCGAGCGGACACTCGAGATGAACAGCAAAATCAGAAAAGCCTCGCGGCAAACAAATCAGAATGCCGGGCTGATTTTCGAGAAGTCCTCGCCTGGAAAAAGGGCCTTTGATCTTCCGCCGCTCGATGTGCCTGCCGTAGATCCGGCAAAAGCTCTGGGCAGTGCACACCGTCGGGGCGGGGTGGAAGGGTTTCCCGAAGTCAGCGAAATCGAAGTACTTAGACACTTCACGCGCCTTTCGACCTGGAACTACGCGATTGATTTGGGAATGTATCCGCTCGGCTCCTGCACCATGAAATACAACCCGCGGGTGAACGAGTACGTGGCGAGGTTGGCCGGCCTCGCGACCGAACACCCTTCTCAACCGCAAGAACTCTCGCAGGGTTGCCTGAAGATCCTGTCATTGCTTGAAAAGTGCCTGCTCGAAATTACCGGCATGGACGCGATTACCCTGCAACCCGCGGCCGGCGCGCAAGGAGAACTGACGGGCTTGCTGCTCATCCGCGCTCACCATGAGAAGCGTGGGAAACCCCGGAGAAAGGTGCTGATTCCCGACTCGGCGCACGGCACGAATCCCGCGACTGCGGTGATTGCCGGCTACGAGGTAGAAAACATCAAGTCTAACGCCGAGGGGCAGGTGGATATCGGCAAGCTTCGAGCGCAGGTCACCGAAGACGTGGCGGCGCTCATGATCACCAATCCGTCCACGCTGGGCATCTACGAGCAGCAGATTCCGGAAATTGCCGAAATCCTTCACAGCAAGGGCGCGCTGCTGTACATGGACGGTGCAAACATGAACGCCCTCGCCGGCGTGACGCGTCCCGGTGATCTTGGCGTCGACGTGATGCACTTAAACCTTCACAAAACATTTTCAACGCCGCACGGCGGGGGCGGACCCGGCGCGGGTCCCGTGGCTGTAAAGAAAACCCTGGAACCATTTCTGCCGGTGCCTGTGCTGGTGGCGAAGGCTGATGGCAAGCTGGCGCTCGATTTTCACCGCAAGGAGAGTATCGGCCGGGTAAAAGCGTTCTCCGGCAATTTCGGAGTCCTTGTGCGAGCGCTAGCTTATATCCTCGCTTACGGTCCAGGAATTCGCCAAGCCACGGAAGACGCCGTCTTGAACGCAAACTACATCCGCAAGCACCTGGAGGGCGTGTTCGATCTGCCGTATGCCCGCCCGTCCATGCACGAGGTTGTCTTCAGCGACGCGCTGCAAAAGAGGAACGGCGTAAACACGATGGATATCGCGAAGCGGTTGATCGACTACGGCTTTCATCCGTATACCACGGCGTTTCCGCTCATCGTGCCGGGGGCGTTGATGATCGAGCCGACCGAATCGGAAGACAAGGAGGAATGCGATCTTTTCATCGACGCAATGAAGTCCATCGCGCAGGAAGCGGAGAAAAATCCCGAAGTCGTACGGACGGCCCCGCATACGACGCGCGTACGCCGCCTGGACGAGGTCGGCGCCGCGCGCAAGCCGATTCTGCGCTGGAAGCCGGCGGCGATCCGGAGCAAAGCGGCGGACTGATCCGCATGGCAAACCCGCACGAAAGCTGATTCAACTTCGGGCACCAGAAACGGGAAAACAAAGCCACCGAGGGTGCGGCTTGCTACACTATCCCTACGAGAACGGACGGCCAGGTCCACCCAACAATGAACGCCGCAATCGAAGCGTGGTTACCGAAATCGGTCATTCTCCTTCGCCAATACAGCGTTGAGAAATTCACATCCGATTTGATTGCCGGGATAACCGTGGGCCTCGTGGCACTGCCTCTTGCGATGGCCTTCGCCATCGCTTCGGGGCTGCCGCCGCAGGCAGGAATCTACTGTGCCATCGTCACCGGCTTCTTGATTTCCGCGCTAGGCGGCTCCAAAACGCAAATCGGCGGTCCAACGGGTGCGTTCGTCGTCGTGGTACTTGGCATCATCGCACGCTACGGAATCGACGGCCTGTTCACCTGCACGATGTTGGCGGGCGTGATTCTGGTGGTCATGGGCGCCACCGGTCTGGGAACCATGGTTAAGTTTTTCCCCCGTCCCGTGGTCGTCGGGTTCACGAATGGCATCGCCATTCTGATCGCCAGCACGCAAATTCGCGACTTCTTCGGCCTAAGGATGGAGCACATCCCCGGTGATTTCTTCCACCGCATGGGCGCCATCGCGGCAAATTTTCGCTCACTCAATTGGGCCGCAACGGCGTTGGGAGCGGCTTCGCTCCTGGTGATGATTCTTTGCGCTCGCTTCTCCAAGCGGGTTCCCGGCGCTATCGTCGTGTGTTTTGGAGCCACGGCCGCCGTAAGCCTCTTGCACATTCCCGTCGAAACCATCGGCACGCGCTTCGGAGGAATTCCGAGCGGTCTACCACATATCGCGGTTCCGAAACTTCAGCCGGTCTTGTTGCTGCATTTATTGTCGCCGGCCGTGACCGTGGCAATGCTCGGCGCGATCGAATCGCTCTTTTCCGCCGTTGTCTCTGACCGCATGAGTCAGGACAAGCACAATCCGAACGTCGAGCTTATTGCGCAAGGTGTCGCCAACATTTTCTCGCCCCTGTTCGGCGGCTTGCCGGCAACGGGCGCAATCGCGAGAACCGCCACCAACGTCCGCTCAGGCGCCAAATCCCCTGTCGCTGGGATGGTTCACGCGCTCACCTTGCTGGCCGTGATTCTGTTTGCCGCTCCATTGGTGAAGAACCTTCCACTGGCCGCACTCGCCAGCATTCTGTTTATGGTCGCCTACAACATGGGAGATTGGGCCGAGATTCCTGAAATCCTGAGGCTGACCAAAGCGGATATTGCCGTTTGGATTCTCACGCTCAGCCTGACCGTATTCGCAGATCTGACCCTCGCGGTCGAGGTGGGCATGATCCTGGCTGCGTTTACCTTCATTCGCAAGATTTCGCAGACCACAACGGTTTCCAAGGTCACCGAAGACTACGTGGAAGACGGCCGGGCGCATATTCTGCAGGACAAG
This sequence comes from Candidatus Acidiferrum sp., assembly GCA_035262325.1. Classification (GTDB taxonomy): domain Bacteria; phylum Acidobacteriota; class Terriglobia; order Acidiferrales; family UBA7541; genus Acidiferrum. The sequence goes on from DATFTB010000302.1 coordinate 29,887, forward strand.
GAACTCCCTGACTATGCAGCTGTGTACCGCATTCACGGGCCTTTTCTATTCGGCGTAACTGACAAAATCTCCGCTATCTCGGAGCACCTCCGAGACCTGCCGCCGATTGTGATTCTGCGCCTGCGCAATATGACGGCAATCGACGCCACGGGAATCGCCGCTTTGGAGGAACTCGCCGACCAGTTGCAAAGAAGCGGTCGCGCGATGCTCGTTTGCGGCGCCAGACCACAACCCGAAGCTTTGATGCGCGAGGCGGGATTCGACAGGCATGTGGGATCCGAGAACATTTGTGAAAATATCAGCGTGGCGCTCGAGCGAGCCGAGGCCATTCATAAGGAAGCCTTCGCCGTCAGTCGACCGCCCGAGTCCTAGTCCCTCACCTGAAAAAACCTTCACAAAAGCGGTGCGAGCTGTAAACAAATCGCAAGCTCGTGTGTTTCCCTGTGGATAACCTTGGCAATTTCGTGCGCTTTAACGCGTAAGACATTGAAACAAGCACGTTCTGTAACAAAAGGCCTCTAGGCTTCCTGCGCGGGGTTCGTACGTGTTCTCGACGCCCTTCAGCGAACACGTCAATCAACATACAGAGAGATACGGAGAGAGATGATGACAAAAAAGCTTTTGGCAATGGCCTTGTCGCTTGGCCTAGTCGGATTCAGTGTCCCGGCTCCAGCGCAGGCTTGGGAAGATGCAAAAACTAAGCATGTCTTGTTGATCAGTATCGATGGGATGCACGCGGTGGACTTTATCAACTGCTCCGAGGGTCTCGCGGGCGTGAACGGCGGAGCGCCGTACTGCCCGACTCTTGCCGCGCTTGGCAAGACGGGCGTCAATTACACCCGCACCACCACCTCCAGGCCATCCGATTCGTTCCCCGGTCTGATGGCGCTGGTGAGCGGTG